>JAICYT010000226.1 GCA_025934075.1 Gemmatimonadaceae bacterium
ATCGGCAGCAAGACCGACGTCGAGCTCGCGCAACGGGTGCTGTCGGGACAACCGGAGCTGGTCGTCGCATAGCGTTGTCGAAGACCTCTCCCTCGGGCCTTCCGATCGAAGCTGTCTATCGTCCAGACGACGCGCGCGTCGAGTACGCGCGCGACTTGGGCGATCCAGGCACGTACCCGTTCACGCGCGGCGTGCAGCCCACGATGTACCGCGGACGCCTGTGGACGATGCGACAGTACGCGGGCTTCGGGACGGCGGCGGAGACGAATCGCCGGTTCCGGATGCTCCTCGATGCCGGCCAAACCGGATTGAGCGTCGCGTTCGATTTGCCGACGCAGATGGGCATCGATTCCGATTCGCCGCGCGCGGTGGGCGAGGTCGGCCGGGTTGGCGTGGCGATCGACACTGTCGAGGACATGCACACGCTCTTCGAGAGCATTCCGCTCGACAAAGTTTCGACATCGATGACGATCAACGCGACGGCGTCCACGCTCTTGGCGATGTACATCGTCGTCGCAGAAGAGCGTGGAATCAGCCGCGATCGGCTGAGCGGAACCACGCAAAACGACATCCTCAAAGAATACGTCGCGCGCGGAACGTACATCTATCCGCCGGAGCCGAGTCTTGCGCTCATCGCCGAGATGTTCCGCTTCTGCGCGGCGGAGGTGCCGAACTGGAATGCGATCTCGATTTCAGGTTACCACATGCGGGAGGCCGGCGCGACCGCCGTACAGGAACTCGCATTCACGTTCGCCAACGCGATCGAGTACGTGACGCGCGCGACCGAAGCCGGGCTGAGCGTCGATACGTTTGCGCCGCGGCTGTCGTTCTTCTTCGCCGCGCACAACGATCTCTTCGAGGAAGTGGCAAAGTTCCGCGCCGCGCGGCGAATGTACGCGCGCCTCATGCGCGACCGCTTCAACGCCGGCGACGCGAGCTGCCGCCTCCGATTCCACACTCAGACCGGCGGCGTAACGCTGCAAGCGCAGCAGCCCCTGAACAACGTCGTGCGCGTCGCCATTCAAGCGATGTCGGCCGTGCTCGGCGGAACACAGTCGCTGCACACCAACAGCTACGACGAAGCCCTCGCGTTGCCGACCGAAGAAGCGGCGACGCTTGCCCTGCGCACGCAGCAGATCATCGCCAACGAATCCGGCGCCGCACTCACGGCTGATCCGCTCGCCGGCAGCTACTACGTCGAGCATCTCACGAATGAGCTCGAGCAACACGCGACCGACCTGCTGGCGAAGGTCGACGAGCTTGGCGGCGCGGCAAACGCGATCGGTGCTTCCTTCTTTCAGGAAGAAATCGCGCGCAGCGCATACGAGTACCAGATGAGCGTCGAGCGCGGCGAGACGGTGATCGTTGGTGTCAACAGATACGCTGACGACAATGAGCCGCCGGTGATCCCGACGCCCGATTATTCGACGCTGGAGCGCGAGCAGGTCGAGCGGTTGCGGGCCATTCGCGGGCGGCGCGACGCCGCGGTTGCCGACAGTTGTCTCGCCTCACTGCGATCCGCCGCGCGCGGTTACGCGACGCGCGTCGGATCGCGGGCGCCTCTCATGGAGCTCATCATCGACGCGGTTCGCGCTCGTGCAAGTGTCGGCGAGATTGCGGATGCGTTGCGCGACGAGTGGGGAACGTATCGTCCAACCTGACGAGCGACAGCGCTGACGACCTCACTTGAACGCACTTGCAGCGAGGGCTAGCTTAAAGAGTCACGTTGTCCAGTCTAAGTCTCAGCCAAATGCCAACTTACGAGTTCCGCTGCCCCGACGGCCACGAGTTCGAGCGCTTCTATCGCAAGATGAGCGATGCAACGCCCGAGGTTGCCTGTCCGGAATGCGGAAAGTTGGCGTCTCGCCTGCTCTCCGGCGGCGCCGGGCTGGTCTTCAAGGGCTCCGGTTTTTACCTGACCGACTACGGCAAGAACGCGCACCGCAAGACCGACGGCGCGGCGAACGCGAGCAAGAGTGACGCAAAGGCTGAGGGCGGGAGCGAAGCCAAGAGCGAATCGAAGCCGTCGGATACCAAGAATGGCGACTCGAAGAGCGACTCCAAAACCGGCGACGCAAAAAGCCAAGCCGGCGCGGGTCCATCGAAGACTGTCGAGTCGAAGTCGAGCGAGACGAAGCCGTCGTCGAGCACGAAGTCAGACAAATAATGGACGGCACTGAACTCCTGCGCGCGGAGCTCGCACGCGCCGCGCAGTCGCTCGGCGCGCCCTCCGACATCGAGCCACAGCTCGAGCGCCCACGCGATCCGTCATTCGGCGATTGGGCGTCGAACCTCGCGATGACGTTGGCCAAGCCGCTCGGGCGCAAGCCGCGCGAGCTCGCGCAGGCGATCGTCGAGCGGCTCGACTACGCGCGCGCGGGAATCAGCAGTGCCGAGATCGCAGGGCCCGGGTTCATCAATTTTCGTGTCGCAGGCGACGTGTTCGCCGAGGGTTTACGCGCGTTGATCGCGGCGGCCGATCAATACGGTCGCTCGAACGTCGGCCAGGCGTGCCCGGTGAACGTCGAGTTCGTGTCCGCAAACCCGACGGGGCCACTGCATGTCGGACATGGTCGGCAAGCCGCGCTCGGCGATGCGATCTGCGCGCTGCTCGCCGCAACTGGCTGGCGCGTAACGAGAGAGTTCTACTACAACGACGGCGGCGTTCAGATCTTGAACCTCGCGCTCAGCGTGCAGGCACGGGTGCGACAACTTGGCGGCCAAACGGTTGACCTGCCCGAGGGCGGCTATCACGGCGAGTACATTCGAGATCTCGCGCAACGCTACATCGACGAGCATTCGTCCGATGCAAACGCCGAGGACGTCGACGCGTTGCGGCGATTTGCCGTCCGCGAGCTTCGCAAGGAGCAAGACCGCGACCTGCAGGCGTTTGGTGTGCACTTCGACGTCTACTTTCTGGAGTCGTCGCTCTATACTGATGGGCGCGTCGATCAAACCGTCGATCGCCTGATCAGCGCCGGTCACACGTACGAGAAGGACGGCGCGCTGTGGCTCAAGACGACCGATTTCGGCGACGACAAAGATCGCGTCATGCGAAAGAGCGACGGCACGTACACGTACTTCGTGCCCGACGTCGCCTATCACGTGACGAAGTGGGAGCGCGGGTTCAAGCGCGCGATCAATGTGCAGGGCGCCGATCACCACAGCACCGTGACGCGTGTTCGCGTCGGATTGCAGGCGCTCGATATTGGGATCCCCGAGGGGTATCCGGAGTACGTGCTGCACCAGATGGTAACGGTGATGCGCAGCGGCGAAGAGGTGAAGATCTCGAAGCGCGCCGGAAGCTACGTCACGGTCCGGGACCTCATCGACGAGGTCGGACGCGATGCGGTTCGCTATTTCTTCCTGATGCGAAAGGGCGATTCTCAGCTCGTGTTCGACGTCGACGTCGCGCGCTCGCAATCGGACGAGAACCCCGTCTACTACATCCAGATGGCGCACGCGCGACTCTCGGGCATCTTCCGAGTCGGGGAGATCGATCCGGAGTCGATCACGGGAGTCGATGTCGATCTTTCGGTGCTGGAGCTGTCAGAAGAGCAAGAGCTCATGAAGGCGCTGCTCGATTACCCGACGCTGATTGCCGGCGCGGCGCAGTCGCTCGAGCCGCATCGCGTCGCGACATATCTCCACGACACCGCCGGCAAGATTCATCTCTGGTATCACAAGGCACATGTCCTGAACGAGCCCGACGAGATTCTGCGTGCACGGCTCGTGCTCGCTCGCGCGTCGCAGCTCGTGTTGCGAAATGGCCTCGAGCTGCTCGGGATCACCGCGCCGGAGCGGATGTGAACGTGACACCGCACTAAAACCAGTCACCAGCAACCTTCATGTCCGTTCTCGTCGTCGGTTCCGTCGCGCTCGATTCCGTCGAGACACCATTTGGAAAAGCCGATAACGTTCTCGGCGGCTCGGGGAATTTTTTCGCCGCGTCAGCGAGCCACTTGTCGCCGGTGCAGCTCGTCGGCGTCATCGGCAGCGACTATCCGATCGACAAGTTGGAGCGCGCGTTCGCCTCGCGGCCGATCGACCTCGCTGGGCTCGAGCACGCGGACGGCACGTCGTTCCGCTGGCGCGGCCGATATCGCCACGACCTGAACGTGGCCGAGACGCTCGAGACACACTTGGGCGTGTTCTCGAACTTTCGTCCGAAGATCCCCGAGCAGTTCCGCAACGCGCCGTTCGTCTTTCTCGGCAACATCGATCCGCGGTTGCAGCTCGACGTCTTGACGCAAGTCGCCAAGCCTAAGCTGGTGGCGTGTGACACCATGAATTTCTGGATCGAGAGTCGTCGCGCCGACATTCTCAAGCTGCTCGAGCACGTTGACCTCATCACGCTCAACGACGCCGAGGCGCGGCAGCTCACGGACGAATACAATCTCATTCGTGCGGCGCGATGGATCATGGCCCGCGGACCGAAACACGTCGTCATCAAGAAAGGCGAGCACGGTGCGTTCATGTTCACCGCGTCGAGCATCTTCTTCGCGCCGGCGTATCCGCTCGAGGCGGTGTTCGATCCCACTGGCGCGGGCGACTCGTTCGCCGGCGGCTTCATGGGCTACCTCGCGCGAACCGGCGACATGTCGGAGGCAAACCTTCGGCGCGCCGTGGTGTACGGATCCGCCATGGGTTCATTTGCGGTCGAGAAATTCTCCGTTGACCGGCTCCTCGAGATCACGCCAGCCGACATTAAATCGCGCGTCGCGGACTTTCATCGGCTCATCACGTTCGAGCAGGATCTCGCGTGAGCAACTCGCTCGACTATCGCACGGCCGGCGTCGACATCGACGCGGCTGACGAAGCCAAGCGTCGAATCACCGCGCACGTTCTCTCGACGCTGACGTCGGGCGCGCGCGGAGAGTTCGGCGGGTTCGGCGGAATGTTTCGCGTCCCGACCGATGTTCCCAAGCCGGTGCTCGTCGCGAGCGCGGACGGCGTCGGCACGAAAGTCAAAGTGGCGATCGAAGCAGACCGGTTCGACACCGTCGGACACGACCTGGTGAATCACTGCGTGAACGACATCCTGGTGCAAGGCGCGAGTCCGTTGTTCTTTCTGGACTACGTCGCGTTTGGCGCGCTGGATCCGCGCGCGGTCGAAGGGGTCGTGGCTGGTGTTGCGGCGGGTTGTCGCGAAAACGGCTGCGCGCTGCTCGGTGGGGAAACGGCGGAAATGCCCGGCGTGTACACGCCTCCGGACTACGATCTCGCGGGCTTCATCGTCGGTTATGTCGACGAGGACGCGATTCTCGGTCCGCAGCGAGTGCGCGAGGGCGACGTCATCGTCGGGATCGAAAGCAGTGGTCTCCACACGAACGGCTTCTCGCTGGCCCGGCGGATCGTCGACGAGCGCATGAAGTTGAGCGTGCACGATCGTTTCCCCGGCGCTGATGCGACCGTCGCCGATGTGATGCTTTCCATCCATCGCTCGTATTTATCTGTGTTGAGGCCGATGCTCTCGCGCGTTCACGCGATGGCGCACATCACCGGCGGTGGGCTTCCTGGGAATCTCAATCGGGCGCTGCCAAAAACTCTCGATGCCGTCGTCGACACGACGAGCTGGAACGTGCCGAATCTGTTTGTCCAGTTGCAGGTCGCCGGCGGCGTCGACCGGAAGGAAATGTTCAGGACGTTCAACATGGGTGTTGGTATGACCGTGATTGCGCCCGAGTCGGAGGCCGCCGGCGTGATATCGGCCGCCGAGGCCCACGGCGTGCACGCATGGCAGCTCGGCGTCGTTCGACGGGGGAGCGGGCAGGTCGTGCTCAACTAGGAGAGTACTCGAATGAGAAAATACATGGTGATCGCCAGCGCGTCGCTCGTGGCGTGCGCGAGCACGACGTTCGCGCAGGGCGGGGGACTGACGTCCTCGCCGTGCCCACAAGGCACGAGCGCGGTCGATGAAACTCGCATCGCGCAGGATATCTGTACACAAGCATTCGACGTCTACCAGTTTCTTGCGCCGCAGCTCGGACTCGCGCTCGCCGGCGGCAA
>JAICYT010000164.1 GCA_025934075.1 Gemmatimonadaceae bacterium
CCTTCATCCACCGGGCCGGCCAGCGTCGCATCGAACTGCGACGTCTCGCTCTTGAACAAGTCGAGTCCGAAGATCGAATAGCCGCTGTCGGTCGCGGCGAGCATCGCCTGCTTCGAGCGAAGCACGCGATGGAGCGCCGTGCGAACAGTGTCGTTCTTGATCGCGCGTCCAAGCGTGTCGAGAAACGCCGAGTCGAGCTGTTCCTGCGTTTTGCGTTGTTTGCGCGCCATCGTGCGCAATGAATCAACCGCGAGCGTATCGGCCAACCCCAGCGCTCGCATCGCACCGAACACGTCGTCGCTGGGTGTTCCATTCGGCGTGGTCGTCGGATTCGCGTTCGGTAGATACGCATCGAGCAGATTCTCCGGATAACCCTCCGCTCTCAACCGGGCTTTGATCTGATCGGGCGTCAAACCGCTCGAACGAAGCTGCGCTTGCAGTTGAGCGATGAGATCCGGGCGAGTCTGTAGGATTTGTTGCGCCTGCTCAGGCGTGGGTCGTGTCTGGCCGTTGGCTGTGCGCACCGCGCCACCGGAAAGGCTCGCGATGACGAGAGCAACGGCAGCGTGTCGAAGTCGGAACATCATGTGTTGCGGCATGTGTGACTGCTAATAATCATTTCATGTCGCCAGCAGACTCATCTACGATCGGCATAGTCGCCGCGACGGAAGAAAGCCGTCCGGCGAATGAATCACGATGTGCAAATACCAACGCAAGGCCGATGGCCAGACCAAGGAGGGCCCCGGCCAGGACATCGATACCGTAGTGGAAACCGCCATACACCGCGCCAATCCCTAAGCAAGATGTGAGCGCGCACAGCAGGAGCCCCGTCCGCACGCTCCAACGGAACGCTAGGATCGTTTGCACGGTTGCCACAGCTACGTGCGACGATGGAAAAGCTGTGCCTTTGGATGAGCCGGCTACCAGCAAACGCAATGCGAGGCGCCGAATCGGACCGTCGAACACCGACGCCGGCGCCGCCCATTCATATCGCGGTCCGGCGACGGGGAATACGATGAAGACCAAATAGCAGACGGCGAACATCGTCATCAATCCGGCTGTCACATTGCGAAACTCAGCAATCTGGCCGCGCAGATACAGCAGCAGCGGCGGTCCGTAGATGATCAGGTAATACGAGAGATACGCCGCGTGCAGCGTCTCGCTTAAGAGAGCGTTCGGCCAATGCATGGACGCTGACTCGACGGGCGACGTGCCGAACATCGCAGACTCCCACCGTTGCACCGCGTCGTCGTGCAACCCGCCGATCTCGATCCGCGGGAGCTCGGCGTACAAGAACGGAATGGCGACGAGCGGCAGCCAGTCGGCCGCGGGACCACTCCGCCGAGACGCCAGCAACGCCGCAACTGCAATGAGTGCAAGCGTGTGGAAGATGACAACCGTGCCCGATCCGCCGCCGCCAGACCACGCGATGATCGCCGGCACGGACGATATCGCCAGATACACGGCAAGAATCTTGATGGCAGCCGGGACCGGCTCGGTGTTCGCTAGTTTGGACGCCTTCATTAGGTGTTACATTCGCCTTTTGTTACTCGGAAATCGTCCTGTGTCACTCGAAATTCTCTCAGTCGACTCGTCTCGCGATCTTCGGCGGTTCGTGGATCTGCCTTGGAAGATTTACAATAAGGCCGACCATCCCCAATGGGTTCCGCCGCTGCGGATTGCTGTTCGAGACGCGTTGAACAAGAAGGCGAACCCGTTCTATCGCACCGCTGATCGCCAACTGTTTCTTGCGACGCGCAACGGTAAACCGGTCGGTCGCATCGCCGCGATCGAGAACCGCGCGCATAATGAGTTCCATCACGACCGTGTCGGTTTCTTTGGTTTCTTCGAATGCGGAGAAGACCAGGAAGCGGCAACCGCGTTGTTCGCCGCTGCCGAAGGTTGGCTTGCGTCGCGCGGCCTCGATACGATGCGCGGTCCGATGAATCCATCGACGAATCACGAATGCGGACTCCTCGTCCGCGGGTTCCGCTGGCATCCAATGATCATGACGACGTGGAACCCGCGCTATTACTCCGCGCTCGTCGAACAGGCTGGATTCGTGAAAGCCAAGGACCTTCTGGCCTATTTCTTCCCTCTCGACGGCCCCCGAGCTTTTCAGCTGCCCGACCGCGTCCGGCACGTCGCCGAACGCTCGTTGCGCGGTAAGACGCTGACGTTCCGCGATCTCGACCTGAAGGATTTCGGTAGAGAGGTGGATCGGTGCTGGGAGATTTACAACTCGGCGTGGGAGTCGAATTGGGGGTTTTTCCCGATGTCGCGCGAGAGCTTCACGCACGAAGCTCAAGTGCTCAAGTACATCGTCAATCCTCGCTTCACCCTCATGGCGGAGGTGAACGGTGAACCGGCGGGCTTCATGATCATCGTCCCGGACTTTCATCATGCGTTCAAAGCGATCGGCAACGGACGTCTATTGCCGACTGGCTTGTTCAAGCTGCTCGCCGCAAAGCCGAAGTTGCGCACGGGGCGCATCATGATCCTCGGCGCTAAGCCGCAGTATCGTAGCCGCGGGATCTTCGCGCTGTTCGCACACGAGCTGTCGGTGCGCGCGAAGACCTACGGAGTCCAGGGCGCCGAAGCCTCGTGGATCCTCGAAGACAATGACAAGCTCAATCGCCCGCTCCAGGCGATGGGCGCGAAAGAATATCGGCGGTGGCGCATCTACGACCGCCCGGTGCCTTCACCCGTCGCGAGAGTTGTCTGATGAGCATCTTCCGAAAGTGTGACGACTACACGCTCGCCCGCGAGACGCAGGCAGCAGGTCTCTACCCGTACTTCGTACCGATCGAAGAGTCGACCGCGACCGAGGCGCGTATCGGCGGCGAATGGAAGATCATGGTCGGGTCGAACAACTACCTCGGGCTCACGCATCACCCGGAGATCCTTGACGCCGCGCGCCACGCATTGGTGACCTACGGCAGCGGATCGACTGGCAGCCGACTACTGAACGGCACGCTCACGCTGCACGATGAGCTCGAGGAACGCCTCGCGCGTTTCTTTCATAAGGAAGCAGCGCTGGTGTTCACGACCGGCTATCAGGCGAACCTCGGCGCCATTGCGGCGCTGATCGGTCGCGACGATCACGTGTTCCTCGATCGCCTCGACCACGCATCCATCGTCGATGGCGCGAAGCTGTCATACGGGCACGTGCATCGGTATCCGCACAGCGACGCCGAATGTCTCAGCCGGCAACTCTCGGCGATTCCGAAACCGGCGGGAAAACTCGTGGTGACAGACGGCGTGTTCTCCATGGAAGGAACGATTGCCGACTTGCCGGCGATCGTCGCCGCCGCGAAGGCGCATCAGAGTGCCATTCTCGTCGACGAAGCGCATGCCGTCGGCGTATTCGGGGCAAACGGTGCGGGAACCGCCGAGCATTTTGGAATCTCTGATCAGGTGGACTTGATCATGGGAACGTTCTCCAAATCGCTCGCGTCAGTCGGCGGCGTGATTGCGGGCGACGAGCCGGTGATTCACTGGCTGCGGCACCACAGTCGCGCGCTCATTTTCACCGCGAGCATGCCGCCTGCCTCGGTCGCCGGCGTGCTCGCCGCACTCGACATCATCCAGCGGGAGCCGGAGCGACGTGAGCGGCTGTGGACGAACACCATGCGGGTCGCCAATTCGCTCCGCTCGCTCGGGTTCGACATCGGTCAGACACAGACGCCAATCATTCCGGTAGTGATTGGTGAGCTGGTTCGCACGCTCCAGTTGTGGCGCGCGCTGTTCGACGAGGGCGTCTTCACGCATCCGGTCGTGCCACCGGCCGTGCCGCCAACATCGTGTCGACTCCGCGTGTCGATGTCGGCCGAGCACAGCGACGAGCAAGTCGATCGCGTACTGGACGCGTTCGAGCGCGTAGCGCGCATGATGGTCGCGGCGTAGCTGAAGCATGAAAGTCGCGCTGGTGTGCGACTGGTACCATCCGCGAATTGGCGGCATCGAGCTGCACCTGCAAGATCTCGCACGACGACTCATCGGCGGCGGTCACCAGGTTGTCGGCATAACACCAACGCCCGGCGCGGAACTCGTCGACGGCGTGCGTGTTCGCCGCATCGAGACACCTCGCGCGCCTCATTTCGGATTCATGTACACGCGAGGCGGCGTGCGCGCACTCGGCGACGCCCTCGCGGCTGAACGCGTTGATGTCGCTCACTGTCACGTGAGCATCGTTTCACCAGCGGCGCTGGGTGGCGCGCTCGAAGCCGAGCGGCGAGGCATTCCGGTGTTGCTCACATTTCATTCTGTCGTTCCACAAACGCAGGTGCTCGCCCGAGCCGCTGGTGTGATGCTCGGCACGAGTCGCTGGCGCGCGCGTTTCTCCGCGGTCAGCGATCGAGTTGCCAACGGCGTCCGTCCGATCGCGGGTCGTCGGTCGTTGGCCATTCTCCCAAATGGCATCGATGTCGACTACTGGCGCGTCGACGCGCGTCCGCGCCGTGGTGGCACCATCGAGTTGATGAGCGTGATGCGCCTCAATGCCAAGAAGCGTCCGTTTGCACTCGTTGATCTTGTGAAACGCGTGAACGCGATGCTTCCCGGCCCCGAACGCGTGCGGTTGCGAATCGTCGGCGACGGCCCGCTTCGCCGGCGTCTCGAGCGAGCGATCGCCAACGCTGGACTCGAGCCTCAGATCGAATTGCTCGGTTACCGAACGCGCGACGAGATCCGCGCGCTCTTTGCGGAATCAGATTTGTTTGTGCTGCCGACGGTCCGCGAATCGTTTGGGCTTGCCGCGCTAGAAGCGCGGTGCTCCGGACTTCCCGTTGTTGCCATGGCCGCCTCGGGCGTCGCGGAGATCGTGCGCCACGGGCGTGACGGTCTGCTCGCGCGGTCGGACGCGGAGCTTGCGACGCACGTTTCAACGCTTGCGCGCGACGGCGTGCATCGTCGGGCAATCACCGAGCATAACCGCCACACGACGCCGCCGTACGATTGGTCACAGCTCGTCGATGCACACGTTGCTCTTTACCGCGAGGCGATCGCGCTTCGCGAGAGCGTGTGAGCCGAGATGAACGCGTACCCCACGCCGACCGACGGCAACAAAAAGCACACGTGCTCGACGACGGCGAGCGTCAACGCCTGTTCCGGCGACACGCCAAGGTAACGATACGCCAGGAAGACGCTCGCCTCGTAGGTGCCGAGATTGGCCGGTGCGACCGGCAGCATCGTCCCGAGAATGAGCGCCGCAAGCACAAGCAGTGTTCCGCCCGGCGACACCGTTGTGCCGAATGCGTGCTGCACGGCGGCGAGTGCAAGCGCTTCGGCGGCTTTCATCGCGATCACGCACGCGAGAGCGGCGACGGAGCGTCGCCAATGTTTGAGAATGCCGAGCCCGCGCGCCCAACGCGACGCCACAATCAACGTGATGAACCACGCCGCGACAACGAGCGACGCCGTCGTCACACCGGCGCGCATCCACGTCGGCAACGGCAGAAGCAACGCGACGAGAACGAACAGGCTGACTTTCGCGATCCCTTCGCCAAGTTGGTCCAACGCGAGTACCGACAGCGCTCCTCGCTGCGTCGTGTTGCCGCGGCGCATCAGCAAGACGACGCTCGAAGCGTGGCCGCCGCCGAATGGTACCGTGTTCATGAGCGACGACGCCGTGGCGACAATCTCGAACATGCGACCGTAGCTCGCCGGCGCTTCATCGTCGGGACGAAGGGCTCGCCAGAATGCGGCCCAGCAGACGAGAATCATGCCATTGAGCAGCACGGCGAGCCCAAGCCAGACCACGTGCGCGGTGCTTAGAACTTCCAGCGCGCGCGTCCAATCAACCGTTCGCGCGCAGACGACGAGCAGCGCCGTCGCCAATATCCATGCGCCGAGCCAGGCGAGACGGCGCTTCATCGTGCTCGTCGGAGTCAGCGCGTCGGGTGATTGCATAACGCATCCATCCGCACGAATCGCGCGCCGCGGCGCGCGTACGATCGGAGAACGTCGCGCACGCAGCGGAGGGCGATGTCGCCTGTCTTGAAGCGACAGTCGAGCCGCAAACGTTCGCGTCGCAGATCGACGAACTCCCACGGGTGAACGAATAGGACGACCGGGCTGGAGAGCGCGCTCAGGTAAGCAGTTCGAACGACGCGCGGCAGCCGAAGGACCGAGGATGTCACCGATGCGGGCACACGCGTGATCCGCGACGGCGTGCGATCCCGGTAATACGCGAGCTTGTATCTCGCTTGCGAAGAGTCGAGCGTGAACGCGTTCTCCTCGAGCACCTTCACATACGCTGGTGGAAACTGAAGATATGGCGCGCGAAACGATGTCACGGGCGCGAAGCGGCGGAGGATGGCGGCAGACTCTTTGATCTCGCTTCGCGCCGTGTCTGGATCGAGCAATGCGAAAGAGCGGTGCGTCATGCCGTGGCAGGCGAGCTCGTGCCCGTCGCGAATCAGACGCCTCACAGTCTCGGGATATCGCGCCGCCACCTCGCCGGTCGTGAAAAAGGTTGCCGGCACATTCTCCGCGGCGAGAAGATCGAGCAGTGCGGGTGTTCCTTGCTCGATGCCTCTGAAGCCTCGGAGATACGGCGGACAGTCGGGCTCGAGATCGACCGTGAACGCCACGACGAGAGGGTCGCGCATCACGGCCGCCATTCGTAGCCGAGTTGCGCGAGCGCGTTGGTGCGATTGCGTCCGTTGACGAACGCGAAATTCGTCACGTGCTCGACGCCAAGGGTGGCGCGGATCGTCGTGCGCGTGCTTCGCGACGTCGGCGTCCACGTTGCCATCGCGCGAGCGCGGTGCTCGCCGGGATGATGCTCGATCTGCACGAACTGAAATCCATTGTCGCTCGCATCGCCAACGATCGCGCCATATCGATTGCCACTTCGTACCTCGTACGCTCCGGTCAATGCCATCGTTCCAAATCGGCTCGGCTCGGCGTCGATCGTCAGATATCCGCCAAGTCCTCGCGGCCCGAGCGGATCGCCGAGGATGATGCCGTTTTCCTGGATGCCGCTCGGAAAGTCAGTGTGAGTGTAGTAGCGGATTCCAGTTTGGTGATACTCGGCGCGCACGCCAAACCGTCCACACTCGGCGATACAGCTGAGTGAGATGCCCGCGATGCCGCCGCCGTCTTGAAAGATCGTGCTGTGAAACCGGCGCGTGTCGAAATCGTCGACGACGCCTTCGGCGTACATGTCGAGACCGGCCAGCGACGGCGCACGGAAATGAAAATCTACCCCCGCCAGCTTGTTAGAGAACAAGAAATCGCTGTTCGGTCGGAAGGCAACGTCGATGACTGGAAACGCATCGGCGATTCGATCGCCGAAGCTCGCCGGCGGCGCGCCGTTTCCGCCCATTTCGTCGATCACCTCGACGCCAAACTCGAAGAATCGGTGCGGATGCGCCTCGACATGATAGCCGATGAGCTTCGAGTGCTCGTGTATCTGGTTCAGCGTGCCGAGGTCCGCGACGAGCAGCGTGGCCTGGAGCGGCCCGAGGTAGCGCAGCAGCCACGGAAGCCCGGCCGGCCGGTCGGTGCCGACGCGAACCATGTCGAGCGGCGGCGCGTTTTCAGAGAGCAGTAACCCACCGGTCGGCGCTTGGCTAAACAGCGCGTAGTCACGACCGATGTCGATCGTGAAGTTGCCGAACAACAGGTTCGCGCTTCCTGACTGCACGCGCAGTTGCCCCGCGCGCCCTCCATGATGACCGATGAGCTCCGTAAACCGCGGGCTGATCGAAAGCGCGAGATGCGGCCCGATCGCGGCGCTCTGCTCAGTTTCGAGGTTCGTCGTCGTGCCGATGGCAAGCGGGCGTCCACCGCGATTAGAGACCAGTGGATTGATCGTCGCCGCGATTGCGCCGTTGGAGTCGGGCGGCACGACGCGATATGGGCTGTCCATGGACGACACCTCGACGCGCGCAGCGTCGATCGCGCGCAAATCGTGCGGCGCATAGCGAGCGAGATCGGCATCGACGACGGCTTCGGCCCACGCCCGCGCGCGTGCGTTTCGATCGAGATTGCGTCGCGCTTCGTTGAGAAGACGGACAATCTCCCGCTGGCTGAACGGCCGGGCGCCATAGCCGATCGTGTCGATCAAGCCGGCGCCCGCCAATCGATCGATGTCGGAGTAGACCCGAGCCCCGGGCGCGACGCGAGGTGATGCTTGCGCATGCGCGTCACGCGACGTCAGCGCGACGACGACCGCCACCAACATGTGTCGGCTAGTCACGAGAGTCCTAGAGCCACCTGTGCGTTCTGTACCAGGCATACGTCTCCATGAATCCCTCGTGCAGACCGACCTGTGGCGCCAACCCAAGCTCGCGCTTGGCGCGCCCGTTCGCGCAAATCCAAAAGCGTGCCTTCGATAGCGCGACCTTTTCGACCGTCAGCAGGCTGGCCGTTCCGGAGACTCTCGCAAGTACGTCGCCACCGGCGGCGCCGATATCCAACAACCACGATGGGATCTCGAGGTCGATATACAACTTGCGCTCCGCGACTTCCGCGGCCGAGCGAAAGAGATCGGCCCATTGCATCGGTGTGTCGTTCGCCAGAAAGAATGTTCCGCCGGCGGCCTCCGGCAGCGTGGCCGCGCGCACGACAGCGTCCGCAACGTCGCGCACATGCACGATCGAGACCCACTGCTCGCGGTTTGCCGCGTGAATGGCAATCCCGCAGCGCGCGAGCCGAAACATCGCGAGAAAGTCGCGGTCGCGTGGTCCGTAGACGGCAGCCGGCCGGACGATGACCCATGACATGTTTTCCACCGCGCGCACCAACTCTTCCGCATCCAATTTGCTGCGGCCGTACGCCTCGATCGGCGCGGGCGACATGTCTTCCGTCACGGGCGCGTCGACGAACGACGCCGGACCCGCAGCCGCCTGCGACGAGACGAACACGAAACGCGCGACCTGGGCACGCTGCGCAAGATCGAGCACACGGCGCGTGAGCTCGACGTTCGACGCTCGCAACAAAGCGCGCGTCGGCGCGCGCGTTGCGCCGGCGGCGTGCACGACGACGTCGACACTGTCAAAAATTTCGTCGATCGACGGCGACGCCAAGTCCCGCCGAACGATCGGACGCACAAGAGCGCCGCTCTCGGCGAATCGTTCGCAGAGATGCTGCCCGATAAACCCATTGGCCCCGGTGATCGCGACAATCATGGGACGTAGCTTCGCGGCTCGAACGGAAAGTTGGTAGTAGCGAACTGGACAGACTGGGAGAATTGGGGTGACAATGCCATTTGCCCGAAATGTTGAGTAACCCCAGAATTGCAGTAAGGCCAAAATAATAGCCCCAGGGGTGGGTTTCCCGCCAACC
>JAICYT010000157.1 GCA_025934075.1 Gemmatimonadaceae bacterium
CCATTTCGCGCAAATGGGGTCAGACTCCATTTGCGCGAAATGGAGTCTGACCCCAATTAACCCCGACCCCAATTGTTGCCGGTCACCCGCTACCAGTGAATGATCTTCCTCAGAATATTCCCGATGTTCCGCCCCACGCGCGACAACGGATCATTCCCACCCGCGTTCGGATTGATCTGCACGTTGCCGTTCGCGTCGATCGCGATTTGCGCTTCCGGCGGCCCGGTGTGGAGATGACACTCCTCGTGCGGCTCGCTGCCAGGCTTGAACCATTGACGTGCTCGGGTCGGGCACCACTCCGTCGCGAGCTCGCCACTCTGGGGATCGACGACCGCGGACACCATACCGGCCGGCGCCACGAATGCCGATCCGCGCGGCTCATGCCATCCGGCCTGATAGAACTCCGCCCACGCCGGCGCCGCCAGCCGACCGCCCGACGCATTGGTGCTGATCTGTCGCGGCGTGTCGTACCCGAACCAGATCCCCGCAATCAGCGTCGGCGTATATCCGACGAACCACACGTCCTCCCCGCTGTTGGTCGTGCCCGTCTTGCCGGCGATCGCGCCTGTCACGCCCATGTCGCGAATCGTCTTTCCAGTTCCGTAATTCACGACCCCTTGCAGCATCTCCGTAATCTCGAACGCGTCCGCCGGATCCATCGCGCCCGGCGTGCGTAGAACTTCGCTGCTCCAAAGCAGCGTTCCGTCCGGGGCTTCGATGCGCGCCACGAGACGCGGCTTCACCTTGGTGCCGCCATTGGCGAACGGCGCGTAGGCCGACACCAACTCCACCGGCGTCACGCCCTCAGCGCCCAGCGCGATCGACGGAACAGGAGTCAACGGACTCACGATCCCGTTGCGACGCGCCGCCGCGATCACCGCGTTCTCCCCGATCGCGCGACTGACTCGCACCGTTGCGGAGTTGGCCGAGAGGAGCAATGCGCGCGCAAAGGTGATCTCGCCGTTATACTCGTTGTTGTAATTGACCGGCTGCCATACCTGACGACCCATTTGCACTTCGACTGGATCGTCGTCGACCGGCGACGCCGGCGAATAGCCCGCGGCGAGTGCCGCCGCGTACACGAAGGGCTTGAACGCCGACCCGGGTTGGCGACGCGCGGCGAACGCGCGATTGAATCCGCCCCGCTGCGTGCGTCGTCCGGGAACGACGGCCAGAATGTTTCCCGTCGCCGGATCGATCGCGACGAGCGCACCCTGCGCCGCCTCGCTCACTCGACCCATTGTTTCTTCCGTCTCGCGCGTGATCGCGGCGACATGCCGCACGATGGTTCGATCCGCCGATCGCTGGAGCGCGAAGTCGACCGTCGTGTAGACGTTGACGTCGCCTTCCTTGAGCACATCAGGCAGCACCGAGTCCACGAGCGCACGGACCGCATCGAGCGCACTCGGCTCGTTCGCGATCGACGGACGCCATTCGTTCTCGGCGATGCGCAGCGGAGTACGCTGCGCCGAGAGGGCTTGATCGTTCGTGATGTACCCCTGATCCGCCATCAGGTTGAGCACGACGTTGCGGCGCTGCACGGCGAGCGTTGGATTGCGGCGCGGCGTGTACACCGACGGCGCTTTCGGCAGCGCCGCGAGCAGCGCGCCCTCAGCGAGCGTCAGCTGGTTGACGTTCTTGCCGAACAGGTCGAGGCTGGCGGCTTCGACACCGTTTACCCCGTTGCCCAAGTAGATCACGTTCAGGTAGTGCTCGAGAATCTGGTCTTTGGTCAGCTCACGCTCGAGCAACCGCGAGATGCGCAGCTCGATCAGCTTGCGCCGGAACGAGCGGCCGTGATAGCGCTCCAGCAAAAAGCTGTTGTGCGCTACTTGCATGGTGATGGTGCTGAAGCCTTGTCGAATACCGCCGGCGCTGAAATTCCGTGCGACGGCGCGCAGCACGCCATGCCAGTCGAGACCGTTATGTTCATAGAAGCGCCGGTCTTCCGTGGCGACGAATGCGTCGCGAACCGGCTTGGGTACGAGATTGATCGGTACGTTGACGCGACGAACCGTCTCGAGATGTCCGAGCAACTTTCCGCCGCGATCGTACACGTTGCCACCTTCGCTCGGATGGAAGGCGCGAATCTCGGCGGGCGATGGACAGCCGCGGAAGCCGCAGGTAGCCAGCCAGGAGTCGAACGTGACGATGCCGACGCACGCGAGCGCGAGCAAACTGAGCCACGGCCAATGCCGCCGCAGCCAGCGCGACGCCGGGTCAGACGGGTTTCGTCGCAGGCGCCGTCGAAGAAGCGCCATTCGGTCGTTAAACTGTGTGACGGTCACGCGGTTGCCGTAGTGAGCATACTAAAGAATGGTACGCTCTCGAGTCTCGCAGGTTTCTGGCCGCGGTCGTCACGCGTCCGTCCAACCCGATGACGCCCCCAACACGATCCATCCACGTCTTACTCCAATGGAAACAATGACGTTCCGTGCCATGTTGTCAGTGACGCTGGTCGCGTTGGCCGCGGCGTGCGGATCGAAGCCAGGTGGAACGCCGAAGACAGCCGAGTCGGCGTCGGGGGCGATCGCCACCGAGGGCGTGGGGCAGAAGACGTCGAGCGCCGGTGACACGATGGCAGGTAAGCTTCCCGCGAATCACATGGGGCGCATCCCGGTGCTCGAGTACCACGTGATCGGCGGCGAGAAGAACGCGTTGTACACGCGCACCGTCGCGAGCTTCAAGGCCGATTTAGAGGATGTATATAAGCGCGGCTACCGTCCGATCACGATCGCGCAGATGCTCGACAAGAATTTCGCCGACGTGCCGGACGGAATGTCACCGGTCATCTTCGTGTTCGACGACGCGTCGCCGGAACAGTTCAGCTACATCCAAGGCGCCGACGGCAAGCTGACGATCGATCCGAACTCGGGCGTCGGCATCTGGGAAGATTTCATGAAGACGCATCCCGGCTGGAAGAACCGGGGCACGTTCTGTTTACTGAATGGCGCAGCCGCGGGCCACAACTTCTTCGGCGACAATCCCAAGTTTCACGGCCAGAAGAAGGAGTGGCGTTTCCAAAAAGTGAAATGGCTGGCCGATCAAGGTTTCGAGCTCTGTGATCACACCGTGTGGCATGCACGGCTCGACAAGTTCAGCGACGCGGTGGTGCAGGAGCAGATCGCGCGCAACATGATGGCGATCGACTCGGTGGTGCCGGGCTACAAGGTCCGAACTTTCGCGCTGCCGTATGGCATCTGGCCGAAGAATCGGCAGCTCGCGTGGCAGGGAACTTGGACGGACCCGAAGACGGGCCAAGCGCACCCGTACAAGTTCGACGCGGTGCTCGAGGTGTCGGGCGGACCGACCCGCAGCCCGTACGATCCGCAGTTCGATCCGCACTCCATCAAACGTGTCGAAGCGATCGCGGACGACATCCACAAGGTGCTGGATGGTCTCGACAAGAACAAGACGAGATTCGTGAAGTAGCTCACCTAGCTACTACTGGGAACGATTTGATCCGGCACTCCGACAACGATTGCCCAGCGCCAACCGGCGTGGCTGGCGCCGTCTTCGGGGGAAGATCATGTGGGAGTTTCGCTGTGAGGCGGGCCCGGAGGGCAGCCGATGGCGAGGATTCTCCAATATCTCACCGTCGGCTGCCGCGAGCTACGCCTTCTTCATCGGCGCTACGATCTTCGGCGGCGCCTCGGTCCCGATGTCCCGGAGTATGTGCCACACACCGGTGCTGTCTTTCTGCCACAACTCCATGTAACGACCGGACGCCGAGACCGGCTTCTTGGTGGCCTTGCTGGTGGCCTGGTAGCTGTAGTGCCCGACCTCGACCGCGTGATCGTTCCCGGTGGGAATCACTTCCTCGGTGATGTCTTCACGCGCGCTCACGTTGAGCGTGTCGAGCTGCGCCTGCTCGCCTTTCGCGATCGCCGCGCGGCCCGTCCACGAGTCGCCGGCCGGCTGAACCGACGCGCCGTTCTCTGCGTACAGCGCGGCAATTGCCGCACTGTTGCCGGCAAGGAATCCCGCTGACCACTCCTTCTCGCGTGCCTGAATCGCATCTTTGAGCGCTGCTGGATCGATCGGCTTGTCCGGCGCCTTGGCAGGCGCGGCGCACGCGCCGAGTGCGAGTAAGAACATGAGCGAGCGCAGTCGTCGTTGGCTGAGCATCTTTTCTCCTGGAATCAGGACAGCCAGAATGGCTGCCAAGTGCTACCAACGGTACGGCTCGCCTGTGGTATAGCAATAGCAGTAGCAATAGTCCGTCACCGTGACGACTCGCGCCCCGCGCGGTAGGTTCGTCACCTGTCCGACGCCACCGCCCGCCACCAATTGCGTGGACGCGAGGGCTGCGACAGACTTTGCGTACTAGCGAACTCCGATCCCTGATGTCACGACGACGTGCATCGCTGACCACCAAGCCGCGTTTCGCATTCTCGACCGAACAGTTGTTGTCTCTCGCGGCCGGCGGTGTCGTGCTGGTCGTGATGGCGGTTGGCATCTTTGCCACCTGGTTGACGCTGACTCGGTCGGCGGTGGCCAACAGTCAGGATCGTCTGACGCACGGTGTCCGCCAACTGGCGAATGTCACGGCCACCGCGGTTCGGCAAAGCACTTCCCGTTTCGCCGCGGTAGGCGCCGACCCTTCGGTCCGAGAGGCGCTCACGGCATCCGCGCCGGACAGCGCCCTCATTGCCCGAGCGCAGGCCGCTCTCCTCACGCTCCGCTCGCCGGCCGACTCCGGAGCGCCAATCGAATTGTGGCGAGCCGACCGCGGGCCTCGCGTCGTACTTGTGGGAAAAAATCTTGACTCCGCGGCCGGCTTACGACTGCCCTCAGAGAGTCAGACGTCTTCTCCGGGCATCCACCCTGGACTCGATTCGATCGCATCGATCGATTCCGTTCAGCTCGGCCGCCTCTATAAGGTCGGCGGCCGAACCTATTTGTGGTCGGCAATGCCGGTGCCCGGCGCCAAGGGACCGATTGGGTTCATTCTCAAGCAGAATAGAATTGCCACCAACGTGCAGGCGGAACGAACGCTGCGCGAGCTGAGCGGCGACTCGGTGACCGGATACTATAGAAATGTGGACGGCTCAGGCTGGACGACGTTTGGCGGCCGGCCAGCATCGCCGCCGCAGATCACAGCAAATGATCGAACCCGGCCCGGCACCGGCGAGCTTCTCTTCGCCGAGGAGCGAATCGCCGGAACGCCGCTCGTGCTCGTGATGTCGATTCCCAAACGCATCGTCGTCGCGGCGGCGGCCGGAGCGGTGAAGCAGTTGACGACTCTCGCGGTGGTGCTCACCGTCATCGCGGCCGCGCTCGCGTGGTGGACGGGCCGTCGCGTCGCGCGCCCGCTCCTGACCATCGTCGACGCGGTCGAAGGCGTGGCGGACGGCGACTACCGAACGCGCGTCGACGGTGTTGGCACGCGCGAAACGATCTCGCTCGCCGCGAGCTTCAATCGAATGGCCGCGCGGATCGGTGAGTCGCGCGAGGAGCTCGCGCGCCGCGAGAAGGACTTGCGCGCGTTGGCCATCGCCGCCGAATCGGCGAGCCGCGCGAAGTCGGATTTCCTCGCGGCCATGAGTCATGAGCTCCGCACTCCGCTCAACGCGATCGGCGGCTACGCCGAGCTCATGGAGATGGGAGTCCGCGGACCGATCACTGACGCGCAACGGCGCGACCTCGGGCGAATTCGTGTCAGCCAGGAGCACCTGCTCGGCTTGATCGGCAGCATCCTCGATTTGAGCCGCATCGAGAGCGGGCGACTTCATTACGAGATCGCCGACATCGCCCTCGATTCGGTGTTCGCGGACATGGAGGCGCTGACGGCACCGCAAGCGGAGGCCAAGGGTCACCAGTTGCACTTCGAGCCGACCGACGGCTGCTTGGTCGTTCGCGCCGACCGTGAGAAGCTCCGTCAAATCCTGTTGAATCTGTTGTCCAACGCCGTGCGTCACACCCCGGCCGGGAGTGCGATCCGCGTCGAGGCCACCGCGCGCGTGAAAGGGATGGTGCGGATTACCGTGACCGATACGGGCGGAGGAATTGCGCCGGACTCGCAGGCGGCGATCTTCGAGCCGTTCGTTCAGCTCGATCGAACGCTGACGAGTACGACAGAGGGTGTTGGATTGGGGCTCGCCATCAGTCGCGACCTCGCCCGCGGAATGGGCGGAGAGCTCAGCCTGTCGAGCACGCCGGGTGCGGGCGCGACATTCATGTTGGATCTGCCGGTGGGCACGTTGAACGAGTCGACGGTGTTCAAGCATACGAGCGAGATCGCGACCGCACCGGCAGCTCGGCGATGACGGATCAGACCTAGGCGCTTGTTGCCATCGATCTCCTCCAATTGACCGATGGTGCCGGGATCATTGCCTTCCCTAGAGTTCAATACACTTCTAGAGAAGGCATATCCACATGGCATCAGAGAAGAACAAGAACGCGCTCGCTGAATTGTCGTCGCGTCTCGCCGACGCAGTGAAGAGCGCCGCCACATATACTGTCGCGATTCACGCGCGCCGACGGATTCCGTCGAGCGGAATCATTTGGCGTGACGGCACCATCGTCAGCGCCAGCCACACCGTGCGCCGTGATGGCGTCGTTCGCGTCACTCGCCCCGACGGTGAGTCGGTAGACGCGACCGTCATCGGGCGCGACGCCTCGACTGACGTGGTCGTGCTTCGCGCAAACGATCTGAAGACGCCGCCTGCGTCGCGCGCCGCTTCGGATTCCGGCGACGTCGGCTCGCTCGTTCTCGCCGTCGGCCGACCGGGTCGCAACGTGTCGTCGAGCTTCGGGATCGTCAGCGCGGGCATGGACGGTTGGCGCAGCGCGCAGGGTGCGCGGATCGGACCAGTGCTGCGCCTCGATCTCGCTGTGTATGACGGCTTCTCGGGCGGACCGCTCGTCGCCGCGTCGGGCGGCGTCATCGGCATGAACAACTCCGCGCTGGCGCAAGGAACCGCGGCCGCGCTACCAAGCACTGTGGTGGATCGCGTCGTCGACGAGCTGCTCTCACGCGGCCACATCCGGCGACCATTCGTCGGCGTCGCCGTGCATCCGGTCTCGCTCAGCGCCGCAATGGTGAATCGCCATCACCTCACGAGCGACTCGGCGCTTCTGGTGGTGTCGGTCGCGGAGGGCGCGCCAGCAGACGAATCCGGCATTCTCATCGGAGACGTGATCACTCAGATCGATGGCAAGGACGTGGCACGCCCGGTTGATCTGCTCGACGCATTCTCCGGGGTTGCCGATGGCGCATCCATCTCCGTTGGTATTCTTCGCGGTGGTGCTCCGCACACTGTGTCCGTCACGCCGCGCGACCGCGAGTCGGCAGGAGCGTCAGAATGAACGCCAGCTTCATGGGACAATTCAGCTCGGACGCGCGATCGCTCGCCGGCGTGCTTCGCCGGAGCGTGGTCGAAATTCGTTCCCCGAACGGCAGCGGAACGGGCATCGTCTGGGGCGCGGGCCTGATAGTGACCAATGCGCATTGCGCGCCGGGCGGCCCGCTCGAGGTGGGAGCAAACGGCAGGTCGTGGAGCGCCGACATCGTCGCGCACGCACGCGATCACGACCTCGCGTTGATCGCTGGCACATCGATCACCGGGCCGCCGCTCGAGCTTCGCGATGCAGCCACCCTACAAGTCGGTGAATTAGTGTTCGCATATGGGCATCCGTTGGGCGTCCGCGACTCGCTGGCCATGGGCGCGGTTCATGGCATCGCGCGGCACCCGCGTTCGGGCGACGCCAGGTTCATCGTCGCCGACGTGCGTCTCGCTCCGGGGAATTCGGGCGGCCCGCTCGTCGACGCCGACGGACGCCTGGTCGGCATCAACAGCATGGTCGTGAACGGACTCGGCGTCGCCATCCCGGCGCTCGCGGTCCAGCGCTTCATCGACCGCGCAACGGCACGCCGCGCGGCGTGACTCGCATCGCGATCGTCGCCGAGTCGGAGGAGATCCGCGCCGCGTTGGCGTCGGCGCTCGGCGCGAGCGCGGCCTTCGAGATCGTGAGCGTGGGTGCGTCGGCCGCCGATGTTTCGCGGGCGGCCGACGTAGTGGTCAATGCGCGCGACGCGACGGTTTCGACGCGGGTGACGCGCGCGGCACGCGGCGACGACGTATCGGCAGAGCCACCGCTGACGAATCGCGAGCGACAGGTGCTCGGGTTGCTCGCTGACGGTTTCGGAAACAAGCAGATTGCAGCGAGGCTTGGCATCTCGACGAATACGGTGAAGACGCACCTCGAGCTGCTGTTCGACAAGCTTGGGGCTTCATCGCGGACAGAGGCGGTGGCGACTGCAGTTCGGCGCGGCGTACTGCTGCTTTGAAGAGCTGTTGCTATCGCTGTTGGTCCATCCTGCGGCAGTGATTACAGTGAGAACCGCCAAAATCCGCGTCCCCCATCGTCCAAGCGTCGCGCGCGCACTTGAAAGATCCGCTCGATATCGTGCTGGGTGATGGCGCGTGCGTCCTCGGCATCGAGCGCGACGCGCCCGCGCTCGAGCAGCACGAAATGCTGGCCGTACTCGAGGGCAACGTTCAGATCGTGGAGAATCGCGACGACCGTGCAGTCGTGATCGAGTAGCGTGCGCGCGATGTCCAGCAAGTGAATCTGATAGTGCACGTCGAGGCTGCTCGTGGGCTCGTCGAGGAACAAATACCGAGGCGATCGCGCGTCGACGGGCGCCTCGGCGTTCCAGATCTGTGCCAGAACGCGGGCGAGTTGGATCTTCTGCTGTTCGCCCCCGGAGAGCGTGGGGTACGGCTGGTCGCGCTTCTCGGTCATGCCGACAGCCTCGAGCGCCCGTCGCACGATGTCCCGATCCTGCGCCGTGGGCACGCGGTCGTAGTGCGGATAGCGTCCCATCATCACCACGTCCGAGGCAGGCAGCGGAAACGCGAGCTCGACATGCTGCGACAACACGGCGCGCATGCGCGCGAGCGCCGTCGTGTTGAACGACTCGATGGGCTGGCCGTCGTACCGCACCGTGCCCTGAGTCGGCCTCGCGAGCCCCGTCGCGATCCGAAGCACCGTGGACTTCCCCGCGCCGTTCGGCCCGAGAATGACGTTGAACTTGCCGGGTCGAAATCGGACGCTCACATCGTTGAGAATCAGCGCACCGCCGGCCCGATACGTCACGCCACTCAACTCAACCATAAAACCCCTCGCTTCCCTGGCGCTTCTCGCGAAGCAGAATCCAAAGGAAGACCGGCGCGCCGACGACGGCGGTGATGATTCCAACCGGCAGTTCGGCCGGTGGAATGACGACTCGAGCGACGATGTCGATCACCTCCATGGCCAAAGCGCCGAGGAGCGCCGACGCCGGAATGAGAAACGTGTAGTCGGACGAGCGCAGCATGCGCAGCACGTGCGGCACGACGAGGCCCACGAACGCGATCACGCCGACCATCGCGGTCGCGGCGGCGACCATCACCGTGTTCACGACCAGCAGCCGCACGATCAACCGGTCTGTATCGAAGCCGAGGAGCGAAGCCTCGTCCTCGCCGAGCATCAGTGCGTTGAGCGCCTTGCCCGATCGCATCGTCCATACGAAACACACGACGAAACACAC
>JAICYT010000189.1 GCA_025934075.1 Gemmatimonadaceae bacterium
AGCTTGGAGTAGTCGTCGGGGCCCACGAGTGAATGCTCGTACGCAAGCAGGCCGGCGGCAACGACGACGCCAAGCGCGTAGAGCGACCCGCCGCGCGTGCCGGTGAACGTTGCCGCGCCGACCGCCGCGAGACAAACGATCGTGAGCAGATGCAGCGCGCGCGCGATCGCCAACGCTCGGCGTCCCCCAACGACGGCCGGCAGCGAATACAACTTCTGTCCGCGATCGAAGTCGATGTCTTGCAACGCGTACAACACGTCGAAGCCGCCACCCCACGTCGCGACGGCAAGCGCCAGCGCGACGAGCATCCACCACGGATGACTCCAATGCCCCGTGACGGCGAGATAGCCGCCGACCGGCGCGATCGACATCCCGACGCCGAGCACGAGGTGGCACCAACGAGTGAACCGCTTGGTGAAGCTGTAGAACATGACCCAGGCGAGCGCGAGCGGCGAAAGCATGCCGCACAGCGGATTGAGCTGCCACGCGGCGTACACAAACACAATCGACGCAACTGTGACCGCGGCGACAGCTTCCGTCACGCGGAGCATGCCGCTCGGAATCTCACGCTGCCGCGTTCGCGGATTGCGTGCGTCGATGTCGCGGTCGACGATGCGATTGAACCCCATCGCGGCGAACCGCGCGCCGGTGAACGCGAGCACGATCCATCCAATCATCGACCACGTCACCGGCGATCGATACGACGCGAGCACCACGCCGACGAGCGCGAACGGCAGGGCGAATAGCGTATGCGGCAGCTTCACGAAGTTCGCGTACACGATCCAGCGCGAGCCGCGATGGGCGAACGTTTGGCCTTCGCGAATCGGTTGGTGTGCCGTTGGCGGCGAATGCGGCGTCATCTCGTCTGCACCTGTCAAACCTTTCCCAAGCCCAACGACGGCCACAGCGCGTCGACTTTGCGCTTGGTCGCATCATCCATCGTAATTACGCCGGGCCACTCGCGCGTGAAGCCCTCTTCCGGAAACTTGCGCGTCGCGTCGAGACCCATCTTCGAGCCGTACGTGAACGCGCGACTCGAGTGATCGAGGACGTCCATCGGACCCATGGTGAATCGCGCGTCGCGCTGCGGATCGATGTTGTTGAGCGCGACCCACCATGCTTCCTGCGGATTCTGAACGTCGACCCAGTCATCGACGACGACGAGCACCTTCGCCAGCGACATGAGTCCTTGACCCCACAACGCGTTCATCACCTTGTACGCCTGCCCCGGATATTCCTTCTTGATCGACACGAACACCAGGTTGTGAAAGATCCCCTCGGCGGGCATGTGATAATCGACGATCTCGGGGATCGTCAACTTGAGCAGCGGGAGAAAGATTCGCTCCGTCGCGTGCCCCAAGTAGAAATCTTCCATCGGCGGGCGACCGACGATCGTCGTCGGGAAGATCGGATGCGTGCGCATCGTGATCGCCGTGACGTGCACCTGAGGATAAAGGTCAGCCAGCGAATAGAAACCCGTGTGATCGCCGAACGGGCCTTCCGTGACGAGCGATTCGGCCGGATCGATGTAACCCTCGATGACGAAGTCGGCTTCAGCCGGAACCTCGAGATCGCACGTCACAGCTTTCGTCAACGAGACCGGATCTCGCCGCAGAAATCCGGCAAAAATGAACTCGTCGATCGTCGGCGGGAGCGGCGCGCTCGCCGAATACATCGACGGCGGATCGGCGCCGAGTGCGATGCACACGGGCATGCGTTCGCCACGCTCGGCCATCTCGCGCCAGTGCGCCGCGCCGACCTTATGCCGTTGCCAGTGCATCGCAAGCGTGGTCTTGCCGGTCTGCATGATGCGATACATGCCGACGTTGCGAATGCCGCGCTTGGGATCGCGCGTGATCACCATCGGGAAGGTGATGTACGCGCCGCCGTCTTCGGGCCAGCACTTGATGAGCGGCAGGCGATCGAGATTCACTTCGTCGCCCTGCCAAACGACCTCTTGGCACGTAGGTTTTCCGCGGCGCATTCGCGGCGGAAACTTGCCGACTTCGAGCAGTCGCGGGAGCATAGAGATCTTGGCGAGCAGACCTTCCGGCACCTTCATCGTCAGCAGCTCGTTGATGCGCGCGCCGATCTCGTCGAGCGAGTCGACGCCCATGGACATGCTCATGCGTCGCATCGAACCGAACAGGTTGATGGCGACAGGAAATTCCGATCGCTCGCCGTTGAGCAGCACCGGGTTCTCGAACAAGAGTGCCTTTCCGCCACCGGGCTGCTTCATCGCGCGATCGGCGATCTCGCACAGCTCGAGGTTCAAGGAGACCGGTTGCTTGATTCGCACCAGCTCGCCCGCTTGCTCGAGTTGCGCGACGAATTCCGCCAGGGTGTCGACGCTCACGTGGAACGCGGGAAGGACATGCTCACAGCTTCATTCCAGTGTGGATGGCCGCGACGCCAAAGGTCAGCGCTCGCCAATTGACGTCGACGAACCCGGCCGAGCGCATGCGATCGGCAAGCTTTTCTTCGATTGGGAAATTGGCGACGGAGCGCGGGAGATAGGCGTACGCGGTCCGATGACCGCTGACGAGCGCGCCGATCTGAGGGAGGATGTGATGGAAGTACAGATGGTACAAGCCGCGAACAAAGGCCGACCGTGGTGTGGTGAATTCGAGAATCACGAAACGCGCGCCTGGCGCGAGCACGCGGTGGATTTCACGCAGGCCTCGATCGAGATGGGCGACATTGCGAATCCCGAAGGCGACGATTGCTCCGGACGCCGCATTGGTCGGAAAGGGAAGGTCGACCGCGTCGGCGACGACGGGGGACACGATCGCCGGCGATGCCTTCCCGATTCCCGCGCGCAGCATGGGTTCGGCAAAGTCAGCTCCGATCACGCGCCCGGCAAACCCTGGCCTGCGTGACAGTTCGGCCGCGACATCGAGCGTTCCCGCGCACAGGTCGACGTAGACGCCATTGGGCGCCCGCTCCCAGCCCAACGCGGCGATCGCCGTGCGTCGCCAGGCCTTGTCGATGTTGAAGCTGAGGAGATGGTTGAGGAGGTCGTAGCGGGGCGCGATCTGGGAGAAGATGCGCTGGACGTACGCGCGCTTCGCGTCGCCGCCGGCTGCCGCCGATTGCGCTTCCTCCGTCTCCAACTCACTCACGGGCATCGGACAAAGTTGTCCGTGGCGAGAGAGTGAAGCAAGGCAACGCCGCTGGTTTGAGGCACATGGCGCCAGTACTTTGTAACAACCTGGTGCGACGCATGACGATGCGCCGTGCCCAACCAGCCAGATGCCGCCAGCCCTCGACCTCCTCAATCTTCCGGACGCCGATGTCGTTGCGCTGGCCCAACAAGGGCAAGACGCGGCCTTCCGAGAGCTGATCCGGCGCTATGAGCGGCCGGTGTTTTCGCTCATCTACCGAATGGTGCGCGATCGGGAGTTGGCTGAGGATTTGGCGCAGGACACGTTCATCAAGGTGCTGAATCACATCGATCGGTACAGACCTGAATTCAAGCTGTCGAGCTGGTTGTTCAAGATCGCCAACAATGTGGCGATCGATCACCTCCGGCGGCGTCAGCTCGAGACGGTCAGCATCGACGGGTCGCCGCACGCTCAAACATCAGACGCCATAGAGGCGACGTCGTTCGACGTCGTCGGACAGCAGGAATCGGCGCTCGACGAGCTCGAGGCGCGCGAGCTGGGCACGGCCATCGAACGGGCGATTAGCAGCCTTCGCCCCGAGTATCGA
Organism: Gemmatimonadaceae bacterium; assembly: GCA_025934075.1. GTDB lineage: Bacteria > Gemmatimonadota > Gemmatimonadetes > Gemmatimonadales > Gemmatimonadaceae > JAQBQB01. Next base: position 3,712 of record JAICYT010000189.1, read on the forward strand.
TCGTGCATCATGCTCAGGCACGTCGAGGGACGTTCGTACGAGGAGATTGCCGCGACCCTGGATCTCCCGCTTGGAACCGTAAAGACGTACATCCATCGCGCCCGGCATGAGTTGCGGACCGCGCTGGAACACGTGAGAGACGGGAGCAAATGATGCCAAAGCTCCTGAAACCATCCCAAACCCGAGTCCGTAGGACCCTTCGATGAATCATCGGCACCTGCTTCCAGACGAGATCGACCTACTCATCGACGATGAGGTGGGCTTCGGGGTTGCTCCCCTGAAGGCCCATATTCGTGATTGCGACCACTGCCGGGCGCAGGTCGAAGACGCGCGCCGAGTGCTGGCTGCGCTGGAAGAAGCCCCGCATTTCTCTCCGTCGCACACGTTTGCCAACAAGGTGATGGCCCAGGTGCCGGTGTTCGTGCCCTGGCACGTCACCGCGCGCGATACCGTGGCCCGCTGGATTCCGCAGTCTCGTTCGGCGAGAGTGGCGGTGGCGGCGCTGGCGACATCGGCCGCATCGGTGCTCACGGTTGCAATTCTCTGGATCGCGACACAGACCGACGTGCTCGTGCTCGCCACGAGCGCTGCTGGCGATCAGCTCCAAAATCTCGTGTACAATGCCGGCCGCGAAGTGCTGGCGACAGTGTTCGGCGATCAAGTGTTCGCGATCATCCAGCATACCGGAACGGTCGGGATCGCCGCGGCGCTGGTGGGCCTCGTGATGACAGCCGGGGCGTCAATCGCAGGTTTACGCGCTCTCGCCGCCGTCTCCAGCCGTCGTCGAGCGTAGCCATGCGCGCCGTTCTCGCGTTCGCCGCTCTGGCGCTCGGTAGTCTGCGAGCGCCGGCGCAGGCCCGCCCACTCGATTCGGCCCGCGCACCACAAGCTCCGAAAGACACGACCACCGCTCGAGTCGCGCAGGAAATCGAGCAGCGACGTGCGGCCGGCGAAAAATATCTTCCTGACGCCGACAACTTTTCGTTCGGCGATCGAGCCATTGCGGCGAACACGCGCGTCGACGGACCGATCGCGGTCGCACATGGCAATCTCGACGTTTACGGCACCGTCGACGGCGACGTCGTCGCCCTCGATGGCAACGTTCGCGTGCACAAAGGCGCGCACGTCACCGGTGATGCATGGGCGGCAGGCGGGAGCGTGATCATCGACGGCGGCGTCGTCGAAGGAGTGCGACGGGCCATCGCCGGTCCGCGACCGACGGTGCCGGATCTTCGGCCGGCTCACCCGCTCGGCACGTGGGAGTCAGCCAAGCTGGTCATCGGCTGGTTCGCGCTGCTCACGATCATCGGACTCGGCGTCATGATATTCGCCGAACCGAATCTCGATGGCGTCGTGATCGCGCTCGAGCGGGGCTTCGCGCGATCGTTCTGGCTGGGGCTCGCCGGCCAGCTCCTGATGATGCCGGCGCTGCTCGTGCTTGTCGTCGCGCTCGCGATCACCGTGCTGGGCGCGCTGCTCATTCCATTCGCCATCGTCGCCTATGTGATCGCGGCGGCGGGACTCGTCACGCTCGGCTTCCTCGCCGTCGCGCGGCTCACCGGCGGTGCGTTGGCGTCGGACCGCGGAACGACCTCGCCGCGGGGTGTGCATCTGCGAGCCCTGTTCCTGGGGCTCGGACTGTATTTGGGCATTTGGATGATCGCGGCGTTGTTCGCGTGGAATCCCGTAGTTGGTGCGATTCTGCGCGCCATCGCGATCGCGGTGGTGTGGGTTGCGGCAACCGTGGGGCTTGGGGCGGCAATCGCGTCGCGCGCCGGGACTCAGCGTGCCGGTGTCGGGTCGGGGTCACACCCGACGACCGACGAGTTTGCCTGGCAGACGCCGACTCCGGTCTCGGGCGTTGCAGCGGCCACCCGAAAGCAGGTCTCGTCTGTGCGATGACTATCTGACGTTTCGATAGCGCGCGCGATTGGAATACGCCTTGCTCGAGTCCTTGATCACTATGATGGTGATCAAGGGCTTTCGCGTTGGGCCGCTGCTCAAGAAAACGTTCCGCGAAATCGGCGAAGATCACGTCACGACGCTCGCCGCATCGGCGGCCTACAACTTCTTCTTTTCGCTCTTTCCACTGCTGCTTTTCTTGGCGCCGCTGCTGAGTCTCGTCGGTGACAAGCAGAAGACGGTCGGATGGCTGATGTCGCAGCTCACGTCAGTTCTCCCACCGGACCAATTGAAGGCGATTCAACCGGTGTTGAACAACATCGTGTTCTCGTCGAGCGCGCCGGGCCTGATGTCGATTGGGCTGCTGTTGGCCGCGTGGTCTGGGTCGAACATTTTTGGGACGCTCATGGGAGCGTTGAATACCGCGTACGACGTCGAGGAGACGCGATCGTGGATCAAGCAGCAGGTGATTCGCGTCGCCACGTTCGTGATCAGCGGTGTCATCATGGGTGTGTCGACGATCGTCTTTCTCGACGGTGAGGGCGTCGCGAATTGGCTTGGCAAAACGCTTCATCTGGGATCGGCGGTGATCTTCGCGTGGAAGGTGTTGCAATTCCCGATCGCGTTCGCTGGTCTGGTCGGGCTCGCCGCGTTGACGTTCTACATGCTGCCCAATGTCAAGCAGCACAAATGGCATGTGTTCGTCGCGGCGGTTGTCACGACGTTTCTCTGGATCGTGGCGACGCTACTTTTCCGACTCTACGTCCAGCATTTTCCGCCGAATCCCGCATACGGATTGATCGGCGGCGTGATCATTCTGCTCACGTGGATGTACTACACGATGCTCGTCATCTTGATCGGCGGCGAGCTCTCGTCGGAACTTCATCACGGGACCGGGGAGATCGCGCCTGACAAGGGTGCGATCTATTTCGGTCGAATCGTCAGCGGTGCCGGACCGGGCAGCGCGTCGGTGCAGCGCAAGGCTCGCTGACTCGGGCGCCGCGACATCACGCGTTGCGCAATATCACGTGCGTTCCCCGCGCGAGCTTCAATGCTCGCGCGGCGTCGCCGTCACGGATCGCGATCTCGATGAATCCGCTCGATCCGACGACGGCGATCGGTTCGCCGGGCTTCACGTCGGCATACGTTCTTCGAATCGGGATTGCGAGAGAACCCACCTCGATCATTCCGCCGCGCAGACTGATCAAGTTCGTCACCGCATTGCCGAATCGATCGACGACGATTATCTCGCCGTCGATCGCGCCATCGGCTCGACGTGTCGGCTCAGGCGTACGACGCACAATCGGCGAGCGTGCCTCGGTGCCGAGCGCATCGATGGTCGCGCCGCGAGCGAGGGCGGCTGCCGCGGGAGCGAAGACATCGCGTCCGTGAAATGTGGCCGACGCACCCGTAGGGACATTTAGCGTCACGACGCGCGCATTCGGGAAGAGAAGGGCCGGCGACAAGACGCCATTGTCCGGGCCGACGAGAAATCGTCCGTCGCTCGCGACAGCCAATGCCGCTCGCGCGGACCCGACGCCGGGATCGACGACGACCACGTGTATCGATCCCTCGGGAAAGCGACGCCAAATGCGCGCGACGGTGAGTCGCGCGCGCTCGACATCTTGCGGCGGAATGTCGTGCGTGATGTCGACGATGTCGGCATCGGGTGCGTGAGACAGCAACACGCCTTTCACTTCACCGACGTAGCCGTCCGTCGTCCCGAAATCGGTGGTGAGCGTGACAATTCGACGCATTGGTCAATCACTCCGGGGCTTTCCACCCGTGTAAAGCTGATGTCCGAGTGATTGCTGATCCAGCCACTCGTGGTATCGTAGCATTTCCCATCCTCGTCGGGACTATCGGAATTCCGCGGCAACGTCGCGCGCGTCTCCGCACGATCGGACGCCCACCAAACAACTAGACAGACCTTCGTTTCCAACCGCCGCGCCGCCACAACGCGGCCATCGCAACTCCGCGCCCGATCGCGGTGATCGAGATGATCCACCAGATTCCCGCGCTGCCCCATCGGTTCGCCGCCCACACAGCGAGCGGAATTCGCGATGCCGTGAGCGCTGTCGACGCAATCATCGGCGGCACGGTGTCCCCCGCTCCACCGAGCGCGCCTTCCAGCACAATTTCGGCGCACACCGCAAGCTGC
>JAICYT010000126.1 GCA_025934075.1 Gemmatimonadaceae bacterium
AACACCGACATGTGGGAGCCACAGATCCCGCTGGTCGGGGTCTTCGGCTATGGCGCCGACGAGTCGGATCTGGGTGTCGATCTGCGACAAGCGCTCAAGCTGCACAATCTGACGCTGATGGAAGATCCGCATCCCGAGCAAGTGCGGTTCATTCGCAGCGATCAGTACAGCTTCATCAAGCGTGGCATTCCCGCGCTCGCGCTCAAGATCGGCTACTTGCCGGGCTCACCCGGCGACTCGGTGATCGCCGAATGGAATCGCGTGCGCTATCACAAGCCGTCCGACGACCTCGATCAACCGGTCGACTTCAATGCCGCGATCGGGTTCGACGCGATGTACACCGACTTGGTACATCTCGTCGCCGATCGTCCAACGCGGCCCGCTTGGGTGAAGGGAAGCGTGTTCGCTACCGGGGTGCATCCTTAGACGCCGGCGACAACGCGCGCACTTCGTCATTGGTCAGGCGTCGCCATTCACCTTTGGCGAGCGTGCCCAGCGTCAACGGGCCGATCGCGACGCGCACGAGCCGCAGGACTTCGACGCCGAGCGCGGCGAACAGGCGTCGGATGTGACGGTTCTTTCCTTCGTCGAGCGTTATCTCGAGCCAAGCACTGCTGCGAGAGCCGGTGCGGAGCAACGACACGCGTTTGACCCCGAGCATCTCGCCCGTATCCGGCTCGGCGACCCCGGCCGCAACGCGCGCGATGAGAGAATCGTCAATGAGGCCGCGCAGTTGCGCGTGGTAGATCTTGTCGACATGCGACCGCGGGTCGAGCACATTGGCCGACCATCGCGAGTCGTTCGTCAGGAGCAGTAGACCTTCGCTCGCCTTGTCGAGCCGGCCCACCGGCGCCACGAACGGCAGCGACGCATCGCGCAAGCATTCGTAAATCGTGGCGCGACCCTGCGGATCGTCGCGCGTGGTGACCAGACCGCGCGGCTTGTTGAGTGCCAGGTATACGCGCTCGACGCGTCCGACACGCTTGCCGTCGATCTCGATCGCATCGCGCTCGGGAACGATGCGCACGCTCACATCGCGCACGATCTTTCCGTTGACGCGAACGCGCCCGGCTTCAACGAGCCGCTCGCCCTCGCTGCGCGAGCAAACGCCGAGCTTCGACAACCCGCGCGCGACGCTCACCGTTCCACGTGGCGGCGGAATCATGTGGCGTCGGCCAAGATTCTACTTCTTCTTCCGGCTCGGACGCTTCTCGACACGATCATCGTCGGCAACGTCGACGGAGAGCGGGAAGAAGAGCGAACGCTTCACCGCTGGATATGGTGTGCTCCAGCCTTTCACGTCGTGCCAGAGAATGCGATTGAGTTGTTCCGAGGGCGCTTCATCGGGCCCGTCGAAGCTCATCCGCGCCGAGGCGCGCGCCGCGCTTCTGCGCTCCGCCGCCGACGGGCCATCGATCGATCCGACGCGCTGGTTCAGATCAGCGAGCGACTGCTCGGGCACGATCGCGGTGTAGGGCGTGAGATCTGGTCTCTCGCTCGGATCGATGAAGCTGGCGCGCATGTCGGTCGCCACGAGATCGAAGATCGACATCGAGGGAAGGCCCAGCGTCAGCTCGATCGTCTTCACCATGCTCGGCTGAGTGTAAAACGTGGAGTCGACGATGCCGCCGCGTGTATAGGGAGAAATCGCGAGCGCCACGGTGCGATGTCCGTCGATGTGATCGACACCGTTCTGCGCGTCGTCCTCCACGACGAAAATCGCCATGTCGCTCCAGAACGTCGAGTGCGTGAGTCCGTCGACGATTTTGCCGAGTCCCAGATCGTTGTCGGCGACGCAAGCGCGCGGCGTGCACCATCCGGCGGACGTGCCCTGCGTGTGATCGTTCGGCAAGATGATCATCACGAGGTTAGGCATCGCGTGCTGCGCTTCCCAATCCGCGAGATGCGCCAGGATGTCGCCCGCTTTCATGACGTCCGGCACCTCTTCCGTCCATCCCGGATACTCGCGAACGAGCTCTCGATCGAGTGAAGGGATCTCCGACTTCGTGTTGAACCGGGCCTTCAAAACGTCCCGCTGAAATGCAAAATCGTTCGGATGTTGGTTGTACTGCGCGAACATTCGCCGGCGGATGCTGTCCGATGAAGCCTTCGGCGACGGCGCGTACTCGCCGAAGACGGCGACCGTCTTTCCCTTGGCGCGCGCCGCTTCCCACAAAAATCCGCCCGACGAATACGTGAGCGCGTCTTCGCCTTCCGACGGATAGCTTCGTCCGAAGTACAGCGGCCACATTGGATAGTCCGTCTCGTTCGCCTGTGTCACCCATTGATGCCCGTCGGCCGAGTTGCCGCCGGACGCGAAGAAATGATCGAGGGTGACGAAGCGCTGGGAGAGCGCATGGCCGTTGGGCGTGACACTGCTCCCATAGAGCACGAGCGACGAATCTCGTGCTCCACGATCGAGGTCGCCGAGCACCTGATCGTATGTGCGATTCTCGCGCACGATGAATACGACGTGATTGATCAATGACGGATCGCCGGGGCGCTCGGGAACAGCGCGCGCGACGGTCGCCACGACCGGTGGTGGCGAAGGCGATGTCGCGAGCGCGAGCCGATCGTTCTCGCTCACCGCCATCGTGAACGCCGCGAGCTCGCTCGGCGACGGGACCGGAATGACGTGCACCGATCCGCGAATGGCGAACACATACCGCCCGCGCATTCCGACGGTGGTGCCTTCGCCCGAGCCAACGCCAAACAACGAGCCGACGGCCAGATATCGTCCGTCGGCGCTGGCGTCGATGCTCGACGGATACCATGCCGTCGGAATGAGTCCCTTCAACACCGGCGAGGCGAGATCGCGACTCACATCGTAGACCGCCACCGCGTTGACGCCGCCAAGGGCGACGTACAGAGTTTTCTGGTCGGGGGAAAGCGCGAGCGCCGTTGGTGCAAGACCACTCTTGCGATCTCGAAATGGCGCGATGGGAATGTGACCGGCGACGACGTCCGACTTCGCATCGATGATGGTGATCGAGTCAGAGTTTCCGGCAGCTACGTAGAGGCGGCCGCCTGCTTCGTCCCAAACGAGGGCTGTTGGGTGACGCCCGACCGCGATGTCGCGCGTGACTTTGCCGGTGGTGAGATCGACGTGGCTCACACTGCCCGGTTCAGCGATTCCGCGCGCATCGACTCGCAGTGCCTCCGCGCGCGGATCGCAACACTGCATCGCGGTACGTTGACCGGGCTTCGGCTTCGGTCCACCGAGTACCGATACGTACGCGACCCGCGAGTCGGCTGAGATGACCGCCGCGAGCGGCTCGACGCCGAGCGGTATTGTGTCGACGAGCGTGCCCCACTCCGCGTCGAGCACGGCGAGTGCATCGTTCGCCGGAAGCGGAACAACGGCGAGCCGCTTACCGTTCGCGCCGGCGCGCTCCGCGACGGCGGGCGAGCCGGCCATGTAGTCGCCCAACGCGCCGGAGTTGAAGCGTGCGGTTGCTGAATCGCCCACGACGTCGCGATCGAACCCGGTCAGCTGCGCGACCTGCGGCGGTCGCGTCCGGGTCGTAGTCGCCAGAGGAAGAATGCGTCCGACCGACGACGCCAGGACGCGGTGCGTGGCTGGGTCGACTGCCAGCGCGTGCACGCCCGGCCGTCCGTCGAGACGCGCACGCGCGCGAACAGTGTTCCCGCGCCAATCGAGTCGGTAGACATAGCTGGGGACGGCGACCCACACCTCGTCGGACGTGGCACCAAACCGCACGCCAGCGACTTTGCCCTCGAACACACTCTGCACGCCGGCGGGCGTCACCCGCTGTCCCGTCGCGATGACACCTGGGTCCACGACGTCGCGTTTCGGATAGGCCTGTTGAGCTCGAGCCGCGGTGGCCACCGCGGCCAGCGAGACTCCAAGTGACGAGACGCGCAATGCGTATCTGCTCATCAGAGGGTACTCTCTGGCGAAAGTCTTTGCGTCACGGCAGCGTGACGCCGGATCAGGTCGATGAGCCGCGACGCAGCGCCAACGTCTGCTCCACCTCGCGTCCACTCTCCAACAATCGATCGGCTTCTTTCCCGAACTCCCGCGCCGCGGCAAGGTCGAGCGTGATTCCCTCCACCGAGCCACCACCAGCGCGCAGGCGAAGAAGATCGAGCCGCAGATTCTCCAGCGCAGTCACCAGCTCCTCGAGCCTGGTCTGCGCGCGCCCTCGCGCCTCGGTGAGGTCGGCAACGAGGGCATCCTGTCGGTCCGTCGACACCGCGCGCGTAGGTCCGCCGCGTTGCGCCTCGGCGAGCGATGTGTCCAGATCCTCGATGCGGGAGCGAATCGCGCGCGCATGCGCTTCGAGACCGTGCAACACTTTCGGAACATCGCCGAGTGAATCGCGCAAGGCCTTCGGGAACGTCGCGAACATCGCTTCGGCGGACATCGCGATCGCCATCTCCGTCGGACGGTCGGCGAGCACGGCACGGTCGCCGAGGTTGATCGACGCAACACGCGCGATCTGCTTGCCAACTGGGCCTGACCAGATCTTGGACCAGAGCGATCCACTACCACGTCGCAGCCGACGCCACCTGCGGCTGAACGCGGTCCCGACCAGTCCGAAATACAAGCCGATCACGGCGACCGGCGCGACGAAAGGCAACATCGAGTGGGGTACGACGATCGTGCCGATGAGGGCAGCTCCGCCAACGACCACACCAGTTGCGCCGACGACAGTCAACACGCGTTCGCGCGTCGTTGGCTCGCTGCCGTACTCGTAGAGGAATTCCTCGCGATGCCGCTCGAACGATGCACGCAACGCGGCGATGATGTCGTCCAGCCCATACCCGACACGTAAGAGTTTACGCAATCGATACGCAATCATCGCGAACGGAAACCCGACGGCGAGCGCGGTCACGGCCACGATGCTCAACACGGGCGCGACGTGCCCGCCATGCCTCGCAATGCGTTCAGCGATCCCGGTGACCAGCGGAATGTCGAGCGCCGCCGGGATCACCAGCAGCATCGACATGCGCCGCCGGTCGAGGAAGACCCGAATGGGGATAGGAACTTCCGGCCGCTTCTCGATGCCGGGTGCGAGCGCGTCGGCGAGCGCTTCGCCAGTCGGAAATCGCGCCGACGGCTGCTTTTCCAAACACTTGTCGATCGCCTGCGCCAATGATCGCGGGATCCCGCGCGCGACCGACGCAATCGGTGGCGGCGGCTGCGTCAGATGCTGCGCGATGACACCCTGCGCCGTGTTCGCCGTGAATGGCAGCGTGCCGGTGAGAGCCAAATACGCCACGATCCCGAGCGCGTACAAGTCGCTTCGGCCGTCCAGCTCCTCGGCGGTCGCCTGCTCGGGGCTCATGAATTCCGGCGTGCCGAGTACGACGCCGGCCGCTGTGTCACCGGTCGTCTCGGCGAGTCGCGCGATACCGAAGTCGGCGACCATGGCTCGCCCGGTGCCGCGCTCGAGCAGAATGTTCGCCGGCTTGATGTCGCGATGCACGACTCCTTGCGCGTGCGCGTAGGCGAGCGCCCATGCGACTTCGCGCATGATGCGCGTGACGTCGTGTGCCGGCAGCGGTCCGTGCGCCGTGAGTCTTTGCGCCAGCGTGCCGCCGTCGACGTACGCCATCACGATGAAGACGAAGCCGCCGATCTCGTCGACGGCGTGGATCGGCACGATGTATGGGTGAGATAAGCGGGCCGCGGTTCGAGCTTCGCGCATGAATCGGTCGCGCAGTTCTGGACGCGCGGCGAGCTCTGGCGGTAAGAGTTTGATCGCGACCGGTCGATCGAGCAGCACTTCGCGCGCCAGATAGACCACGCCCATTCCGCCGCGGCCGAGCTCGCGCTCGAGCGAGTAACGCCCGGCGACCGCCTGCTGGAAGGAGAGAAAGAGCGAGTCGACGTCGGGCGTGGCCATGAGGATAAGTAATACGGGTTGCTGGGTACTGGTTACTGGTCGCCAGGGACGGGGTCCGTTGTTGCCGACAACCGGCAACCAGGAACCAGCACCCGCTTGCGTCTACGGTCCCCCGGTTCCACAATCAAACCATGCCCTCAACGAGACGCGATTTCCTCCAGGCTTCCGCCTCAGCCGCCGCGGCGCTGACCCTGGGTCCGTTGGCTCAGGGTGCCGCGGCCGAAACTCTGGCGACTGCGAGACGAGGCGGAGCGGCTGCCGCCGAAGCGCGCGCGATCGAGGAAAAGGTCATCCGCGCGCGGCCGCTGCATCTCAGCAAGGTTCGCGTGCTTGGCGGTCCGCTCAAGACCGCGCAGGACGACGATGCGAAGTACCTGCTCGAGCTCGAGCCGGACCGCATGATGGCGTACTATCGCGTGCGCGCGGGCCTCGCCCAAAAGGCGCAACCATACAGCGGCTGGGATGGAGGCGGACGCAATCTCACCGGGCACATTGCGGGACACCATTTGTCGGCGGTGAGTCTCATGTATCTCGCGACCGGCGACGAACGGTTCAAGCAGCGAGCGGACTATCTCGTTCGCGAGCTCAAGGAAGTGCAGGACAAGAATGGCGACGGATACGTCGGCGCGCTCGAGGGTCTCCGCGAAGCGTTCGCCGCGGTATCGAAAGGGGACATCCGCTCCGGCGGGTTCGACCTCAACGGACTGTGGTCACCGTGGTACACGTTGCACAAGACGTACGCCGGACTCCGCGACGCGCATCGTCACACCGGCAACAAGACGGCACTGGAGGTGGAAACAAAGTTTGCCGGCTGGGCGGACGGCGTTCTTGCGCCGCTCAATGATGCGCAGATTCAGAAGATGCTCCTCACAGAGCATGGCGGAATGAACGAAGTCCTCGCCGACCTGTATGCCGACACCGGCGACAAGCGTTGGCTGAACCTCTCGTACAAGTTCGAGCATCGTGCCTTTACCGACGCACTCAAACGGGGACAGGACAACCTCGCCGGCAAACATGGCAACTGCCAGATCCCGAAGCTCGTCGGGTCGGCGGCTCGCTATGTGTACGTCGGCGACACGGGCGACATTCTCGCCGCGTCATTCTTCTGGGACCGCGTCACCGAGCACCACAGTTACGCCACCGGCGGCCATGGACTCGCCGAATATTTCGGGTATCCGGATCAGCTGAGCTCACGCGTCGACGGGCGGACGTGCGAGTCGTGCAATGTTTACAATATGCTCAAGCTGACGCGGAGGCTGTTTTCGCTTCGCCCCGATGCGTTCTACGCCGACTTCCACGAACGCGCGCTCTTCAACCACGTGCTCGCGTCGATCGAGCCGGAGCAAGGTCGCACGTCGTACATGGTGCCGGTCGGCCGCGGAGTGCAGCAAGAATATCAGAATATGCTCGAGAGCTTCACGTGCTGCGTCGGAACGGGCATGGAGAATCACGCGCTGCATGGCGATGGCCTCTACTACGAGTCGCCTGATACGCTCTGGGTGAATTTGTTCGTTCCGTCGACGGCGCAGTTCACGACGGCCGGCGTCAATCTCAAGATGGACACCGATTTCCCCGACGGCGGCGCGGCGAAGATGACGCTGGCGATGCCCAAGCCCGCGGCGTTCACGCTCGCGGTGCGTCGCCCAAGCTGGGCCGGCGACGGATTCGCCGTGAAGGTGAATGGCGAGAGCATCGCCGTTCCGCCGCTCGCGAGCCTGCGCGCCGGCGCCGCAGGCGGGCGCAACATGGGTAACGAGGATGCGTCGCCGCAGCCAAGCTCCTTCGTCGAGCTGCGTCGCACATGGAAATCGGGCGACACCGTCGAGCTCACGCTGCCCAAGTCGCTGCGATTGGAAGCGACGCCGGACAACAAGACTGTTGCTGCCATCATGTGGGGACCGCTCGTTCTCGCCGGCGACCTCGGTCCGCGTCGAGAGGGACGCGAAGAGCGCAACGCGGCATCGGAGACGCCGATTCCAGTGCTCGTCGCCGCCGACAAGCCGATCGAGCAGTGGGTCGTCCCGGCAGCGCGCGTCGGCGATTTTCGCGCGAGTCAGGTCGCGCGGATTCCAACGCAATCCGGCGCACCGACGGACGTCGCACTCACGCCGTTCTATCGCACACATCGACGAACGTACAGCGTGTACTTCGACGTCGTCACGCCGTCCGAGTTCGATACGCGCGTCGCGGCCTTGGCTGCCGAACGAGAGCGCGTCCGCAAGCTCGAGGCGGCGACGATCGCGTTCGTGCAGGTCGGCGACTCGCAGCCCGAACGCGAGTTCAACTATCAGAGCGATCCGGCCAATCGCGCCGTGCGGCGGACCAACGGACGCGCCAATCGCGACGGCGCGGGTTGGTTCTCATACGATCTGCCTGTCGACGCGAGCGGGGAAACTGCGATCGTTGTGACCTATCTGAATGAGCTCGGGCTCCCGCCGGCCACGGGCAATTTTCAAGTTCTCGTCGACGGCACTCCGATCGCGTCATTCGTGCCAAATCCGACAGCGATGGGATTCTTCGACGCGCAATACGCCGTGCCGTCGGCCCTCATCGCCGGCAAGAGCAAGATGACCGTTCGCTTCCAAGCCGCGACCGGCGCCCGCATCGCTCCGGTGTTCGGGATTCGGACGATACGCGCGGGCAAATAGGTTATTAGACTCGTCTCATTGACTGGCGCTCATTTCGGCACCGCGGCGATGCATTCGACCTCGAGCTTCGCCGCGGCGCTGACCAGCGCCGCCACGACGACTGTCGATCGAGCCGGCGGCTCCTTCGGAAAGAACGTGCTATAGACGGAGTTCATGCCGGCGAAGTCCTTCACGTCGACGAGGAACACCGTGCATTTGAGCACGTTTGCCATCGTGCTGCCGCCTGCTTCGACCACGGCTTTCACGTTCTCCAAGGCCTTCTTCGTTTGTCCTTGGATCGTGCTGTCCGGCGCACCGCGCGACACGCCGAGTTGTCCGGACGTATAGATCACGTCACCGTGTCGGATGCCCGGGGTCAGAGTCGCCGAAGCGCTCATGCCTTGCGGAACGACCGCCTGTCGCTGCGCGGTGGCGATGGCGGGAATGAACATCGCGGCTGCGAACGCGACGACAATGGATTTGCGCATCATGAGGCCTCTGGTGGGATCAGGATTGCCGTCAATCTCGAACCGCCGGTCCTCGGGCGGAAGAGAGGGTGGCCGACGAGTCGGAGATAATGGGCGCAACGCGATGGGTTGGAGCCGCGATTATGGCTGCCCGAAGCGATACGCCGTCGGCGTCGTTAACACGTGACCGCGCGCTGCGACACCGGTGGCCTGGATGGTGAGGACGCTCCCGGAGTCATAATGACTCTACTGACCTGCATGGCCTGATGTGAGGTCATGATCTGGCGCACCGGTACGCTGTCGCGGATTGCAGGATTGAACTTCCAATCCTTCAGCGAAGCGAGGACCGACTGACCGAACGGTGGATCAGTCGTGCGAACGACACGAGCAGTCTGCGTCTCCGGCCTGCCGGACGTATCGACGACGAACTCGATGTCCGCCGAGTAGCATGCCGTACTGTTGGTCGCCGGCCGGAAGTCAGCATGTGTGCTGGCGGCCAAGTGCGCGGGGCGATCGACCGCGCAATCATGATATACCAGGCCGCCGACGGCGAAGATCGCATCAGAATCGGTCAGGCCACAATCTGTGCGACGCACGACGGCATTGCCCGCGCTAGCGCATGCCACGATGAACGTCGTCACGCTCGCGACGACGGCTGTGCGGAGAATCGGCAACATGAAACGCGCGACCATGCGACTCATAGTCATATGACAATGAGGAAGAAAGAATAATCATACAAGCTCTATGGTCCGGCGGCTAGTCGAATCAATCGCGCCCGCTCATTCGCACCGATCAATCGACCGTTTGCGACGACAGCAACGACACGTCTCGTCTGCCGAATGTCACGCAGCGGATCTCCGCCGAGGAGCACCAGGTCAGCGAGCTTCCCCGCCGCAATCGTTCCCGCGGAGTCGAGCATTCCCAGGTAGCGCGCAGGCTCGATCGTCGCCGCACTGAGCGCGTCGAAGGGAGACATCCCGCCCTTCACCAGTAGCGCGAGCTCCTCGTGCAGACCGAACCCCGGAGGACTATTGCGCAGCGGGGCGTCGGTGCCGGCGAGAATGTGAACGCCGGCCCGACGCATCGTCGCCACTTGCGCGAGGCGCTTGGCCAACATCGCGCGACCGACCGAGTCGGCGCCCGGCGGAATGCTGTCCGGCATTGGAAAGATCTGCTCGACGAAACGCCGCAGGGATTCCGGCAAGTAATGCGCGAGTGAATCGCCAGGCACCGTCCGATGCGGCCACGAGGCAACTTCATACACGGCGGTGAAGGTTGGCGTGACCCACGTTCCGTTCCGAACGAACCGCGCATACAACGGCGCAAGATCCTGCGATGAGCACCGACCGATCGCGCTCTGCACCGTGAAACGCGGGCGCAGCGCAATCGACTCCGCCGGCGTGCAGGGCATCGGGATCGCCAACATGTGCTCGATGCTCTTCTGTCCCGAATCGGACGCGTCGGCCGATCCGACTGCTTGTGACACATGGCCCGCGAACGGAATGCCTCGCTCGCGTGCGCGCCGAGCGATCGCGAAGTACGTCGGACGTGTGAGCTGCCCGTGCACCTTGACGAAATCGACGCCGAGCTTCACGAGCGAGTCGACCCCGGCCCGTCCTTCTTCGGGTGTGCGAGTGAGAATGTGGGGAATCGGGACATCGCCGCCTTCGAGGTACGGACTTGAAGCAACGATCCGCGGACCAACGAGTCGGTGCGCGGCGATCTCGCGCCGCCACGTCGTGAGCGTATCCCAATCGCCCGCCATGTCGCGGACGCCCGTCACGCCGTTCGCGACGTACAACCCTAGAGTCGCACGTCCGCCGACGACTGCGGTATGCACGTGCATGTCCCACAGTCCGGGAATGAGAAATTTTCCCCGAGACTCGACGACGCGAGCGTCGTCCGGAACACGAGTCGACTTTGATGGACCCACGGCAACAATGCGTTTGTCGCGAATGATCACGGTCTGATCGAGGCGCGCGACAGAATCGGTTCCGTCGACCACGGCAACGTGCGTGAACGCAATCGGTCGCTGCGACAGCGCCACAATGGGCGACAGAACGACGATGAGCGCAGCACGGACAGCGTTCATGGCGCCCGCATCTGCCCGAAGAGCGCGATCGCCGCGTCGACGACTCGTTTCCGCTCCGCCTCGTCGACGTCGAGCGACCACACGCCGCGCTGTGCGACGTGTCCGAGCACGATCCCATCGTTCCGCGGCATCATCCCACCCGCAGTGTACGTGACGTCAGGCTGTGGAACGAGCACGGTGAGCTGTCCTTTGACCGGCACCAGCTCGTCGTCACCAAACAACGCTTTGGATCCGAGGCCGGTGCAATTCACGAGGATGTTCTCGGACAGCGGCATGAGATCGCGCGGCGTGTCGAACGTGCGAACGACGATGTGCCCACCGAACGAAAGCACGTCGTGCATGAGCGCGTCGAGATAGATCGATGGCTCGAAGCGCAGAGTCGAGCTGTGCGACGCATAGGGCGTTGGGAACGGATGCTCGCCCGGTCCGAGCATGGTTCGGCCGATCGTCATCTCAGGCGCCAGCAACCCTGTTCCGGCTTCGTCGCCGCTCACCGCGTTGCGTCGGCGTGGTCCGTTCAGGTTGGCGATCGGCGCATAATCGTCGATCCACGACACGCCATATCGAGCGCCGGCCAACAGTTGGTGCTGACGATAGGCGATATCCACAGCGCGGCGGAACTGCGCGTCCCACTCCGGTGTGCGTCGCTCCGCGGAAACGAGGCCCGACACCGGCGTGAATGCCGCCCACGCCATGTTCGAGGTCGTTTCGGGCGGCAGCGACGCAGCATAGATCGTCACGTCGAACCCATGTCGCTGGAGCTGACGCGCCGTCGTGAGTCCGACGATTCCGCAGCCGATGACCGCTGCGCGACGCTCGCTGTGCGCGAGCGCCAGCTCGGCGGCCAGCATGCCGGTTCCCCAGGAGAGCGAGTATCCGGCGCCGCCGTGCCCATAATTATGAATTACTGTTTTACCATCGATCCGGTCGGCTCTCACGACGAACCCGCTATCGCGATGAGGACGCAAGCCGACAGTCGTGCGAATGATGCGATCCCACGACACGTCCACCGGCACCAACTCGACTGGCCGACGTCTGCCCGGCGACGGCCGAGTTCCGATTCTCGGCAGACATCCGGTGATGGCGAGGCCGGCGACCGCGCGGCCACCGGCAGTCAGGAACGTGCGTCGATGCATGGGAGAGGGTGGAGCTTCGTTTGTCGGCCAACAATGGCATACCGAGCCTCGAATTGCGAGAGCCGACCTTGCCACACCGCGTGCTTGACGACTCCCAACGCCGACGTATGCTTCGCGATTCCTCCTCCGACCCGATCCAACCATGAGCGTACACGAAGATCTGGAATGGCTCGACCAAACCGA
>JAICYT010000278.1 GCA_025934075.1 Gemmatimonadaceae bacterium
CATGTGATCTACATCTACACGCACGATTCAATCGGACTCGGCGAAGACGGTCCGACGCATCAGCCGATCGAACAACTGTCCACGTTGCGCGCGATTCCCGACATGACCGTGATTCGCCCGGCCGATGCGACGGAGACGGCGGTCGCGTGGCGCGTCGCGGTCGAGCACGACGGCGGACCCGTCGCGCTTGTGCTCACGCGACAAAAGCTCGGCTTCATCGACCGGACGGTGTATGCGTCGGCCGACGGATTGGAGAAGGGCGCGTATGTGCTTGCCGATCCTCCAACGGGAAAGGAGCCGCAGGTGGTGTTGCTCTCGTCAGGGTCAGAGGTTGCCCTGATTCTCAAAGCCCATCAGCAGCTCGCCGAGAGTGGAATTGCGGCGCGCGTCGTGAGCATGCCGTCGATGGAGTTGTTCGCGCGGCAGCCGGACGAGTATCAAAGCTCTGTGCTGCTCGCGGGAATTCCACGCGTCGCGATCGAAGCCGCGCACCCGATGTCGTGGTATCGGTGGGTGGGATCGAACGGCGTGGTGCTCGGCCTCACTCGGTTCGGGGCGAGTGCGCCGTATGAAAAGATCTATGAGCACCTTGGAATCACGGTGCAAAAGGTGGTCGACGCGGCGACGGCCCTTGCGGGGGAGGTTGTGAACCGCTGAGGCGTTACGGTGCGCTCGCGAACAGCAGACCGTTCGCTTCAGCGACGACTTGGGCGACAGTGACTCCGCTCATACAGACTGGATTGCCGCAACCGTGCGGTAGCTTGGAATAGCACGGACGACATGGGATATTCGCCGACACAATGCGTGTCGCGCCGAACGGTGCCGTTCTCCGCTCGTCGGTCGGGCCGAATATGCAAATCGTCGGTGTGCCAACAGCCGCCGCCAGATGCATGACACCACTATCGGCACCCACGGCGAGAGCACACTTCGAGAGCAGCGCGGCCGAACGCGAAAGCGATAGCTTTCCGGCGAAGGACAATACCGAGCTCCCGAGGCGGGTCTGCAGAATATCGCAAAGAGCGACGTCTCCGCCCGCTCCAACGAGGATTGGACGAACCGTCAAGCTCGAGACCTGACGAATCATTGCCTCGTACTCATCAATGCTCCAGCGCTTGTGTGACTCGGCGAGTCCGGAGCCGGGGTGCACGGCGAGCAGTCGATCACCTGGTTGCACGCCAGCGTCCGCAAGGGCTCGATCAACCGCCGTGGCATCGGCGGGGTCAATCGGCACGTACGGCGGTGAGACGGCATCGATCCCCAACAAGGCCGCGATTCGCCGATTGCTGCTTACCTTGTGTTCTGTCGCGTCGCGTGGAATTGTCCTGGAATACAGTCGTGCAAGTGGTGACGCGGCTTCGCCGACCCGCACGCGCGCTCCGCTGACGAGCGTTAGACATGGCGCCTTGTGTCGATCGATGTCGGTTACGACGACAAACGTATCGAAGCGCCGACGGCGTATCTCGCGAATGAGCGTCATTACGCGAGCCGGCGAGTTGCCGCGAGCCGGGTCGTACACAATGACGTCGTCGATGCGGCTCGCCCCGCCGAACAGCGAAGCCATTTCGCGAAATCGCACAATCATGCAGATCTTTGCATCCGGCCAAGCCCGGCGAACATCCGTCACGAGGCCAGAGGCGCAGATGACGTCGCCGATGCCGTCGGTCGCCAAAATCCCAATGCGCATACCCCCGCGCGGCTCGACTCGATGCTGCTCGTGTCGCCGCCCGGGAATCAGGCTTGCACTGCCCTGGCTGGGGTTGTCAGAGTCAACAATCGAATACATCTAACGGGCGCGCGGATTAGTCATGCCGGTGACGACAAACAAGGCGAATGAACCGGAATCACCACCTCTAGAAGCGTTTTGGCAACGCGTGGCGAAGCGTCCGGGCTACTATCTGAAGCGCTTGCCATCCTGGGGGCTCTTGAAGTGCTCGCCGCTATTTCGGCACACGGCGTGCCGTCTGCAAGCGGCGATGGACATCGACCCCGCCGGGTGGTCCTATCGTCCGGACTTCGCGAGTGCCGTCGGCGGGTTCTTTCTGCCGGGCGACCCCGTCGCACGCCGCATCGCACCATTTCCATCGTGGGACCTCGTGCGACGGGATGCGCTCATTCTGCTACTTCGCTCCGTCGTGAAGCGAAACGTTCCGGGTGATTTGGCCGAGCTGGGCGTCTACCAAGGAGTCACGGCGCGGCTGTTCCATGAATACTGCCCGGACCGCACGCTTCTCCTCTTCGACACATTCACCGGGTTTGATACCCGTGACACGACGTCGCGTGAAGGAAGACTCGGCATGTTCGCCGATACCTCTGCTGCCGCTGTTCTCCGTTTATGTCGCCGCTGGTAACGCGGATATGACGAACGTCCTCGTTCGGCAGGGCTACTTTCCGGACAGCATCGTCTCCGACGATCCTGATCGCCGCTTTGCGTTTGCCCACTTGGACGCGGATCTCTATGGTCCAACGCGGGCAGGATTGGAATTCTTCTATCCGCGTCTGAATCCCGGAGGGATACTCGTCGTCCACGATTACAACTCTTGGGAAGGAGCGCGCCGCGCCGTCGACGAATTCAGCGCAGGCATTGCCGAAATTCCACTTCCGTTGCCGGACAAATCTGGATCGGTGATAATCGTCCGCGGCTCGACCACCTGATCGTTCTCGAATCGCTCGCGACCCGACGCACTGCGTCTGAGAACGGCCGTGAACAGTTCGCCATGCTCGCGGCGATTGAAGTGACGCTGAACGAATTCCCGGCCACGCCGTCCCATCTCACGGCCACGCGCTGGATCATTCGCTAATTCGCGAATCGCCTCGGCTAACGCTCGCGAGTCGCCCGGCTGCACGAACAACCCGCCCTCGGCCCGCTCGACCACGTCGCGGATGACGCCGTCGATCCCAAGCACGACGGGTCGGCCCGCCGCGAGATAGTCGAACACCTTGTTCGGGTATGTCATCCGAAACATCGCAATGTTCTTTAGCGTCGCGACGCAGACGTCGGCGGCGTTGAGGAACGCACGCATGTCGGTTTTCGTCTGCGGACCGGCGAACGTCACGTTGGTGAGCGCGCGTGAATGCGCGGACGCTTCGAGCTGCTTGCGCGTCTTGCCGTCGCCGACCAGCACGA
>JAICYT010000064.1 GCA_025934075.1 Gemmatimonadaceae bacterium
GACGCATTGCCCGGCGGCGTTTCCACGTACCAAAAAAAACGTAAGCTGGACATCGACAAATGGCTGCTACAATTACCGCGAAGGAAGTCGCCGCCCTCCGTGAACGCACCGGAGCCGGCATGATGGATTGCAAAAAGGCGCTCGAGGAAACGAGCGGCGACCTCGACAAGGCCGTCGAGCTTCTCCGCTCCAAGGGCGCGGCGAAGGCCGACAAGCGCGCCGGCCGCCAGACCAAAGAGGGAATGATCGCCTCCTATATCCACCACAACGGCAAGATCGCCGTGTTGGTGGAGATCAACTGCGAGACGGACTTCGTCGCGCGCACCGAAGATTTCCAACAACTTGGCAAGTACATCGCTGAGCATGTCGCTGCCGCTGCCCCAATCGCGGTCGGTAAGGATCAGGTGCCGCAGGACAAGATCGAATCGGAGCGCCGCATTTTCGTCGAGCAGGTCAAGGCGGAAGGAAAGCCTGAGCACATGATCGACAAGATCGTCGAAGGAAAGGTCCAGGCGTACTACAAGGACGTTGCGCTGCTGCACCAAGCCTGGGTGCGCGATCCGAAGAAGACGATTGGCGATCTCGTGAAGGAAACGTCCGCCAAGACCGGCGAGAACGTGCAGGTGCGCCGATTCGTCCGCTACCAGTTGGGCGAAGCGTGATCGCTCGTCATCCTGAGGAGCGCGGCGACGAAGGATCTGCGGTTGTCGATAGGAGCAGATCCCTCGCGGCGCTCAGGATGACCGTATGAGCGATCTGAAATATCCTCGCGTGCTGCTCAAGCTCTCTGGCGAAGCGCTCGCCGGAGACAAGGGAATCGGATACGACTTCGATACGGTGGGACGTCTCGCCGACGAAGTCGTTTCCGTAGTGGCGACCGGCGCCGCGCTCGGCATGGTGATCGGCGGCGGCAACATCGTTCGCGGCTCCTTGCTCTCCAAGACGGGCATGGACCGCGTCGCCGCCGACTACATGGGGATGCTCGGTACGGTGATCAATGCGCTCGCGGTGCAAGACGTCCTCGAGCGCAAAGGCATCGACACGCGCGTCATGACCGCGATTCGCATGGAAGAGTTGGCCGAGCCGTACATTCGGCGACGCGCCGTGCGCCATCTCGAGAAAGGACGTACCGTCATCTTTGCCGCGGGCACAGGCAACCCGTACTTTTCGACGGATACCGCGGCCGTGTTGCGCGCTATCCAGATGAAGGCCAACGTCATCATCAAGGCGACGAGCGTCGAAGGCGTCTACTCAGCGGACCCGAAACGCGAGCCCAATGCCAAGCTGTACGAAGAGATCAGCTTCCGCGATGTCATCATGGAAGAGCTCAAGGTGATCGATCAAACGGCCATCACCTTGTGCCGTGAGAACTCGCTGCCGCTGATCGTTCTCAACATCCACCGTCCAGGCGCGATCGTCGCTGCCATCCGCGGCGAGCGCGTCGGCACACTCGTTCGATGAGCTCAATACCAGACATCATGAAGGATGCGCGCGCGACGATGGACAAGGACATCGCGCACGTGAAACACGAATTCAGCTCGGTCCGATCGGGCAAGGCGACACCGAACATGCTCGAGACCGTTCGCGTCGAGATGTACGGACAGCAGATGCAGCTCAATCAGGTCGCGACGATCAACGCCCCGGAGCCGCGTTTGCTGATCGTGACGCCGTTCGACAAAGGCCAGATGAAAATCGTGGAGAAGGCGATCCGCGAAGCGGATCTGGGCCTCGAGCCGTCGACGCAGGGCGCGATCATTCGCGTTCCGTTGCCGCAGATGAACGAGCAACGGCGCAAGGATCTCGTGAAGATCGTGCACAAGTACGCCGAGGAAGGTCGCGTCGCCATTCGTCATGCCCGCACGCATGGACGCGAAGGGCTCAAGAAGTTGAACGGCGTGTCCGAAGACGACGTGAAGCATGCCGAGAAAGATTTGCAGAAGCTTCACGACGACTACATCCACAAGATCGACGAGTTGATCAAGGCGAAAGAAGCCGAGATCATGGAAGTGTGAGCTCCGAGCTCACTCGTCGCGTCGTCTTCGGAGTGATCGCGGCTCCGATCGCGATCGCCATCGTGGTCTATGGAGGAGCGCCCCTCGCGGCGCTCCTCGCCGTTACGTCCGCCTTGGGCGCGTGGGAATTCTTCCGACTCGCTCGGGCGACTGGCCTCACGCCGTTCGATGACGCCGGCATCGCGATCGCCGGCATTACTCCGCTCGTCGTCCACGCGCGTTTTCTGCGCATCTACGATCCCGATGGGCACATCGGATCGATCTCGCTGATTGTGGTGCTCTTGCTGCTCCTGATCACGGCCGCAATCTGGCTGCGCGGTCCGACCGGCAAGCCGCTGGGGGCTGCCGCATCCACGGCATTCGGCGCAGCGTACACCGGCGGAATGCTCTCGTATGCGTACGCGATCAGATATCACGACTACGCGTTCGCGCCGGGTGCGCTGCCACTCGGCGGGAAGACGTTCACCGTCGCGTCGGGCGGTTTGCTTCTTCTGCTGCCAATCTTGTTGACGTGGGGCTCCGACATCGGCGCCTACGCATTCGGTCGAACGTTCGGACGTCACAAGCTGATTCCGTCGGTGAGTCCGGGAAAGACTGTCGAAGGTGCGATTGGCGGCCTGATCGCGTGCATGTTGATCGCTTGGCTGTACACGCATTTCGTCCTGCATCCCGCGACGAGCCTCGACTTCCGCTGGCGGCCGCTGGGCGCATTGATCTTTGGGGTGTTGGTGAGCGTCGCGGCCCAGGTCGGCGATCTGGCCGAGTCGCTGCTCAAGCGCGAAGCCGGTGCGAAAGACAGCTCGCATTTGATTCCGGGTCACGGTGGGGTTCTCGATCGAGTCGACAGCTTGCTCTTTGTATTACCGATCTCGTATGTCGCGCTGGGATGGTTGTTGACGTGGGCGCCGGCATGACGAACGCGCGCCGCGGTGTTGCGATATTGGGATCGACCGGCTCGATCGGCACGACCGCCTTGCGCGTGCTCGATCGCCAGCGCGACCACTTTCGCGTGGCGGCGCTCACCGCGTTCAACAATGCGGCGCTCCTTGGCGAGCAAGTCGCCAAGTTTCAGCCAAGCTTCGTCGGGATCGTCCAGAACGGTGCCGAACCGCACGACGCATGGAACGTTGGGACCGCATGCCTCGTCGAGGCGGCGAGTCGCGACGACGTCGACATCGTGCTCAACGCGATCGTTGGTTCGGCGGGGCTCGACGCGACACTCGCCGCATTGGCGGCCGGCAAGCGCGTCGCGCTCGCGAATAAGGAAACTCTCGTCATGGCCGGGGAGTTGGTCACCGCGGCGTGCGTTGCCGGCGGCGGCGAGATCGTTCCGGTCGACAGCGAGCACAGTGCGATTCTACAGTGCATCGCAGGTCGTCGCGGCGTCGACGTGCGCCGGGTGATCATCACTGCGTCGGGCGGTCCATTCCGCGACTGGACGTCCGATCAACTCGCGGCCGCGACGCTCGACGATGCATTGAGACACCCGACATGGCGCATGGGACGAAAGATCACGGTCGATAGCGCGACGCTCGCCAACAAGGCGCTCGAGGTCATCGAAGCGCATTTTCTGTTCGGTCTGCCGTACGATCGCATCGAGGTGGTCGTTCATCCACAAAGCGTCGTGCACTCGTTCGTCGAGTTCGTGGACGGGAGCGTCCTGGCGCAGCTCGGCGTGCCGAGCATGGAGCTTCCCGTCCTGTATGCGCTGACTCATCCGGACCGGATCTCGGATACCGGTGTACCGCACTTCGACCCCGTCGCATTGTCCCCGCTCACCTTCGAGCCCGTCCGCGCCGATCAGTTCTCGGCCTTTTCACTCGGGATTGCGGCAGGGCGAAAGGGCGGGGCCGCACCAACAATCTTCAACGCCGCGAATGAAGCGGTGGTGGCGCTCTTTCTCGACGCACGAATCCGCTTCGGGGACATCGGCGGAGCGATTGGCGGCGCGCTCGATGCACTTGGGGATCTGCCGGGCGACAGTCGCGAGAACATTCTCGCCGCCGACGCCGCCGCTCGCCGCTTCGTCCAGGAACGGTTTGCATGCTAGCGATTCTTTCGCCCATTCTGGTGTTCGGGCTCGTGATCTTCGTTCACGAGTTCGGCCACTTTTTGGCCGCCAAGGCAGTCGGCGTCTACGCGCCTCGGTTTTCGATCGGCTTTGGACCGTCGATCTTCCGGTTTCGGCGTGGCGAGACGGAGTACATCCTCGCTTGGCTGCCACTCGGCGGCTACGTGCGCATGGCCTCGCGTCACGATGCGGAGACGGCGTTCCTCGAGGGAGGAAACGAGGAGCAGACCGCTCGCGCGCAGACTGATGCCGGCTACGATCCGGACGCGATGATCCCGTTCGGACCGAAGCCCGTACCTGAGGATCGGTGGTTCGAGAGTAAGCCGTTATGGGCGCGCATCGTCATCATGATCGCCGGCGTCACCATGAATACGATCTTGGCGATCGTCGTCGCGGTGACATTGGCGTTCCACTACGGACAGGTGGTTTATCCGTCGACCGTGGTGGGCAGCGTTCGCGAGTTTCCGGACGCGCCGGCGTTGGCTCAACTGCTCCCTGGGGATACGGTTCGGGCGATCAATGGAAAGCGCGTGCGGACGTGGAACGACCTGCGAAACGAGATCGCGGGCAGCTCGGACTCGGTCGCCATCACGACCCAGCGCGAGACGATTCGAGTGCCGCTCGGCCGGCATGGCGTGACGCCGGAGCAGATTGCCGACGGCATCGTCTACTATCTGCCGCCGGTAATTGATTCGGTCTTCGCGGGCGAGCCGGCGGCCACAGCGGGGTTCCAGCGTGGGGATTCGATCGTTGCCGTGGCTGGGCAGCCGGTTCATTCGTGGAGCGATATGGTGGCGCAGGTCGGTGCGTCGCCCAATCGCCCGATCACGTTCGTCGTGCGTCGAGCTTCGGCGACCGAGACGCTGACGGTTACGCCAAAGGCCGTCGTCGAGCAGGACCCGGCAACCGAGCGCGAGCGAACTGTTGGAAAGATCGGCGCTGCGGCACGTGACCCGTCGGTTCGGGAAACGCTCAGCTTCGGCGATGCGGTGTCGTGGGGTCTGCGAATCACACGCAGCAATGCGGGCGCGGTCTTCAAGGTGCTGCACGACATCGGCGTGGGTACCGTGTCCGTCAAGGAGCTTGGCGGCCCCGTCGCAATCACTCGCGCGTCCGTGAGCGCGGCAAGAAACGGCGTCGACGAGTTGTTCTATCTCATTGCTTTGCTGAGCATTAACGTCGCCGTCCTCAACCTGCTTCCAATTCCGATTCTCGACGGTGGGCAGATCTTGATCAACATCCTCGAGTCGGCGAAGGGCAGCCCGTTCAGCATGCGAACGCGCGAGTACATTCTGCGCTTCGGATTGTTCGCGATCGCGCTGTTGTTCGCCATAGTCATGTACAACGACACTCGAGCCGGCTTCGCGAAGGTATTCGGCTGGATCGGTCATCTCTTCGGCGCCTAGCCGGTGGAACGGTCGAACGGTCGAACGGTCGAACGGTCGAACGGTGGACCGGTGGAACGGTGGAACGGTGGAACGGTGGAACGCGGTCTTAAGCCGTTAGCGTTCCACCGTTCAAGCGAGCGAGAGCGAGCGTCCGCACCACCGTTCCACCGTTGTCGAGGCTCTGTTCCCCCGCTAAGTGCCCCCTTTACATCACGTTAGTAAATCGCTACGATTCACAGCTATCGCATAATGCAGATAACGAACGCCGCGCTCGCGGCTTGAGAATCAGAGAACCTTCAGGACATGGCTTTCGAAAAAAGCACGACCGTCCAAAAATATCGGACGCACGAGACCGACAGTGGCTCGTCCCGCGTTCAGGTCGCCCTGCTCACCGAGCGGATCAACTATTTGACGGACCACTTCCGCACCCACAAGAAGGACCACCACAGTCGTCGTGGACTCCTCAAGATGGTCGGACGTCGTCGCCGTCTCTTGAACTACCTGAAGCGTACGGATGTCAACGGATACCGGCAGATCGTCCAGGAACTGGGCCTCCGGTACTAATTCGAGTATGAGCATGGCCGCGCGGGCGCAATGGTTGCAGCCCGCGCGTTTTGTTATCCCCTACAGCCTCTCCAGGCAAAAGAAGGCAAAGAGCAATGATGCAACGCGTTGAGAAGACGTTTGCAGGGCGGAAGCTCGTCATCGAGACGGGCCGCATGGCCAAGCAGGCCTCGGGCTCCGCACTCGTTCAGTTCGGCGACACCATGGTCCTCGCCGCCGTCACCGTCAGCGACAACCAAAGCCCGCTTCCTTTCTTCCCGCTGCTCGTCGAGTACCGCGAGAAGACCTACGCCGCCGGCAAGATTCCGGGCGGCTTCATCAAGCGCGAAGGGCGCCCGAGCGACAACGAAATTCTCTCGGCGCGCATCATCGATCGGTCCATCCGGCCGCTCTTTCCCGAAGGCTTCAAGAACGAAGTCCAAGTCTTCATCTACGTCATCTCCGCCGACCAAGAGAATGACGCCGACATCTTGGGTCTCATCGCCGCATCGTTCGCCCTGAACGCGTCCAAGATTCCGTTCTCCGCGCCCATCGCCGGCGTCCGCGTCGGACGCATTCAGGACAAGTGGGTGTTGAACCCCACGTTCCAGCAGCTCGAATACAGCGACATGGAGCTGGTCGTCGCGGGCTCGCAAGATTCAATCGTCATGGTCGAAGGCGGCGCGCTCGAGGTGCAGGAAGAAGACGTCGTCGAAGCGCTGACGATCGGACAGAAAGGAATTCGCGAGCTGATCGCAATTCAGAACGAGCTGCTCGAGAAAATGGACAATCGTCCCGCCAAGATGTCGTGGACGAAGGCCGAGATTCCCGAAGACCTGCAGGTGAAGGTCAAGGCGCTCGCCGAAGGCAAGATCACCGAAGCGCTCAACCAGAAGGACAAGCACGGCCGCATCGAAGCAGTCGAGCGCGTCAAGCGCGAAGTCGCCGAAGGATTGCTCGCCGACTTCCCGGATGCCGACAAGGACATTCATACGCTGCTCGGCGACGTCGAATACAATCAACTCCGCGCACAGGTGCTGAGCTCCGGCCATCGCGTCGACGGTCGTAAGCCGAATGAAGTTCGCGCGATCACCATCGACACCACGGTGCTCCCGCGCGCCCACGGCTCCGCACTCTTCACACGTGGTCAGACGCAGGCGCTCGTCGCCGCGACGCTCGGCACCGCGAACGACGTGCAGCGCCTCGACTCGATCGACGAAGCGCAAGAGACGACCAAGTCGTTCATGCTGCACTACAACTTCCCGCCGTTCTCCACTGGTGAAGTTCGCCCAATGCGCGGCACGTCGCGCCGCGAGATCGGACACGGCAATCTGGCCGAGCGTGCGTTGCAAGGCGTGCTGCCGGCGTTCGAAGAGTTCCCGTACACGATCCGTATCGTCTCCGACGTGCTCGAGTCCAACGGCTCGTCGTCGATGGCCTCGGTCTGCGGCGGCTCGCTCGCGTTGTTCGACGCCGGCGTTCCAATGCGTGGTGCGGTGGCAGGCGTCGCGATGGGACTGATCAAGGAAGGGAAGAAGTACGCGATCCTCACCGACATCCTCGGCACCGAAGACCACCTCGGCGACATGGATTTCAAGGTTGCTGGAACGCGCGCGGGCATCACGTCGATCCAGATGGACATCAAGGTCGAAGGCCTCGATCTGAGCATCATGAAGGAAGCGCTCGCCCAAGCGAAGGATGGTCGTCTGCACATCCTCGGCGAGATGGACAAGGCGCTCGCGCAACCCCGCGGCGACCTGTCGCCGTTTGCGCCACGCATCGTCACGCTGCAGATCAGCCCCGAGAAGATCGGTGACCTCATTGGTCCCAAGGGCAAGACGATCCGCGGCATTCAGGACGAGACTGGCGCCGAGCTCACGGTGGACGACAGCGGTCTCGTGACGATTGCCGCCGTGGGTGGCGATTCGATGGAGCGCGCGCGCCAAATGGTGCAGGCCCTCACGGCTGAACCAGTTGTCGGCGAGACGTACGAGGGCACGGTCAAGACGACGACGCCATTCGGCGCGTTCGTCGAGATCATGCCGGGCACTGAGGGGCTCGTACACATCTCCGAGATGCGCCACGAGCGCACCGAGAAGACCGAAGACGTCGTCAAGAAGGGCGATCGGGTGAAGGTCAAGCTGATCGATCGCGATGAGCGTGGACGCCTTCGCCTGTCGATGAAGGCCCTGCTGCCGCGACCCGAAGGCATGCCCGAGCCCGAGAACAATGGCGGGACTGGCGGCGAGGGTGGCGGCGAGCGTCCGCCTCGTCGTGAAGGCGGAGATCGTGGAGAGCGCGGCGGCCGTCCGCGTGGCGGGCGCGGTGGAGAACGCTCGCGTCGCGAGTGAGTGACAGCGCAGTGGGAGGAGTCGTAGCCGCTGATGCGGCGTTGCGCCGTACCGTTCTGCCCAATGGACTGACCGTACTCTCGGAGCACATGCCCGGGGTACGGTCGGTTGCGTTTGGCGCCTGGGTGCGGGCCGCATCGCTCCACGAATCGCGCGAGCGGATGGGCGTGTCGCATCTCCTCGAGCACATGGTCTTCAAGGGGACGGAACGCCGCACCGCGCATGAGATCGCGCTCTCGCTCGAAGCGCTTGGCGGATCGCTCGACGCGTACACGTCGCGCGAGCACACCGTGTATCAGGGTCGCGTCCTCGATGAGCACTTGACCGATGCGGCCGATGTCATCGGCGACATCGTGCTGCATCCGACGCTGCGCGAGAGCGACCTGGCGCTCGAGCGCAAAGTGATCCTCGAGGAGATCGGCATGGTCGAGGACACACCGGACGATCTCGTGTTCGAGCTGCACAACGAGATCCTCTGGGGCGACCATCCGTACGGCTACTCGATCCTCGGCACGCGCGAGACGGTCGCGTCGCTGGGCATTCCGGAGCTCGAGGAGCTGCACCGGCGCGCGTATCATCCAGCCCATCTCGTCGTCGCCGCGTCCGGAAACGTCGAGCACGATCGGCTGCTCGAGGTGTTGGAGAGCACCGGTTGGATCGAGGCCGCCCCTGGTGACCCGACACCGCTCGTATCACAGCCACCGCGCATCTCGCCTGCGCGCTCGCGCCACGTGTCACGTGAGGGCGCGCAGACCCACATCGTCGCCGGGACGCGCGCCGTGGCGCACGGCAATCCGCAGCGATTTCCGCTCTTGCTCCTCAGCATGCTGCTCGGCGGCGGAATGAGCTCGCGTCTCTTCCAGCGGGTGCGCGAGGAGCTTGGTCTCGCCTACTCGGTCTATACGTATCAGTCGTTCCATGCCGACAGTGGGATGCACGGCGTCTATGTCGCCACGGCGCCCGAATCGGCAAGCGCCGCGCTGAACGCGATCCGAGAAGAGCTGCGCACTGTGTCGCGAGAAGGGCTCCCGGCAGAAGAGATCGCGATGGGCCGACAGCAGCTCAAAGGCCAAGTTACGTTATCGCTCGAAAGTGTGTCCTCACGTATGTATCGCGCCGCGTCAGTGGAGCTCTACGGTGAGCCGTATCGAACGCTCGACGAGCTCCTCGCGCTGATCGATGCGATCTCCGTGGAAGACGTCGCTCGAGTTGCGAGCGAATTCTTCGATCCCGACCAGATGAGCGTCGTGAGCCTGGGTCCGAAAGGCGCGCAGTAGTTCGGGTCCCGTTACCTTCCAAGCGCCACGCAGTCACGTCTCCACAATCAGCCATTCGCTACGATGAAGATCGGCGTTCCCAAAGAGATCAAGACGAACGAGAATCGCATTGCGCTCGTTCCGGCTGGCGCTGAGTCGCTGGTCGGCGCCGGACATTCAGTATTGATCGAGACCGGAGCTGGTTTAGGCAGCGGCTTTCCGGATGAGGCATTCAAGGCCGTCGGGGCGGCGATCGCCCCGGACGCCGCGACGACATGGCGCGACAGCGATATGATCATGAAGGTCAAGGAGCCGATCGAGCGCGAGTGGCCGAACATGCGCCGTGGCCAACTGATCTTCACGTATTTTCACTTTGCCGCCGATGAAAAGCTCACGCGCGCGCATCTCGCCAGCGGCGCGACCTGCGTCGCCTACGAGACCGTCGAGCTACCGACGCGCGAGCTGCCGCTGCTCACACCCATGTCCGAGGTTGCCGGACGGATGGCTGTGCAGGAGGGCGCGAAGTACTTGGAGAAGCTGTACGGTGGGCGCGGCGTGCTGCTCGGTGGCGTTCCTGGTGTTGCCCCGGCAAAGGTGGTGATCCTCGGCGGCGGCATCGTCGGCATCAATGCGGCGAAGATTGCGGCCGGCATGGGCGCCAAGGTCACGATCCTCGACCTGTCGCTCGAGCGTCTCCGCTACCTCTCGGACGTCATGCCGGCGAACTGCGTCATGATCCACTCGAACCGGCACAACATCCTCGAGCAGATCGAGACGGCTGATCTGGTTGTCGGTGCCGTGCTCATTCCAGGGACCAAGGCACCCAAGCTCGTTCGTCGCGAAGACCTCAAGTTGATGCAACCTGGCGCCGTAATCGTCGATGTAGCGATTGACCAAGGTGGCTGTGTCGAGACGATTCATGCGACGACCCACGAGAACCCGACCTACGTCATTGACGACATCATCCATTACGGTGTCGCCAACATGCCCGGCGGAGTTCCTCGCACATCGACGCTGGCGCTCACGAACGCAACCTTGCCGTACGCGCTGCAACTGGCGAACAAAGGCTGGAAAAAGGCGTTGCGTGAGAACTCGGCGCTGCTCAAAGGCCTCAACATGACTGACGGGAAAATCACCTATCCGGGCGTGGCGGAAGCGTTCGGCCTGCCCTGCGAATCGCCCAACACGTTCGTTGCCTAAGTTCTGATGCCTCAATACCTTGTAATCAATGCGCTGGCCCTTCAATAAAGCCGGATCGCTGTTTCCCGCGAACGCGATTGGCGTCGATCTCGGCACGGCCAACACCCTCATCTATGTCAAGGGAGAGGGGATCGTCCTGAACGAGCCGTCCGTGGTCGCCATCGACCGCGAGAGTAAGAAGATCAAGGGCGTCGGCCTCGAGGCCAAGCGCATGCTCGGCCGGACGCCGGACGGCATCATCGCCGTTCGGCCCATGAAGGACGGCGTCATCGCCGACTTCGACGTGACCGAAAAGATGCTGCGGTACTTCCTGACGCTCATCATCGAGAACCACGTCTTCAAGGTGAAACCGCGCGTCATCGTGTGTGTACCATCGGGTATCACCGAGGTCGAAAAGCGCGCCGTGCGCGATTCGGCGTTGGGTGCGGGCGCAAAAGAAGTGTTCATGGTCGCGGAGCCGATGGCGGCGGCGATCGGCGTCGGACTGCCGGTCGAGACGCCGACCGGTAACATGGTGATCGACATCGGCGGTGGCACGACCGAGATCGCCGTCATCGCGTTGTCGGGGATCGTGAGCGACACCTCGATTCGCACGGGCGGCGACGAGCTGGATACGTCGATCGTGCAATTCATGCGGAAGAATTATAATTTGCTCATTGGCGAGCCGACGGCCGAACAGATCAAGATCAACATCGGATCGGCTGCGCCCGTAGGCGAAGAGCGTGAGATGGAAGTGAAGGGACGGGATCTCGTCTCCGGAATTCCGAAGACGGTGCGCGTCCACTCGAGCGAGATCCGTGAGGCCGTTCAGGAGCCGATCCAACAAATCGTCGATGCGGTCCGGCGCGCGCTCGAGATCACGCCGCCGGAGCTGGCGAGCGACATCGTCGATCGCGGCATCGTGATGACCGGCGGTGGTGCGTTGATTCGCGGTCTCGATCTGCTCCTGAGTCAGGAAACAAGTCTGCCAATTCACGTCGACGAAGATCCCCTGACGTGTGTCGTCCGCGGCACGGGGCGAATTCTCGACGATGAGGAGAAGTACTGGTCGGTCCTCAGCACATGAGGTAGTTCGGTGGCAACGGCAGCACGTTACGGAAGTCGCGTCGACGCCGGCCTCTTGGTCGGCTGCGTCGTCTTGTCCGTGATCGCTCTGGTCTTGAAGGACGAAGACCGCGAGCCGATCGCCAGTGCGCTCAGACGCTCGATCGTCGCGCCGCTGGTCGGACTCCAACGAGGCGCGGAACGTTGGCGAAGCGCGTGGGTTACGAGTGAACAGCGTCAGCTCGCTGCCGATTCGGTCGCGATCCGCGGCATCAAAGAGCAAGCCGCCCTCGTCGAGAATGAACAGCTTCGCAAAATTGTCGGATTGGGGTCGCGGCTCGAGTGGGGGTTCATTCCCGCAGAGGCGGTGCATAGCGCCGCGCCGAGCGAAGAGGTCGTCACCAATATGACGTTGACGGCTGGGAGCGTGGCGGGAGTCCAGCGCTATAATCCGGTCGTCGCCCCCGAAGGCTTGGTTGGCGTCGTTCAGACCGCCGACCCTACCATGAGCATCGCCATCCTTTACACGAGCCCCGATTTCCGCGCGAGCGCAATGTCGGCCGATGCGTCCGCATTTGGCATCGTGTATCCGCACAGCGGCCGAGGCTCCGCGGCGTACATGCTCGAGTTGCGCGGTGTTCCGACGCGCGTGCAGCTCAAGCCGGGGACACAGATATACACGTCGGGATTGGGCGGCACCTTCCCGCGCGGCATCACGATTGGCACGGTCGTCTCGGAGCTCAAGACGACGGAGCCGTGGACGCGAACGTATCTACTCCGGCCCGCTGTGAGCCCGTCGCGCGTCACGACCGTGCTCGTGCTGACGGCGCAGCGCGTCACCCAAGGCACCGGCAACGTTTGGGGCGGCGCGGTCAATGCCGATTCCGCGACTCGACGCATCGTCGCCGCGAATGATTCGATCGCACGACAGGCGGCATCGATTGAAGCCCAGGCGCGACGCGCTGCGCTCGACTCGGTTCGGCGCGCGACGATCGATTCGGTTCGCCGATCGCTCGGCGCAGGGGTCATGCCGGAAGCAACCGACAGCGCCGCGGCTCGAACGCCCGCGGCCACGCCGATCGCACCGCACACGCCCACTCAACGTCGCGACACGACGCGCGCACGGCGCGACTCGGTTCGACCGGCTACCGACGCCAAGTCTCCGACATGAATTGGACCGGCGCCGTGCGGACGATGCTCGTCTGCGCGATTCTGATCGTCCTGCACTACACATTGCGTCCGCTACTCGCCTGGCGCGCGTCGGTCGATTTCTTGATCGTCGCGTTGCTGCTCGGGTCGGTGCGGCTGCGTCCGGGCGCCGCGGCCGTGTACGGTTTCTTGCTCGGGCTGGTCGCCGATTCGATCGCCGTGAGCCCGTTTGGCGCCGCTGCGCTCGCCATGTCGATCGTGGGGTTCGGCGCGTCGTGGCTCAAAGCAGTATTCTTCGCTGATAACCTGGCATTGAATGGATTCTTTCTGTTTCTCGCCAAGTGGATCTTCGATTTGATTTTCCTCATCGTCGGCCATCGAGCGGTCGGCCCTGAGCTCGCGATGCAGATTTTCGTCTGGTCCCCTCTGGCGGCGGCGGTGACGGCGGTTGCCGGTGTACTCGCCCTCTCTTTGCTCAAGCCGCTGATGGAAGTTCGAACCGCATGAGCTTTCACCCGAACGACGTCGTCCGACGCGGGCGCGCGGCAGTGGTCATCGTCTGCGGCGTGCTGGTGTTCTTGCTGAGCGCGTTCTTCCGAACGCAGATCATGCGGAACGAGCAGTACTCGTTGCAGTCGGAGGAGAATCGTCTCCGTCAGATCCCGACAGCGGCGCCGCGTGGACCGATCCTCGACCGCAACCACAAACCGATCGCGGAAAACGTCGTCGGCTATTCGGTCGCACTGTTGGCGCAGTCCGAAGATTCATTGCGGGCCACACTCACGCGGCTGCGCGGCACCATTCAACTCACCAACAAACAGTTCCAGGACGCGATCAACCGGTTCCGTCGGGATCGCACACGTCCCGCCGTCATCATTCAGGACGCATCGTTCGACGTCGTCTCGGTGCTCGAGGAGCACCGGATCGATTTCCCGGCGCTCATCATCCAGTCGGCCCCCAAACGGATCTATCCTGACGGCGAGGCGGTCGGCGCATTCGTTGGCTACATCAACGAGATCAGTGAGGCAGAGCTGTCCAAGTTGGCCGGCTCGGGTTACACACCCGGGCAGCTCGTGGGGAAGACGGGCCTGGAGAAACAGTACGAGGCGCAGCTGCGCGGTCGAGAGGGTGTCCAGTTCGTCGAGGTCGACGCACGAAACAGAATCGTGCTCAATGGGCGGACGCGCGAAGACGTGACGCCGCAGGAAGGGCCACCGCTGTACACGAACATCGATCTCGATCTGCAGGAATACATCCACCAGCTCTTTGCCGACACGTTGGCCGGCGCGGTTGTGGCGATGATTCCGAAAACCGGTGAGGTCCTCGCGCTCTACAGCTCTCCGGCGGTCGATCCGAACCGATGGGTCGGCGGCGTGTCGTCGGCCTATTACGATTCGTTGAACAATGATCCACGCCAACCGCTGTACAACAAGGCGCTTCAGGGCCAGTATCCGCCCGGCTCGACGTTCAAGCTCGCAACGGCGGTGATCGCGCTGCAGGACAGCTTGATCGATTTCAAGACGCGCATGCCGCAGCCGTGCACGGGCTTTTACTACTTCGGCAACCGCGTGTGGCATTGCTGGCGGAAGGAAGGTCATGGCAGTCTCGATCTCGCCGGCGCCATCGCGCAGTCCTGCGATGTGTACTTCTATCAGCTCGGCCAGAAGATTACGCTGTCCCGTCTCGTGGGCGGCGGCATCGGGCTGGGATTCGATAAGAAAACTGGCATCGATCTGCCGGAAGAGAGTCGTCCGAAATTTCCGACGAGCTTTCCCGCATACTTCAATCAGAAGTACGGTCCGCGCGGTTGGACGCCGGGCGAGAAAGAGCTGAACTTGGCGATCGGCCAAGGCGAAAACGCGCAGACCGTGGTCAACATGGCGCGCTTCTACAGTGCGTTGGCGACCGACGGCAGCGAGCCGACGCCAATGATCCGCCAGGGCGCCCCCAAGCGCGCGAAGACGATCTCGCTTACGCCAGACCAGCTCGTGGAGCTTCGAAAGGCCATGATGGGCGTCGTTCAAGAAGGCGGCACCGCCGCGGCGGCCGCCATCAAAGGCGTGAAAGTCGCTGGCAAGACGGGGACGGCGCAGACCCTCAAGTACGACAAGAACGGCAAGCCGCTCTACTTCGCCTGGTTCGCCGGGATGGCGCCCGCCGAAGATCCGACGATCGTCGTCGTCGTCATGGTTCCGAACGTGACGTTCGAGGGTGCGACGTCTGCCGGCTTAGCGACAAAGATCATCGCGCACTATCTGCACCTGCAGGTAGCCAACACCATCCAGAATACCGGCTGATGGCGACGAGTCGTCGGATCAATATCGATCTGTCGCTCGTGATCACCGCGCTGCTGCTGTCGCTCTACGGGCTCGCCATCGTGTATTCGGCCGGTCAGACCGACGTCAGGACACCGGCGACAGGTGCCTACAAGCAACAAGCGGAGTGGATCGTCGTCGGGATCTTCGCCGCATGGGCGGTGAGTCGCGCGTCTGTTCGTCTGATCGAATGGCTGACCGTGCCCGGCTATGCGTTTACGCTGCTATTGCTCGCCGCACTGCTCGCCGGCCTTGGCTCCGGCGCTGGCACCGCGACGAGTACCACCGGATGGCTGACAATCGGCGGCCACAGACTTGGCCAGCCGGCTGAATTCGCCAAGCTCACGGTCGTCCTCATGCTAGCGCGAGTGCTCGCGCAAAATCGCGTCGCGCCAAAATCGATGATCGAGCTGTGGAAACCGATTGTCGTCGTCGGCGTTCCGCTCTTGCTCATCATGGCCCAAGGCGATCTCGGAACGTCGATCGTCTTCGTTGGAATCTTCTTCGCCATGCTGTTCTGGGCCGGCGTGCCCTGGCAACTGTTGGTGTTACTCGCGAGCCCGGTGGTGAGTCTCGTCCTCGGTTTCGATCCGCTCATTTGGGGAGCGTGGTTTCTCCTCGTGATCGCGCTGGTGCTGTGGTACAAGCCGTTCCTCGGCGAAGGCCTGTTCGTTGTCGCCGCGAATGTGATGATGGGGGTCGTCGGCCCGCTGTTGTGGGAGCACATGAAGCCGTATCGACAGAATCGGCTCAAGGTGTTCCTCGATCCGTCGGTCGATCCGCGCGGCAGCGGCTATCACGTGATCCAGTCGCAAGTCGCGATCGGGTCGGGCGGATGGTTCGGGCGCGGATATTTGCACGGACCGCAGAAGCGACTGGCGTTCCTTCCAGAACAATACACCGACTTCATCTTCGCCGTCGTGGGCGAGGAGCTTGGGTTCATCGGTGTAACGATCGCGCTCGCCTTGTTCTTGTTCCTCTTTGTCCGCGTGATCCGAATCGCCGAGCGCGCGAACGATTCGTACAGCAGCCTGGTGGCGTTCGGTCTGCTCGCGGCGTGGTTCACGCACGTGCTCGAGAACGTCGGCATGACGGTGAACAAGATGCCCATCACCGGAATTCCGCTGCCGTTCTTCAGCTACGGCGGGTCGTTCATGCTTGCTTGCTGGCTCTCGGTCGGCGTTCTGGCCAGGATCTCGAGCGAAGGCCGCGGCGGCATGACCGGCCCGTTGAAGGTGTGATCCAGAGCACAAGCCCTAGCCTCAGGCCTCGCCCCTACCCAAATTCTGGCAATGGCCTGGTGGAAGAAGCAAGACAAAAAGCCTCGGCAGCCCCGGCGCGAGCGCCTCGAGATCCCAGCGGACGTCTGGGAGAAGTGCGAGGCGTGCGGGCACACTGATATCCGCGAGAAATTCGAGCGGAATATGAATGTGTGCCCGAATTGCGATTATCACCGCCGTATTCGGGCCAGCGACTATTGCAACCTCATGCTGGACGAAGGATCAATGGAGGAAGTCGAGGTCGACCTTCGCTCCACCGACCCGCTTGGGTTCCCCGACTATCCCCAGCGTCTCAAGAAGGCGATCACCAATGCGGGCGAGACCGACGCGCTGCTCGCGTGCACCGGCACGCTCGACTCGCTGCCCATCAACATCGGCGTCATGGACTTCGCCTTCATGGGCGGCTCGATGGGCTCGGTCGTGGGTGAGAAGATCGCGAGGCTCGGCCAGCGTTCGCTCGAGCGGAAATATCCGCTGATCGTCATTTCGGCGTCGGGCGGCGCCCGCATGCAGGAAGGCGTGCTGTCGCTCATGCAGATGGCCAAAGTCGCCGCGGTATTGGCGATGCTCGCCGAGCGTCGCATTCCATATATCTCGATCTTGACGAATCCCACCACCGGTGGCGTCAGCGCGAGTTATGCCATGCTCGGCGACGCCATCCTCGCCGAGCCGGGCGCCGTGATTGGGTTCGCCGGTCCGCGCGTCATCAAGCAGACGCTCGGACAGGATTTGCCCGAAGGCTTTCAGACCTCCGAGTTCCTACTCGATCATGGGATGCTCGACTCTGTCGTGCACCGGAGGAACCTCAAGCGGACCGTGAGCCAGTTGCTGCGGCACATGTCGGGGCGTCCAGCCGCGACGGGTTGGACACCGTCCTGAAGCTCGGTTCGATCGGGCGCGAGTGATGACGAAAGGCCTCTCACTCGCCAACTATCGCGACGCGCTCGACTATTTGTTCGCGCGCACGACCGGTGGCTTCAAGTTCGGTTTGGAGCGAACGATCGCGCTCCTCGATCATCTTGGAAACCCGCAACGCGCATATCCCACGTTCCACATCGCCGGAACGAACGGGAAGGGAAGCAGCGTCGCAACAATGGCCGCGCTGCTGTCTGCAAGAGGCCAGCGCGTCGCGACGTACACGTCGCCGCACCTCGTCGACTTTCGCGAACGCATGGTGGTTGCCGGACAACCGATTCCCGCCGACGACGTCTTGGATTTCATCACGCGCTACACGCCGCTCGTCGAGGAGATCGGGGCAAGTTTCTTCGAGGCAACGACGGCGATGGCGTTCGACTACTTCGCGCGTGCGGGCGCGAGTGTCGCGGTCATCGAAGCCGGGCTCGGTGGCCGGCTGGACTCGACGAACGTGATCACGCCAATCGCCGCCGGCGTCACATCGATCGGG
This sequence comes from Gemmatimonadaceae bacterium, assembly GCA_025934075.1. Lineage (GTDB taxonomy): Bacteria > Gemmatimonadota > Gemmatimonadetes > Gemmatimonadales > Gemmatimonadaceae > JAQBQB01. The sequence continues at coordinate 18,015 of JAICYT010000064.1, forward strand.
CTCGATCACACCGAATACCTCGGCTCGACCCTCGAGGAGATTGCTGGGGAGAAAGCCGGCATCTTCAAGGCAGGGCGCCCGGCGATCATTGGCGAGACCGATCCACGCATCGGAGAGTTGTTGGCGGCACGCGCGAAGGCCACGGGCGCCTCGAGCGTTCGCGTGGTCTCGCGCGAAATTCGAATCTCGCATACCAAGGTCGACGACGGAGGCACCACGAGCGACGTCGAGTGGCGAAGTGAACATCTCACGCTGCGCACGCCGCTTGTCGGCGACCATCAGGCGGCAAATCTGGCCTTCGCGCTCGTCCTGCTCGACGCGGGCGGGCCGGCATTCGCCGTAAGCCTCGCCGAGGCGTCGCGAAATCTCGATGCCGTACGCATCCCGGGGCGCTTTCAGCACGTTGGCCAATTCATTTTCGACGTCGCACACAATCCCGCGGGCGCGGAGGTGCTGGCGCAAACGCTCGTTGCCGTTGCACCGCCTCGACCGATCACCGCTGTCCTCTGTGTGCTCGGCGACAAGGATTGGCGTGAGATGATTCGCGTCCTCAGTCGCGTCGTGTCGCACTTCGTGTTGACGATGGCGCCGACCGCACCCGCGAGCCGCGCCTGGGATCTCGCCGAGGTGAGCGAGTACACGCAAACACTCCACCTCGACGCGGACGTCGTTCAAGATTTCGACGCCGCTCTCGACTATGCGCGCGAACGAAGCGCCACTGTGCTCATCACCGGCTCGTTTCATACTGTTGGAGATGCGATGTCGCGGTTGCAGGTGTCGCCGCTACGTGGGTAACTTTGCTGGATGGCCCAGGCCGCTCTCCCAGGATTCCGTGATTTCTATCCCGAGCAGTTCTCCGAACGCGCCCACATCATGGGTGTGTGGCGCGACGTTGCCCGGCGGTTCGCCTTCGTCGAGTACGATGGGCCGCCGCTCGAGCCGCTCGAGCTCTACACCAGGAAGAGCGGCGACGAAATCGTGGGACAGCTGTACAACTTCGTCGACAAGGGTGGGCGAGAGATCTCGTTGCGCCCCGAGATGACGCCGACGCTGGCACGAATGGCGTCCGCGAAGGCCAATGCACTTCGCAAACCCGTCCGCTGGTTCTCGATTCCGCAGCTCTTTCGATACGAACGCCAGCAGCGCGGGCGATTGCGTGAGCACTTCCAGCTCAACGTCGATCTCATCGGCGAGGCCGATGTCACCGCCGACGCCGAGCTGCTCGCGGTCGCTATCGAAGTCATGCGCGGCTGCGGCTTGTCGTCGAGCGACGTGCGTGCCCGAGTGTCCGATCGTCGTCTGCTTCGCGCGATCCTCGCGACGTTCAACCTC
>JAICYT010000040.1 GCA_025934075.1 Gemmatimonadaceae bacterium
ACGGATCTTGAATCGCGGCGCACGTTTCTCACGGATGTGGGTCGACTGGCTTCGAGCGCAGCACTCGTCGGTTGTGCTCCGCCCTCCGTCGCAGCCGCTCGCCCAAGCGTTCCGGACATTTCAGCGGCGGCGAGCGGAGACCGGGACCTTCGTTGGATCGAGATGCTTCGCCCGGCCACCGACCGCGCGGTATTCGATTGGCCAAGCCTCGGCGACGCTGGTGATCCCATCGTGCTCGAAACTGCGGAGCGGTATCTCGACAACTGTCGCAGTGCCTATCGCGCCGGCGCCTACGATGCGCGAGTCGTGCTCAACGTCCGCACACAAGCCATTGGCGCAGCCATGACTGATCAACTGTGGGAGCGATATTCACTCGGCGCCGAATACAACGCCAAGGATCCAGCAACCCAACAGCCAGCGGTTCGGAATCCGTTCTGGCATCGTGCGCCGAGTCCGGCGCCGGGAATTACGCTGCCGTCGATGGCGGATCTCATCGGCCGCGGCGCCATCGTCTTGGTTTGCGACTTTGCGATGGGGCATCTATCGACACGCCTGGCTGCTAAGTCCGGTCGCAGTGCCGATGTGATTCATGCCGAGCTTCGCAAAGGTCTAATTGAGGGCGCGTACGCCGTCCCGTCGGGAATCTTTGGCCTCGCTCGGGCTCAGAACGCCGGTTGCGCCTACGTTCGCGTGTAGTTGCGATGTTCCTTTGGCCGCATGGGACACGGTTTACTTCGTGGTTCGCCTTCCATTTGATGTTCAGAGATACCGTGATCAGCCTGCGGGTCGGATTCATTCACCAGCCCCGGCGGTGCCGATGTTCAGAGTCGCGGTCCGACTTGTAGCCGACGCAGGACTCGTCGCGGTCCTCCTGTTCGTCGGTCTCGGACTCTGGCTGGAGTCGTACGCGGCGGGACTCTGCGCGGTGATACCGGTCTCGCTCATGGTGATCCGGCTCCATCTCGAGGAGCGCTTTCTGGGGCGGGAATTGCCGGGTTACAATGACTACACGATGCGCGTGCCGCATCGACTCATCCCGCGCGTCTGGTAGTGAGCGCGCGCCGCCCTATTCTATGATTCGCAGTGCCAAGAGCGTCACGACGTCCCGCATACGCTGAATCACGGTGGGCGCGCCCAGAGTGTTGGAAATGGACCCATTCGATTTGATCCGCTTCGTTCGCGCGCAAGAAGGGACGTACGATCAGGCTCTGTCGGAGCTCAAGCTCGGACGGAAGCAGAGTCACTGGATGTGGTGGATCTTCCCGCAGCTCGACGGCCTTGGGTTCAGTCCCATCACGAAGCGTTACTCGATCAAGAGCGAAGACGAAGCGCGCGCCTACTTGGCGCACCCCATCCTTGGCCCGCGTCTGATCGAGTGTGCTGAAGCGATCGTGAGCATCCAAGGGAAATCGGCGCGCGAGATTCTGGGATCGCCGGACGATCTCAAGTTGAAATCTTGCGCGACGCTGTTCGCCCTGGTCTTGCCGCCGGGGTCGGTGTTCGAGCAAATCCTCGAGAAGTTCTATTCAGGCGAACGTGATGCGGCGACGCTGCGCTTGCTGACGCGGCCGTGAACCTGCCGTGAGCTTTCCAGTTTCGTTCGCCTTGACTGATCGCCATTTGCATCCGAGCATAGAATGTCACTTCAGCGACTCCACTCTTTGACCGGCGCACACCCATGAGCAAATACACGCTGAACGTCAACGGCCAGGTCCGCACCGTCGACGTGGCCTCTGACACACCGATGTTATGGGTGCTTCGCGATGCACTGGGTCTCGTCGGAACGAAATACGGGTGCGGGATCGGTGAGTGTGGCGCGTGCACCATTCATCTCGACGGCACTCCGACCCGCGCGTGCCAAACGCAGGTTTCGTCCGTGGGCCGAAAGTCGGTGACCACGATCGAGGGTCTCGATCCCGCAGGAAAGCACCCGCTGCAGAAGGCCTGGTGCGAGCTCGATGTGCCGCAGTGCGGCTATTGCCAAGCGGGTCAACTCATGACGGCGGCAGCACTGCTCAAGAGCAACCCACATCCGAACGACGCGGAGATCGACCGCGCGATGGGCGGCAATCTGTGCCGCTGTGCGTCCTATTACCGAATTCGCTCCGGGATCAAGCGCGCGGCCGAACTCGCATCGGGGCACACGCCTGTCGAAGGAGGCTCGCGATGAAGCACACATCCGACTCGCCGAGCATGGATCGGCGCCACTTCGTCAAAGTCAGCGCGCTCGCCGGCGGCGGTTTGTTGATCGGTACGCACGTGCTCTTCGGCGAGCTAGCCGCCGCGGAATCTCTCGCACCCGCGCCCGCCGATTTCGCGCCGAATGCGTTCGTCAGCATTTCATCAAGCGGCGCGGTGTCGATCATCGCGCCCAACTCGGAGATGGGGCAGGGCGTGAAGACATCCCTTCCAATGATCGTCGCCGAGGAGCTCGATGTGGCGTGGGAGCAGGTAACGGTGACGCAAGGCGACCTGAATCCGGCGTACGGACGACAGACGTCGGTCGGCAGTCAATCGACGCCCGCGAATTTCTTACCATTGCGTCGTGCAGGCGCAACGGCGCGCGCGTTGCTCCTGCAAGCGGCCGCGCAGACTTGGGGTGTTCCAGTCAGTGATTGCACCACGGAAACGGGCAGCGTCATTCACCGCGCGTCGAATCGGCGTGCGACCTATGGCGAGCTCGCGGCGACGGCCGCCTCGCTCACGCTGCCGGTTAACGTTCCATTGAAGGATCCTAAAGACTTCCGGCTGCTCGGGACGCGCGTGCCCGGCGTGGACAATCCGAAGATCGTGACCGGCGTGCCGCTCTTCGGCATCGACGTGCAACTGCCGGGGATGCTCTACGCGACATACACGAAGTGCCCGGTGTTCGGCGGAAAAGTGGTCAGCGCCAACCTCGACGTCGTGAAAGCGAGGCCCGGCGTCCGCGATGCATTCGTGCTCGATGGGGTCGAGGGACTGCCGTCAGGCGTCGCGATCGTCGCCGATTCGACGTGGAACGCGTTCAGCGCGACGGACAAGCTCCAAGTCCAATGGAACGAAGGCGCTGCGGTAACTCAGAACAGTGTCGAGATGGCGAAGCACGCGGAGCAACTCGCGAGTGCGACGCCGGCACCGGCATTACCGTCTGGCGCCAAGGCCGTGCAAGCGGTCTATCACTATCCATTTCTCGCGCACGCGACGCTCGAGCCGCAGAACTGCACGGCTGTCTTCAAGAATGGTGTGATGGAGATGTGGGCGCCGTCGCAGATTCCCGCCGTCGGCCAAGGGTTGGTCTCGCGCGGACTCGGGATAGCGCCGAAGGACATCGTCGTGCACATCACGCGGCTCGGCGGCGGGTTCGGGCGGCGCGGCAGCAACGAATTCTCGATCGAAGTGGGCGCCATCGCGAAGAGGCTCGAGGGCACACCGGTCAAGCTGATGTGGACTCGCGAACACGATTTCGCGCATGACAATTATCGATCGAACGGCTGGCACTATTTCACGGCGGGTCTCGACGGCGCCGGCAAGATCGTCGCTCTGCACGACGCGTTCGTGAAAATGCAGAGTGGCCCCGGTGACATGTCAGCCAATGGGTTTCCGTTCAACGCGATTCCCGGCTCGCAGGTGAGCTCGAGCAAGTTACCTGGCGGCATCCCAACTGGTTTTTGGCGCGCGCCTGGTGACAACGGAAACGTCTGGGCCACGCAGTGCTTTGTCGACGAGCTCGCGCACGCCGCCGGACGCGATCCGCTCTCATTCACACTCGATCTGCTCGGCCGGACCTCATACCAACCCGGATTCGACGCGCAGAGAATGACGTCGGTGCTCAAGCTCGCGACCGACAGGGCGGGGTGGGGACGGCAGTGCCCGCGCGGCGAAGGGCAGGGGTTCGCGATCACGCGCACCATGGGCGCCTACGTCGCCGTCGTCGCGGATGTCGTCGTGAGTCAGGCCGGCGAGCTCGCGATCAAGAAGATCACCGCGGCCGTCGATGCCGGCACGATCATCAACTTGAGCGCAGCCGAAGCTCAAGTGCAGGGGGCGATTCTCGACGGCATCAGCGCCGCGTGGTTTCAGAAGATCACGATCGAGCGCGGCGCCGCTGCGCAGACCAATTTCGATGAGTATCCGATGTTGAGGATGAACGACTCTCCGCGCCTCATGGAGGTCCACTTCGTCAAGTCCAACCTGCCTCCGACGGGATTGGGCGAGCCCGCACTCCCGGCCGCCGCGCCTGCGGTCTGCAACGCCGTCTTCGCCGCGACGGGCAAGCGCATTCGGACTTTGCCCATCATCAGCGAGAGTTTGAAGTGGTCGTGAACTCTCCATCCTTCTCCGCGAGATAGATCGCCAACAAGTTCGCACTCGGCACACGAATGAAGCCCGTGTCCGAGTGGCGAACGACGTCGCCGCGAACCGCTGCTGGCGCGATCCGTCGTGAAGCGAAATGCAATAGACGTGACCGTCGGCCGATCCGATGGGGACGCGCACGCCCGCGATCGCCGACGACGTCCAAAGCTGTCCGCTCGTTTCGGCTGACACCCGCTCCATCGTGCGGCACACGGCGAGCCGCGAGGCGCCAAGCCTGGCGTCGCGCGCATTCTAGGCTGGAACATCGACGCCGATCTCCCGTAAGGCTCAAGACGCAACCACCGACTATGATCCAAGAAGCCCAAACTCCAGTCATCGCGACCCCGCCGGCGCCGCCCGCGATCCTGTTGCAAGACGCGGATCTCGGGACACTTCAGGCGCAGTTGGCAACCCTGCACGCCCAGCAAGCTGGGCTTCAGGCGCAGTGGCGCGGGCTCAAGTCGCAGCTCGACAACATGCTGCGGAACAATCCCGCGCGACCGGGCGTCCAGCAGCAGTGGGCCGACGTCGGGGTGCAGCTCGCGCGAGTGGACGGGGACGTCGCGGCGCTCCAGGCGCGCATCGCGCTCAAGCAAGGCCGGCCAGTCGGCACGACCGGCGTTGCCGAACGCCCACCCTGGAGCAACCCCGGCATCGTCATCCCGTCGGTGACCGTCGTGTCGCTCGTCATGCTCCTTCCCATCTCCATCGCGTGGGCGAGGCGCATTGGCAGGCGCGCACCGATGCCCGCGCCGATCCCGAGCGATGTCACGGCCCGGTTGGAGCGGATCGAGCAAGCCGTCGATACCATCGCGATCGAGGTTGAACGCGTCTCGGAGGGGCAGCGGTTCGTGACGAAGATCATGGTCGAGCGCCCGTCCATGGCTGCCGCGCCAGCCGAGCAAGCGTCTGCACAGACGAAGGGGCCGCTGGCCCTCGGCGCCGGCGAAGCGCCGGTGCAGCCGATTGTCGTACCAGACCAGGAGCGCGTGCGCCGGTGATTCTCGGGCGGCCATCGAGGAGCGCATACCTCGAGACACGTCATGAATTCGGGAGCTGGACGAATTATCCCGGAGGCTTTCTCTTTCATTGAGCGCGTCTTGTCACTCAAGCCTTCAACTCATCGGTGATCATGCACGGCCAATTCATCTGGTACGAGCTCACGACTCCCGACCCCGACGCTGCGCAGAAATTCTATCCTCGCTTCACGGGCTGGGGGACGCAGAAGTTCGACAGCGACTACTCGATGTGGACGACGGGCGGCGTACCGTTCGCCGGCATCTTCCGCCTCGGCCCGGAGATGCGCGCGCAGGGCGTTCCGCCCAACTGGATGCCCTACGTCGAGACGAACGACGTCGGCAAGACAGCGGAGCTCGCGGGCTCCCTCGGCGGCAAGGTCGTCACCGGACCGACTGACATCCCCGGCACCGGACGCTTCGCCGTGCTCCAGGATCCGCAAGGCGCCGTATTCGGAATCTATAAACCGAATGGCCAGTCGCAGGCGTGGGATGGTACGCCAGTCGTCGGTCGCTTTTCGTGGCACGAGCTGATGACGACGGATTGGAAAGCGGCGTGGGAGTTTTATCAGAAGTTGTTTGGCTGGGAGCGACAAAGCGAAATGGACATGGGCGGTGGCAACCTGTACGCCATGTGGGGCAAGGGCCGGATGTTCGGTGGAATGTTCAATCGTCCGCCGGAGATGTCGTCGATGCAGCCGTTCTGGCTCGTCTACATCCACGTGAAAGACGTAGGCAAGGCGATGGACATTGCGACGAAAGCCGGCGCGTTCGTGCAGCGGCCGCGGTTGGAGATTCCGGGCGGGACGATCGCGATTCTCGGCGATCCGCAGGGCGCCGGCTTCGCGTTGCACGATTTGTCGGCCGGAGGCATGACGGCGGCGACCGCGGCGAAGGCGCCGTCGCGCGCCAAGACCAAGTCGGCGTCCAAGGCTCGCCCTGCGAAAAAATCCGTACCGAAGAAAGCGGCAAAGAAGGCGGTGAAGGCCGCGGCCAAAAAAACTGGAACGAAGTCCGCCAAGAAGACACGCAGAACTGTGAGCAGTGCCGCAAAAAAATCGGCAAAGAAATCGGCCAAGACGTCAGCACGGAAATCGGCAAAGACCTCGGCGAGGAAATCGGGCAAGAGATCGGCGAAGCGGCGTCGCTGACGAAGGGTCGTCGCTGCGGGCACCTTGAATATGTCTGTCCGAAAAAAGTCACGTGTCGCGTCGGCTCCCTGTTGACAGCTAGAGGAACGCCGCGCATTTTCCACTAGACGGCTACAGGAATCCGTTCTGGGAAAAATGTCCGTGACTATTCGCGCTCAGAGCGACGTCCTCCGCGGCTCGCTCGACCTGCTCGTCCTCAAGACGCTGTCTCTCATCCCGATGCACGGATGGGGAATCAGCCAGCGCATCCAGCAAATCTCGAGCGGGGTCCTCGAAGTGAATCAGGGCTCGCTATACCCGGCCTTGCAGCGTCTCGAGAAGAACGGCTTGATCACCAGCGACTGGGGAACGACAGACAACAACCGCCGCGCACGGTATTACCGTCTCACCGCGGCTGGCCGGCGTGCGCTCGGCCAAGAGCTCGAGAGCTGGAAGCGCTTCGCTGCTGGTCTCGACGCCGTTTTGCGCAGCAGCTAATAGTTGCTTCACTGTTGGAGTGTTTCATGAGCTGGTTAGCAGCAGTCCGAGCGCGTCTGCGTCTCATCTTCGCGCGCGGCGCCGCCGAGACGCGAATGGATGAAGAGGTCGCGTTCCACATCGAGATGGAGAGCGACCGTCTCGTGCGCGAAGAACGTCTGTCGGCGGGTGAAGCGCGCCGGCGTGCGCTCGTCACGTTCGGCGGCATTACGCAGCACAAAGAAGAGCTCCGCGACGGTCGCGGCCTTGCCTGGCTAAGTGGCCGGTCGCTCGACATGAAGCTCGGCTTCCGGATGCTGGTGAAGTATCCGGGACTGACGATCGTTGGAGGACTCGCGATGGCGTTCGCCATCTGGGCGGGCGCCGTCATCTTCGTGCTGGTAACGATGCTCGTCAATCCGACGCTGCCGCTGCCTGGCGGCGATCGCATCGTGCAGATTCGAAATTGGGACGTCGCGGCAAGCGCTGCTGAGCCTCGCGCCCTGCATGACTTCATCGTCTGGCGCGAGGCCGTCTCGTCGGTCACCGATCTCGGAGCGTATCGGGATGTCACGACCAATCTCATCGTCAGTGACAACGACACACGACAAGTCCGACAAGTACAAGCCGCAGAGATCACCGCCTCGGGGTTCCGGATCGCCTCTGCGACGCCGTTGTTCGGCCGAGTGTTCGTCGCGGCGGACGAACGCGTCGGCGCGCCGGCGGTTGCCGTGCTTGGGTACGACGTATGGCGCACGCAGTTCGACGCCAACCGAAACGTGCTCGGGCGGACGGTGCAGGTCGGGGAGACGTACGCAACGGTGATCGGCGTGATGCCGGAGGGATTCGCGTTCCCAGTCTCGCACGAGTTGTGGACGCCGCTCCGCGTGGATGCCCTGGATCGAGCGCCGCGCGAGGGGCCCGCCATCACTGTCTTCGGGCGACTCGCGCCCGGCGTCACCATGCAGCAAGCGCAAGCCGAGCTGACGACGCTCGGCAAACTCTCGGCCGTCGAGCTTCCGAATACGCACGAGCATTTGCAGCCGCAGGTCGTGCCGTACGCGAAGTTGTTCTTGGATGCGACGGCGCTCAACGTGGCGATTCTATTCTCGATCAACGTCTTCGCGATCATGCTGCTCGTGCTCGTGTGCAGTAACGTGGCGCTGCTCTTGTTCGCCCGAGCGGCGACGCGTGAGAATGAGCTCGTCGTCCGGAGCGCCCTTGGCGCGAGCCGCGGCCGCATCATCGCGCAGCTCTTCGCGGAGGCGTTGGTGCTCGGAGGTGTCGCGGCCGTGGTCGGGCTCGCCGCTGCCGATCTGGTGCTTCATGGATGGGCCCTACAGTTCTTGAAAGAGAACTTTGGGAGGCTACCGTTTTGGTACGATCCGCATTTGTCCGTGGCGACCGTGCTCTATGCGAGCGCGCTCACCCTGCTCAGCGCGACGATCGCCGGCGTGCTGCCGGCGCTCAAGATCACACGCGGCTTCGGGTCGCGCTTGCGAGCGGGCAGCGCCGGCGGTGGCGGTCCGCAGCTCGGGGGCGTCTGGACCGCGGTGATCATCGCGCAAATCGCGATCACGGTTGCCTTTCCCGCCCTTGCTTTCGTGGAGCAGCGCGAGCTGCTGCGCATTCGATCGTTCGACGCCGGATTCCGCAGCCAACAGTATCTCTCTGTAATGCTCGACATGGATGAGTCGACTGGCGCGGGCGCGAACGCCGATGCCATTCAGGCGGCGCAGCGCGAGCGGTTCGTGGCGGCGGTCGAAGGACTGCGTCGTCGCGTGGCGGCCGAGCCAGGTGTTGCCGGCGTCACGTTCGTCGATCGTCTTCCGCGCTGGTATCACCGCGAGCGTCTGATCGAGCTGGGTGATGCGTTGACCGTCCCTGGCCAATCCGGAGCGAGCGAGCCGTTGCGCGAGGTGAGCACGGCATCCATCGATCCGTCGTACTTCGATGTGCTGAATGCTCCGATCCTCCAGGGGCGTGCGTTCAACTCCGGCGATCTCGCGCCCGGTGGGCGCGCGGTGATCGTCGATCAGAGTTTTGTCGACCAAGTCTTGGCGGGGCGTAACGCGATCGGGCAACGTGTGCGTTTCGCGGCCATGCAGCGCGACGGAAATTTGCCTGACGAGTCGCGTCCGTGGTATGAGATCGTTGGCGTCGTGAAGGAGCTCGGCATGGGCGCGGCGACACAACACGGACGCGCGGCAGGGTTGTACTTGCCAGCCATTCCGGGAAGCGGCGGCCCGATCAACATGATTGTCCATGTGCGAGCGGAACCGATGTCGCTCGCGCCGCGAGTCCAGACCCTTGCCAGCCGAGTGGACCCGACGCTGCGGGTGTCAGAGCCGCAGCGCTTGGACGAGATCACGAAGGGTGTGCAGTGGGTGCTGGGAATGTGGCTTCGCGTCACGGTGTTATTGACCGCGATCGCCTTGCTACTCTCGCTTGCCGGTATCTACGCGGTGCTGTCGTTCATCGTCGCACGGCGCACGCGCGAGATTGGTGTACGTGTCGCGCTCGGCGCCAGCCCGCGACGTGTGGTTGCCGCGATCTTCCGGCGGCCGCTCACGCAGGTCTGTCTCGGCGTCCTCGCGGGCGGGATGCTAATTGGCGGCGCGGCGGTTGCGTTGTCGGGGGGCGGGTTCTCGCTTGAACAGGTCGGCGCGTTGGTTGCCTATGCGTGCCTGATGCTGGCGGTGTGCTCGCTTGCCTGCGTCGTCCCGACCTGGCGAGCGCTCCGGGTAGAGCCGACCGAGGCGCTGCGTGCGGAATAGAAGACGGCCCGTCACGTGTTCATATAGATGATGAGCCCAAAGCTATTCCGGCTGATGATCGTCGTCCTGCTGTCGCGGCCGGCGTTCGGTCAAGCCAGAGTCGTCAGCGCTCCGGCCGAGCCATCGTTGCTCAACATCACGAGGACTTGGTCGCGCGGCTCTACGCTGGGCGATCTGCGCGAGCTGCGCACGCGATCCGACTATATCGAGCTTCGCGTGTGGGGTGGTTACGGTCTGGCGGAAACGCAGGCCGTTGTCCTGCGCCGGAGCGATGGCCATTGGTCGGTGTTTCTGGGTCGTGTCATCCGATGTGAGATACAGATTCCGATGTCGGTCGGCGACACAGCCTCCCAAACGACCATGCGTCGCTACGTCGCCGAGGCGCGGCGCAACTGCGGAACATCAGTCGCTGATGTGAGCGCCGGCGCGCGGATCATCACCACCGATACGCTCGTCGTCGAGCAGCTCGATGTTCAGGAATCGGAAATCGAAGCAGCGTGGAACGCTTCCGTCGACGCGGGGCTGCTTCAGTTGCCCGCGCGCGTGAAGCGCAGCTCGCCGGCGACGGGCGACTTTACGTACGTCATCGAGCTACGTCGCGGCGATGAGTACCGAGCCGCGGAAATCGAACAGGTCGACCGACCGGAAGTCGACGCCGATACGCAGGTCAAGCAGATATATGCCGCGGTCCATCGTCTACTACGGCCGCCTCACGAGTGAGAACCGGGCTCCATTCGATCTGAGTCGCGCCGAATCGGTATGTTTCTGTTCAACTTCTTCGCATCGAGTCATATGACCAGCCCAATGCAGGACGCGGTTGTTCGGCGCTCGTTCCTCGGCCGTCTTGCCGCGGTAGGCACCGCGCTCGCCGGTGTCGTCGTACTTCCATCGACCTCCGCCGCGCAAACGTCCGGCGCGCCCACGCATCCGGCGGATGCATGGCTCGACGCGCTCAATGGTCAGCACAAGAACATCTTCGACTGCACGAGCATCGAGAACGGACCGTCTGGCTGGACGTTCGCGCGCAACTTTCTCAGCGCGAACACCGGTGCCGTCTACCAGCTCACGGACGCCGACGTGAACGCGATCGTCTGCGTCCGCCATCTCGCGAGCGTCTTTGGCTTCAACGACGCGATGTGGGCCAAGTACAAGCTCGGCGCTTCACAGAAGGTGAATGAAGGCGGTGTCCCCGCCGTGAGGAATGCGCACGCGAATACGGCGTCCGATCTCGCTAAGCGCGGCGTGATCGTCGCGGTCTGCGGGATGGCGACGAGCCGCATCGCTCGCACCGTGGCGGCCGATGCTGGGATGAGCGCGTCCGAGGTCGAGGCTGATCTTCGAGCGAATCTGGTGACGCCAACTGCGCGGGTGGTCGCCGCGGGCGTAATCGTCACCAATCGCGCGCAGGAGAAAGGATTCACGTATACCTATGTCGGATAGCCCGCGATCGACAAAGGCGGCCACCCGCGGTCTCCCAACGGCGATTATTCCTGGCGCAACGCCTCGTTCGGATCCATTCCCGCAGCGCGCCGCGCAGGCAGCCAGCACGCCGCCGCGGCGATCCCCAGAAACAGCAGCGCCATCGCGACGAACGTGATCGGATCGGTCGGCCGCACGTCGACCAACATGCTCGACATCACCCGGGTCGCGGCGACCGCGATCACCAGTCCAATCCCAATTCCGATCGCGCTCATCTTGAGTCCCTGACCGATCACGAGACGGAAGATGCTCGTGCTCTGCGCACCAAACGCCATTCGAATGCCGATCTCCGAAGTCCGTTGCCGCACGATGCTCGAGAGCACGCCGTAGAGTCCGACCGCCGCGAGCAGCGCCGCGATCGTCGCAAAAAGTCCAATGAGCACGAGCGCAAAGCGCGTTGCCGAGCGTGCTTTGTCGACGTAGTCGGTGAGCGGACGCATCTCAGTCACGAGATACTGCGCGTTGAGCGACGTCACCGTCTTGCGGACCGCCTGGCCCAGTGCGGTCGGGTCGCTGGCGGTGCGAACGAGCCAACGGCCGCCGCCGAACGGCCCGGAAGGAAAGAAGAGAAGCTCTTTCTCATCGCCATAGAGAGTGAGGTGGCGATGATGACGGACGACGCCGATCACTGTGTATGCCTCGGGCACCTCTGTGCGGATACGCGCATAGATCGTCTTGCCGATCGGCGACTGCTGACCGAATGCGAGCTTCGCGCTCTCGTCGTCGAGCACCACCAGCTTCGTGTTCGGATCGTCGTTTTCCGCCTGCGTGAAGATCCGTCCAGCGAGCAGCTTCACGCGCATCGCGTCGAAGTAGCTTGGCGGCACGATCATCGTGCCGCCTTGGCGGAAGCGCGTCGGATCGTTCATTGCGTCCTGCGTACCCCAGCGTCCGCTCGGGTCGTTGCCGTCAAACGGGATCGCGTTGGCGGTCGTCACTGCGCTGACACCCGGTATCGCGGCGAGCTTGTCGTGAATTTGGCTGAAGACCGCGCGCGCTTCGTCGCGGCTGTTGAAGCGCAGGTTGCTGAGACCGAACGTCAACACGCCGTTCGCCTCGAAGCCCGGCTCGGTGCGCATCAGCGCGACGAAGCTCCGGACCATGAGACCGGAGCCGATGAGCAGCACGAACGACAGGGCCACCTCGGCGACGATCACGGTGTTGCGCAATCGCGCGGCGCCGCTCAGCGCCGGCGTGCGGCCGGTGGCTCGCAAGACCTGCGCGAGATCTGGGCGAGACGCGCGGAGCGCCGGCACCAGTCCAAAGATCAATACGGCCGCAACACTTGCGAGAACCGTGAATCCAAGCACGACGGGGTCGAGCGAAACGTCGGCGAGGCGCGGGAGATTGGCCGGCGCGAGTTGCAGCAGCAACACGATACCGAGCTTCGCCAGTCCGACGCCGAGCAGCGCGGCGAACGTCGCCAGCACGAGACATTCGGCGAGAAGTTGACGGACGATGGCGAACGCCGAGCCGCCCATCGCGGCGCGCACGGCGAGCTCACGCTCGCGCTGCGACGCGCGCACGAGCAACAGGTTCGCCACGTTGGCGCACGAGATCAGGAGCACGAGGATGACGGCGCCCATGAGTGAGAGAATCGACGTGCGCACGCCGGCAACCACGTATTCCTTCATCGGCTCGACACGATACGTGACGCCGGCAGTCTTGTCGGTCGGGAAGCGGGCCTGGAGATCAGCGGTAACCCGCGCGATTTCTGCGCGCGCCGTCGTCAGTGACGCGTTCGGCTTGAGGCGGCCGATGAGACGATACGCGACGTTCTGCCGCGATCCTTGGTCGAAGTTCACGCGGAGCGCGCTCCACACGTCGGGATGGCGCTCGACCTGCATGCTCACCGGGAAAATCAGCTCGGCGCGCGGTGACGCGACGCCGACGACCTGCACCGGTCCGCCAAGCGTGATGGTCTTTCCGACGATCGACGGGTCTCCGCCGAACGCGCGTTGCCAGAAGTCATAACTGATTATTCCAATCGTCGGGAGACGCGGCGGCGGCGGCGTCTGCGGCGTAGGCTGTGCGCCAGGCGGAATCTGAACGATGGGATTGGGAATGCCGTCGTCCTCGGTGAAGTCGCGGCCGTAGACGACGGGAACCTCGAGGAGCTTGAAGATGTTCGGCGTCGCGAACGCGGCAGTGACGAGCTGTGCGTTGCCGTCCTTGTCGGTATAGGGGAAGTTGCGCGCGGTCTGAAGCGCGGCGATGCCGTCGAAGACCGTGGTGCCGTTGCGGATGTCGGGCACGTCACCCGGGCCGACGGGGAAGTCGACCACGTTCCGGGCGCGGAGGTCCTGCGTGATGATCGTGAGCCGGTCGGCGTCGCCGTAGGGGAGCGGTCGAAGCAGCACCGCGTTCACGACGCTGAAGATGGCCGTACTCGCGCCGATGCCGAGTGCGAGGGTCACGATCGCCGTGATGGCGAACGCGGGATTGTTCCGCAGCGTTCTGGCGCCGAGCGCCAGGTCTCGAGAGAGGGTCGGCATCGGTGTCGGGCGAAGTGGGTGTCTACCGGACGGGCGCGTAATGTCGTACGCTACTCCCGGGAGAAAGTTACGACTAGAGCTTCGAGGACAGGGAATCCACAAAATGATGCGTATGATCATCGCCGCCGGGTTGGTGGCGTCTTCCGTCGCGGCGGCCGCGCAAGCCGTTGCTGTTCCCGTGACGCTGACAGAATGGAAAGTCGAGATCGCGCGCGATACGTTGCCGGCTGGCCCGATCACGTTCCGATTGAGCAACAAGGGAACGGTCACGCACGGTTTTTACGTGCGCGGCGAAGGCGTCGAAAAAGGCTCCCGTGAGCTTCCGGCCGGCGAGTCGGCATCGTTCACGGTCAACCTCAAGCCTGGGACGTATGAAGTGTTCTGCCCCATGTCCGACAACTCGCACAAAGCGGCGGGAATGGTGAAGAAGCTGGTCGTGACAGGCGCGGGTGCGCCGGCAAAAAAGCCGAGCTGAAGCCGGAGGTATGGAAGGCGTTCAGGCCGGCGACGGCCTGACTCAACTCTCTCGGCCGGCCGGTTGTCCAAGCAAGCATGCGCAACCTCCGCCTTGCTTTCCGGACACTGTTCACGACGCCGTTCGTCACGGTCGTCGCCATTCTGTCTCTCGCTTTGGGGATCGGCGCCAACGCGGCGATTTACTCGCTGTTCAACGAGATGCTGCTCGCGCCACTCCCGGTGCCGCATCCGGAGCAGCTCGTCAATCTGGGCGGAAACACGCCGAGTCCGGGCTCGCATCAATGCGGCCTCGCGGGCAACTGCGAATGGGTGTTCAGCTATCGCATGTTCCGCGATCTCGAGTCGCAGTCCGGGCCATTCAGCGGCATTGCGGGTCACGTCATCACCGAGCCCAACATCTCGTATCGCGGCAACACAGTGAACGCGTCCGCCGAGCTGGTGTCGGGATCGTATTTCCCGGTGCTCGGCGTGAAGCCCGCGGTCGGACGGCTGTTCAACGTCAACGACGATGACGTTCCCGGCGCGCACCCGGTCGTCGTCTTGAGCCACGAGTATTGGACCACCCAGCTCGGCGGCGATCCGTCGGTGATCGGACAGATCATCATGGTGAACGGCAAGCCGATGACGATCATTGGCGTGTCGGCGGCGGGATTCGAAGGGACGACGCTCGGCAACAAGCCGGATCTGTTCGTGCCATTGTCGATGCGCGGTGCGGTCAGTCCCGGCTTCAACGGGTTCGACGACCGGCGCCGGTACTGGATCTATCTGTTCGGCCGGCTCAAGCCGGGCGTGACGATCGAACAGGCGAGCGCGCAGGAGAATACGCGCTATCACAGTATCATCAACAATGTCGAGGCGCCGCTTCAAAAAGGCGTGAGCGCCAGCACGATGGAGCGCTTCAAGGCCAAGAAGCTCGCGCTGACCGACGGGCGCCGTGGACTGAGCAATCTGCATCAGCAAACGCGGATGCCGCTCGTGCTGCTGTTCGGCATCACGCTGTTCGTGCTCATGATTGCCTGCGCGAACATCGCCAATCTGCTGCTCGCGCGCGCGGCGAATCGCTCACTGGAGATGGCGGTGCGGCTTTCGCTCGGTGCGACGCGTGCACAACTCCTCGCGCAACTGCTCACCGAGTCAGTGCTGCTCGCGGTACTCGGCGGCGTTGCGGGACTCGCCGTGGCGTGGTCGACGCTCCACGCAATCGTCGCCATACTGCCGAATACCATTTCATCGGCGCTGTCCTTCTCGTTGAGCGGAACAGCGATCGGATTCGCCGGGCTCTTGTCGATGGCGACCGGACTGTTGTTCGGGCTCTTCCCGGCGCTGCACAGTACGCGGCCGGATCTCGTGACGGCGTTGCGCGATGGATCGGGTAAGACGTCCGCGACGCGTGCCGCGACTCGCTTCCGCACGTCGTTGGTCACGGCGCAGATCGCGTTGTCGATGGCGCTGCTCGTGTCGGCAGGGCTCTTCATCAAGAGTCTCGAGAACATCGGCCGCGTCAATCTCGGAATCGACATCGGAAATTTGGTAACGTTCGGCGTCGAGCCGGTGCTGAATGGCTATTCGGGCGTGCAGTCGCAGCAGATGTTCGCGCGCATGGAGCGCGAGATCGGCGCGATTCCGGGCGTACGCGGTGTGGTCGCCGCGCGAGTGCCGGTGTTGGCCGGCAACAACTGGGACAACGATGTGAGCGTGCAGGGATTTGCGAAGACTCCCGACACCGACGCGGACGGATACTACAACGCGGTCGGACCCGACTTCTTCAAGAACATGGGTGTGGCGCTTCTCGGCGGCCGCGAGTTCACCGCGGCCGACGTGGCGGGCGCGCCCAGGGTCGCGATCGTGAATGAAGCGTTCGCGAAGAAGTTTGGACTCGGCGCGAACGCCGTCGGCAAGTTGATGGGCGAAGGCGACAGTCTCAATCGCGTGATCGTGGGTTTGGTGAAGGACGCGAGATACAGCGGCGTCAAGCAGGAGATGCGTCCTGTGTACTATCTCCCGTACATGCAGGATACCACGGTCGGATCGCTGTGGCTTTACGTGCGCGGCGCGGTGCCGGCGAACACGTTGATGCCCGAGATTCGTGCGACGGTCGCGCGAATCGATCGCACGCTTCCGATCGAGGGGATGAAGACCATGCCGCAACAGATCCGCGACAACGTCTATCTCGACCGAATGATCAGCATGTTGTCGGGGGCGTTCGCGGCATTGGCGACTCTACTCGCGGCGATCGGCCTGTACGGCGTGCTCGCGTACTCAGTGGTGCAACGCACCAAAGAGATCGGCGTACGAATGGCGCTCGGCGCCAATTCATCGGACATCGTGACGATGGTGCTCAGGCACGTCGCGGCCATGACGGTGGCGGGCGCGACGATCGGTGCGGTTGCGGCGTATGGAATTGGACGCGGCGCGCAGTCGCTCCTATTCGGACTGAATGGTCGAGACCCGCTGGTGATGGCCTCGTCAGCGGTGTTGTTGGCACTGGTGGCGATGGTGGCGGGTTCGCTGCCGGCGTGGCGCGCGTCGAAGGTGGACCCGGTGCAGGCGCTGCGATACGAGTAGAACGACCGCGGATTGATTGACTCGTCGTGGTGCGGGGCGTACTTTCGGCGCTCGCCAACTATCTCGCACCACAACTCTCCGACGCCGGGGCGCACAACCGTGTCCGACTCTCCGCGACTCACTGCCGTCCTCAGCGAGCGGTACGTCATCGAGCGTGAGCTTGGCGCCGGCGGCATGGCCATCGTCTATCTCGCGCACGACCGCAAGCTCGATCGCGAGGTGGCGCTCAAGGTGTTGCGGCCAGAGCTCGGCGCAGTGCTCGGGTCCGAGCGATTCCTCACCGAGATCAAGATCTCGGCGCGACTCGACCATCCGCATATTCTGACGCTCATCGACTCGGGCGACGCGGACGGCATGCTCTATTACGTGCTGCCCTTCGTGCGCGGGGAGACGCTGCGCGACAAGCTGACGCGCGAGCATCAACTCGGCCTCGACGAAGCGCTGGCCATCACCAAGCAAGTGGCGAGTGCGCTCGACTACGCGCACCGCCAAGGGCTCGTGCATCGCGACATCAAGCCGGAGAACATCCTGCTGCAAGAAGGCGAAGCGATGCTCACCGACTTCGGTATCGCGCTCGCTGTCAAGGAAGCGGGCGGGAACCGCCTTACGCAAACGGGACTTTCGCTCGGCACACCGCAGTACATGTCGCCGGAACAAGCGACGGGAGATCGCGGCGTCGACGCACGCAGCGACGTGTACTCGCTCGCGTCAGTGCTCTATGAGATGCTTGCCGGCGAGCCGCCCGTGACTGGCGGTAGCGCGCAGGCGATGATCGCGAAGCTGATGACGGAAAAGCCGACGCACCTTCGGGTGCTTCGGGATACCATCACGGAAGGAGTCGACGCCGCGGTCGCCAAGGCATTGGCGAAGACACCGGCCGATCGCTTTGCGTCGGCGGGCGACTTCATTCGAGCGATCGACGCTGGCTTGAAGCAGCCCGTGGCGACCGCGGGCACGGCGACGAAACGTCGACCGGCGATGCGGGCCGCGGCGGCCGCCGCGATCGTGCTCGTACTCGGCACTGCGGCGTTCGCCGCGCGCGGAATGTTCACGAGCAAAACGGTCCGCGCGTCGCTCGGCCAGAAGACGCAGCTCACGGTGTCTGGCGGCGTCAACGTCCCGGCTATCTCTCCCGACGAAAAGCAGCTCGCGTACGTGACGCGCAAATGCGGCGCCGGCGGATGCACGTATTCGATCGTCGAGCAAGACGTCGGCGGCGCGACGACGCGCACCATCCTCGAGAACGCCACCGCCGCGTACGAGCTTCAATGGAGTCCCGATCGCCGCAACCTTCTTTTCAACGGCACCGTCGGCGGGCGCTTCGGCACGTTCTTGGTCTCGGCGCTCGGTGGAGCGCCGCGATTCCTGACGCCCGGCGCGGCCGCGTTTTACGCCGAGGGCGATTCGCTCCTGATTGGACCTGGCGCCCAGCCAGACTCGGTTTACACGATTGCAGTCTCCGGACTCGACGGCGTTCGTCGCGACAGCATCGTGGTTCGAGGGAACGGTCAAGGACTGTACGGAATCTCCGCGATCCCAGGCTCGCACTGGATTCTGACGCTCATCGTGCAGCAACCGCACGGATTGTGGCAGGTGATCGGTCGCACGGGGAAGGTCGCCGATCACGTCGTCAATGCGTGCACCTGCGGGGGACTCGGCAGCGTCGATGCGGTGTGGCTCGACCGCGCCGGCGACGCGGCAGGTGAATCGATCGTTCGCATCGGCATCGACCGCGCCACTGGCCACTTGTCGACCGTGCAGGATACGATGACGACCGCGCTCTTCACGAATGTGTCGATCACCGCCGACGGATCGAAGATGGTGATGGACGAAGGCACGCTGGAATTCGGCGTGTGGGCGACGGACATTCCGGCGATCGTTCAGGGCAAACTTACGAATGACGGGCGCATCGCGCGTGCGTCGAACAATGTGACCGCCGGCATTTCGCCCGATGGCGGCCGGATACTGCTGCGTCGGGTTGCGCCTACGACGGGCCAACACACCGAGGTGCAGTACAGCGTACGCGCGTACGGCAGTGACGCGGAGACGCCAATCGCAATTACCGGGATCGCACGTAGGGCGCGGTGGTGGGACTCGGTGACGGTCAGCGTGCTATCGCGCGTTGCCGGTGCCATCCACATGCGGTTGATCGACGTACGCACTGGCGCGGTTCGAAACGAGCTGACGCTCACGGACTCGAACGTGGTCGACGCCGCGCCGATCGCGGGCGGCTGGGCGTGGATTCCGCCGTCGCGGGATCGAGTCGTAGTCGACCAAGGCGGCAAGCGCCGCGAGATCAAGCAGCCGGCATGGTACGGTGGCCTCTTCAGCATCCTCTCGGATTCTGCTGCCGGACGCCTGTTCATCACGGGATTCAATCGCGCCACGTCCGACACGCTGGGAATCGCGGCGATCAACGCTGCCGACGGCGCGACGACGCAATGGGCATCGGTCTTCGCCGAGGATGGGAACATTCAGCTCTTGTCGGGCGGCGATCTATTTCTGGCGATGCACCGTACGCAGGAGTCGCTCGATCTGTATCGTTTGAGCGGCCCTGGAAAGAGCCAGCTGCTCGGAAGCCCTCCGCGACCGTTGGTGGGTGTGAGTGCGTCGGCCGATCTCAAACGTGCAGTCGCGTTCGATCGTGATTACCATGCGGATGCGTGGATGTACAACGTGGTGAAGCGCTGAGCGCCGGCTGCTGATCCGGAGTACTCGCGGCCAACCGGCTGCCAGGCGCCGTTAAAGCAGCTATCGGGACGTTGAAGTGTCGCTGGGCACTTCTTTGGAGTCCGGCGGTATTATCAAGTCCCCCCGCGACGGCGCGAGTGGCGAAAGTAGTGGAACGGTGACCGAGTGCGTTTTCAGGGCGGTACACTATGCGCGCTGTTCGATGCGACGTCTGTGGTGCGAAGGCGATGATCGCGGCGGGGAAGTGCCCGGGCTGCGGCCACCTGTTCGGGTTGCGAGACGGATTCGGCGAGCTGCCGCCTCTCGCGTATTGCTCGAGCTGCGATTCCTATTATCCGGAAAGTGTCGGCTCGTGTCGGTGGTGCGGGACGAAGCCCGCGCGTCCACCAATCGGCCCGCGCGTTTGGTACGCCGCCGGTGTCGCGCTGGCTGTGCTGATGGGCGTCTTGTGGGTGCTTCGCAACGGAGCGGCCCGCGCCGGCGCGCGCCCGCGGCCCGTGGCAGTGCAATCAACACCGCGGCCCGCGTCGGTATCACTCGACAGCGACACCACGGTCGCACCCGCTTTGGCCGCGGCGAGCGACAGCCTGCCGGCGCCGATCGTCGTCGTCGACAGCTCTGGTCGAGACAGTTCGGTGACGGAGATTCCCCCGCGGCCCGCGGTTGCGCCGGAGGGCGCGAAGAAGCGTGTGGCCGTGGTGCCGCCGACCACACGCGAAACCAAGCGTTGGGTCCGCAGTCACGCGCGACACTGGGTCGTGGTTCGCGCGGGTCCGAGCAGAGATTCGCGCATCGTCGCGTCGATTGGGCCGAATTCGCGCGTCGAGTTGGGTGAATCGCGTGGCTCGTGGCGGCGCATCCGAACGAAAGGGCTCACCGGCTGGGTCGAGCCGCGCAGCTCGTTCGAGCTAGTCGCTTCGCGATGACGGAGGACGGTGGCGTTTCATACAACAGAGTGGTCGCCGGGATCGAGGATCGAGTCGAGATTACACTCCAGAACATCGGTCCCGGCGAGTATGGAGCTCCGCCCGCGATCTCATCCAACGCGGTACGCGAGTAAGCTGAGCCGAAACTGCGGCATGCATCGAGCTCGTTGATTCACGTGGAGATCATGCGAATAGTTCTCGCCCTCGTACTCGTCGCTCCGCTTCTCGGCGCGCAGGTAACGCCGGTTGCGGCGCCGCCGCCGCCGACCGGTCAGGTTGTCATCCTTGCCGATCGTGCGTTCGACGGCCGCGGCGGCGTGTTGAACAACGCGCGCATTGGTGTGGCGCAGGGCAAGATCACGTCGCTCGCGGCGCCATCGTCGCGCGCCATGACGATCGACCTCCGCGGCTACACCGTGCTTCCTGGTTGGATCGACACGCATGTGCACCTCGATTCGCATTTCGATCGGACCGGGCGCATTGCGAACAGAAGTGAACCCGCGGCGGAAGCAGCGCTCGGGATCGCAAACAACGCGTGGGTCACGTTGATTGCCGGGTTCACGACCGTGCAATCCGTCGGAGCGCCGTCGGAGGCGCCGCTGCGCGACATGATTCGCGACCATGGCTTTCCTGGACCACGCGTCTTGACCTCGCTTTCTCCGATTCAGGGCGACACGACGATCGGCGGCGATTCGCTGCGTGCAATGGTCCGGCGACGAAAGGACCAAGGCGCCGACCTCATTAAAATCTTTGCATCAAAGAGTCAGCGAATCGGGGCAGGGCCGACGTTCAGCGAAGAGCAGCTTCGCGTTCTCTGTAGCGAAGCGGCGTCGCTTGGATTGCGCACGATGGTGCACGCCTATCGTTCGCAGGCGGGTGCAGCCGCGCGCGCGGGCTGTCGAGAGATCGAGCACCTCACGTACGGCACGCAGGCGGACCTCGACGCAGCGGTGAAAGCCGGCGCGTACATCAGTCCTCAGGTCGGCCTCGTCGTGCAGAACTATCTCGAGAACAAGTCGCGCTACGTCGGTGCAGGCGGCTTCACCGAAGAAGGGATGTCGGTCATGGAGCGTGACTTGCCGCTCGACTTCGAGATTTGCACGCTCGCGGTGCACACGCCGAACGCGAAGGTCGTGTTCTCGACCGACGCGACCGCCGGCGCGCACGGTCGCAATGCAGAAGAGCTCATCGGGCGCGTTCAACATTGCGGACAAACTCCGATGGCCGCGCTCGTCTCTGCCAATTCGCTCGCCGCGGAAGCGCTGGGCATGAGCGATCGCCTTGGCTCGCTCGCTCCCGGCTACGACGCCGACATCATCGCGCTCGACGGCGATCCGCTGACCGATATCACCGCTGTGCGACGCGTGGTGTTCGTGATGCGCGGCGGCGTGGTTTACAAATGGGCAGGCACGAAAGCGAGATAGCCGGCGAACCCGCGCTCGCAAACCAAATTCTAGTCGCGTCGGTTGAGGAGGCGCTGGTGGTCGTTTCCGTGCTCTTCCTGATCATCCGTTCGCGATAGGTTTGCTCTCCGGCCTCCAACGATCGTATCTTCGCAACCTATGACCGAAGCCACTGCCTCCCTGCGTCCGGACATCGTGACCCGGCCCGATTCCGAGTTCATTCAGGCCATCACGCTGACCGATGCGACGATGCTCGTCGCCGGTTCGATGATCGGTTCCGGCATCTTCATCACGTCGGCCGCGATGGCGCGCAGCATCGGCTCGCCCATGTGGCTTCTCATCGCCTGGGTGGTGACCGGTGTCATCACGTTGCTCGGCGCGCTCTCCTACGGCGAGCTCGCGGCCATGTTCCCGCGCGCCGGAGGACAATATGTGTTCCTGCGCGAGTCCATGGGTCCGCTCATGGGATTCTTATATGGTTGGACGCTGTTCCTCGTCATCCAGACCGGAACCATTGCTGCCGTCGCCGTCGCCTTCGGCCGGTTCCTCGGCGTGCTCTGGCCGACGATCGGCCCCGATCGCTACGCGTGGTTCCCGCAGGGGAATGTGTGCGTATCGTGGCTCGGGTGCACCGACGCGTCGAACGCGATCCAGCTTGGCCTTTCGCCGCAACGGCTCGTCGCGCTCGTCAGCATCGTCGTGCTCACGTGGATCAATCTTCGTGGTGTGCGCGAAGGAAAGCTCGTGCAAACGTCGCTCACCATCATCAAGACGGGTGCGCTCGCCCTCCTCATCGTCCTCGGTCTCACCGTCGGACGGAACGTGACCGCGCTCGCGGCCAATTTCCGAGGCGCCAACTTCGCTGGCTCGATCGACGTCAGCGGCGCCTTCGTTGTCGCATTCGGCGCTGCGCTCGTCGGTTCACTTTTCTCGAGTGACGCGTGGAACAACGTCACCTTCGCCGCCGCCGAAGTGAAGAATCCGAAGCGGAATCTTCCGCTGGCGTTGGCGTTTGGCACCGGTCTCGTCACGGTGCTCTACATCATGGCGAACGTCGCATATCTCAACGTGCTGCCGATGAACGGCGTCGCGGACGGCGCGACGGCGCTCGCACGCGGCGTGTCGCATGCGACTCAGGACCGCGTCGCGACTGCGGCACTCGAGGTGATCTTCGGAGCCGCTGGCGCGACGATCATGGCGGTCGCGATTCTCATCTCGACCTTCGGCTGCAACAACGGACTCATTCTCGCCGGCGCACGCGTCTACTACGCAATGGCGCGCGATGGATTGTTTTTCCGCCGCGTCGGCTCGCTCAATCATCGCAGAGTGCCAGCGGCTGGTCTCATCGTGCAGTCGATCTGGGTCGCGCTGCTCTGTCTCACGGGCAGCTACAACCAGCTGTTGAATTACGTCATCTTCGCGGCGCTGGTGTTCTACGCCTTGACGACGATCGGCTTGTTCATGCTGCGAGCGAAACGTCCGGACGTCGAGCGACCGTATCGTGCCGTGGGATATCCCTTCCTCCCCGCGCTCTACATCGCGCTCACGACCGCCGTCATGCTGCTGATACTGCTGTCGCCGAGCACGCGGCAAGATGCGTTTCTCGGGCTGGTGATCGTCCTGATCGGCATTCCCGTGTATTTCATCTGGCGCGCCGTGGAGCCCGCGCCGGCCAGACAATGAAGAACCGCGCGACGGGTGCACCGCGGCTTGCGTGGCTGTCCTGATGTCCGACCGCCGCTTCACCGACGAAGAAGTTCAACAGATTTTGGCCGCCGCCGCTCAGGCCGAGGGCGCGGAGCGCACCACGAGCGACGCTGAAAGTGGGATGACGCTCGCCGAGCTTCAGCGCGTCGCGTCGGAAGCGGGCCTGAGCTCCGCCGCCATCGCGAAGGCGGCGGCTGCGCTCGACCACAAGTCGGTGGCGCTTGGCGATCCGCGCATTCTCGGCCTCAGGACTGGAGTGGCTCGGTCCGTGACGCTCTCGCGGCCGCTGACTGACGTCGAATGGCGAAAGGTGGTCGCTGCGTTGCGCGATACGTTCGCGGCGTCCGGACGTGAGGAACAGGTCGAAGGGCGTCGAGAGTGGCGAAATGGAAATCTTCGCGTGACGCTCGAATCGGTGGGCGACGGCGCGTGGCTCGAAATGCGCACGCAAAAGGAAAGTGCGCGCGGGCTCGTGCGAGGTGGGCTCGTGATAGTCGGCGTCTCCGCGATCGTCGAGGTGGTGCTTGCGGTGACAGGCGCAAATGCGGGAGGAATGGCAGGTGTACTCACGACGACGCTCGCGGGCGCGGGAATGGCCGCGTTCGGTGCGCTCCAGCTTCCGACCTGGTTATCTGCACGCCGCCGCCAATTCGCGGCGATCGCCGAGTATGTGCAACAGATTGCAAACTCCGATCATCCATGACTTGGATGCGTGATGACGCAACGTTTCGTCTGGAGCTTCGAACAAATGGATCGCCGGCCCAACATCGCATGTCCGCTGTGCGGATATTCGCCGGTCGTTGGCGTGCAGTGGGTCTGTAGTCCAGACGGCTGCGGCGGGACCTTCGACACGTTCGAGACGCACGCCCACTGCCCGCACTGCGAGGCCCAATTCGCATGGACGATGTGTCCCGGGTGCGGCAAGAGCTCGGCGCATCGAGCCTGGTACCGCTAAGCGGTCCGAGCCTCAACATTGTCGCGCGAACTAGCGTACTCTGTATCTGAACGGTACGCTTGATTAGGTCGTCCCTCCGCCCCCAATCGCGACAAGTCGTCAGATCGTGACTAAGCTCGAACCACGCGGCCTCGCCGCGGCCTCGCTCTTTTTCCTGATCGCCGGATGTTCCTCGGCGAAGTCCCCGCAGACGGCCGCCGCCGACAGCGCTGCCTCGCACCAAATGGCTGGCATGTCGATGCCGGTGACGATTCCCAAGGGCGCATTGTACACCGAGGCGGACGTTCACTTCATGCAGGGAATGATCGCCCACCACGCGCAAGCCATTTACATGGCGCGAATGGCCGCTGCGCACGGTGCCAACCCCCGACTCCTCAAGTTCGCCGGCAAGATCAATCAGTCGCAGCAGGCGGAGATCCGCCTCATGCAGGGTTGGCTCGTCGCCAACAAGCAACCAGCGCCCGACACCAGCTCGTGGCGACACATGACGATGCCGGGGATGTTGAGCCCCCAGCAGCTCGCGACGCTCGACGCGTCGCACGGTCCCGAGTTCGACAAACAATTCCTCAACCTCATGATTCAGCACCATGAGGGCGCTCTGAAAATGGTGACGGATTTACTCGCCACTCCCCAAGCGGCGCAGGACGTCGACGTCTCCGTCTTTGCGAACGACGTCACCACGGTTCAGACTGCCGAGATCGGAACCATGCAGCAAATGTTGTCCAACCTTTGATACCACTACCGAGGCTCCATCTGATGGAAAATGCTCGCACAATTTGTCGACTTGCCGTGACCGTCGCCGTCGTTCTTTCGACGACGACCGCGTTGCATGCGCAGACGTATCCGACCGGCAACGATCCGCGCAACGGGCTCAAGCCTGGTATGCTCGACGCGGGCACGGCGGAGAAAGGGATGCGACTCGTCTCGTTCACGCCGAAGCCGGCCGAGTTCGATTCCGTGCGCGGCCTCACGTTCATCAATTCGGATCTCGCGTTCCGCGGCAAATACGTCTATCAGGGAAACTTCTCCGGCTTCTCGATCTGGGACATCAGCAATCCGAAGAAGCCAGCCAAAGTCGCCGTCGTCCCTTGCGTCACGTCGCAGGGCGATCCGTCGATCTACGGCAACCTCCTGTTCATCTCGGCCGAGGGTAACGGCAATCGCAACGATTGCGCGAAGGGCGGCGTGCAGAATCCTGCCGATCACATGGCCGGCGTTCGCATCTACGACGTGTCGAACCCCAAGGCGCCGAAGCTCGTGAAGAACGTGCAGACGTGCAAAGGCTCGCACACGCACACTGTCATCCCGAGCCCGACCGATAAGGGCGTCATCTACCTCTATGTCTCGGGCAGCCAGGGCGCTCGACCCGAAACGGAATTGG
>JAICYT010000220.1 GCA_025934075.1 Gemmatimonadaceae bacterium
CAGCAACGGAACCATGGTCGGCCGATGTGCTCGTCATCGGCAATCAGATCGTCGCGTCGGATGCGTTTCCGGAAACTGCCGCGCTGCTCGAGCGTAGCGGGTTCGGCGTACGGCCGGTCGCGGTATCGGAGTTCGCGAAAGTCGAGGGCGGCGTGACGTGTTTGAGTTTGATCTTCGCAGAATAGTCACGGAAGGGCTGCACTGCCCGCGATGAACCGCGGCTCCTCATCTGTTGCAAGCCAGTCTTGGCAAATCGAACTGAAACGGTTTGGGAACGCGGATTCCCGCGGATTGACCAAGAATGGTCCCAACGCGATTTGGCGAAGCCGTTTGAAACACGCTGAAGACCGCGCCTTGCAGAACGCGGGTCGCTCAGCGCTCCGGCGGACGTGTGAGCCTTTCGCCGAGTAGACCGAGCGCGATACCGAAGGGGATGTTGAGCGCGGCCATCAGAATCGCCAATGCAACCGCCGCGAGTGTAAATGGGCGCGGCGCACGCCAAAGGTTGATCGCCGCGGCGGACACGGCGGCGATGCAGCCAAGGACGAACCCGAATTTGCCGGCGAGGTTTTGTCGCGCCTTGACCAGCGCCTCTCGGTCCTTGGGCGACTGGGTGTTTCGGCGAGGAGTCGGGTTCGTCACGCGACGAAACCTAACGCGCGACGGGCGCTGGTCACGGTCGTGCCCAGCGCCCGTCGCTGGATGTCGCTTCGCTCTAGATCAGCGCGCCTTGAACCACTTGTCTTCGATGACTTCGACCGGCTTGGAATACGATTGCCCGTTGACCGTGAGCTTGACGAGGTAGGTGCCCGGCTGCAC
This sequence comes from Gemmatimonadaceae bacterium, assembly GCA_025934075.1. Lineage (GTDB taxonomy): Bacteria > Gemmatimonadota > Gemmatimonadetes > Gemmatimonadales > Gemmatimonadaceae > JAQBQB01. The sequence continues at coordinate 820 of JAICYT010000220.1, forward strand.
GGAATTGTTTCCGCCACCGCCGAATCCGCCGCGCCCACCGCCGCCTCCGGCGCAACTGTTGTCCGGCGGGCCAGCCTGTCCGCCGAAGCCACCGCCACCACCGCCACCACCGTTGGCGCTGGCAATCATCGGAGCGACGAGTCCCCACTCAACGCGATGGATTCCCGCGTCTTTCGCGCCGTCGGAGGTGCACAGCGTACGTCCCTGAGGATCGACCACCGAGACCTTCACATCGTTGGCCGCCGCCTTGAGGTAGTAGTTGATCGCAGTCCCCCGCGGCGCGTTCTGACCGACGAAATTCTTTTGCCCGCCGATGTGCGGATTGTTCGTGAGGTCAGTGATGTATGAAACCGCCGGCCGTGGTTGGAACAGATACGCATCCTGCGATTGCACCGACGCGGTCATCTGCTCGAGCGGCGTGATGTCGTCGGCGATCCAAATGCTGCGGCCGTGCGTGGCGACGATCACGTCGCCTTCGCGCGGGTGAATGAAGATGTCATCCGTCCGCACGGTCGGATAATCGTTCATGAACTTCTCCCAGTGCTTGCCGCCATTCAGGGAGGCGTACAATCCGAATTCCGTTCCGACGAACAGAAGATCCTTGTTCTTCGGATCCTCGCGCACCACCTGCACGTTGCCAGATGCCGGCAGATCATTGGCGATATTCTGGAAGGTCTTGCCGTAATCGCGCGTGACGAACACGTAGGGATGCAAATCATCGCTGCGGTGTCCATCGACGGAGACGTACGCAGTGCCGGCATCGAAATGCGACGCGTCGATGCGAGAGATCCAGAATGCGTTCGCGCCCGACAGAGCACCCTGCGGCAAGCCCGACAAGTTTTTCCCAACCTCGGTGAACGTCAGGCCACCGTCGCGGCTCACCTGAAGGTTGCCGTCGTCGGTGCCGGCCCACACGACGCCCGGCATCACCGGCGACTCCGAGACCGAGATGATCGTGCTGTACTGCGTATGTCCGTCGTTCTTCGAGAGCTCCGTCTTGTCGCCGCTCACGCCCATGACGGTCGCACCGCAGCGGTCGAACTGCCTGGTCAAGTCAGGGCTCGCGACCCACGACGTGCCGCGATCATAGGACTTGAATAGCCGGTTGCCGCCGAGGTAGACGATATCGGGGTTGTGCGGAGAGAGGATGAAGGGCGTGTTCCAGTTGAAGCGATACTGCTCGCCGCCTTCGGCGTTGATCACGTTCTTCCGCGCGGCACCGCCGCGACCACCAGCGCCACCTCCCGCGCCGCGTCCACCTGGAGCGCGTCCGTCGACGCATGCGGCGTTGCTGCTCCCGCCTGCGGGGCCGCCGGCCAGCTGAACACCAGGACCTGCGCTCGGACGAATACTGACCGTCTGACCAGTGTTCAGGTCGTAGCGCTGTGTGTTTCCGTCCTGCGACTCGCAGAAGACGATGTTCGGGTGGTCGACATTGACGCCGGTGTAGAAGCCGTCGCCGCCGCAGATGCCGAACCAATCCATGTTCGTGATACCACCACGCCCACGCTTCGAGCTCGGACCACCCCAGCTGTTGTTGTCCTGGAGTCCCGTGTAGACGTTATACGGATGCTCATTGTCGGCGGTGACGACGTACGCGAGACCGGTCGCCATGGTCGCCACGAAATCCCACGTCTTGCCTTGGTCGTAGCTGATGTCCAGGCCACCGTCGTTGCCGATCATCAGGTGCTTGCTGTTGTGCGGATCGACCCAGATCGCGTGCTGATCGACGTGCGCGGGGGAGCTGTTGCCGCCGGCATCGTCGAGCGTCGCGAATGTCTTACCGCCATCGAGTGATTTCGCGACTGGCAGACCCGCAACGTAAATCGTATTCGGATTTTGCGGATCGACACGCAGTTGGCTGAAGTACATCGGACGCGCGTTGCAATTCGTCACGAGCTTGAACGAGCCGCCCTTGTTGTCCGACCGGAAGATTCCCCCGCGGGCGGGATCGAGCTTGGGCGGTTGACGCGTCGTCGTCGATTCGGGTGCGGCACCACGACCGCGCCCACCGCCAGCGGCAGGGAAGCCGCCGGTGGGACCACCATTGTTGCACCAATCGAACTGGCCGCGACCGCCACCACCCGCAGCCGCTTCGCTCGGCGCACCGGCGCCCCCGGATCCACGCAACTCTGTGCCGCTCTCGCCTGCTTCGATCTGGGCGTACACGACGTTCGGGCTCGACGCAGCCACGCCGAGTGCGATGCGGCCGTACGTTCCCGGCGGTAGCCCGTTGGTGAGCTTCGTCCAACTGCGACCGGCATCATCGGATTTCCACACCGCGCTGCCCGGACCGCCACCGTTGAAGCAACAGCTCGTGCGGCGACGCTGATAGCTCGCGGCGTAGATCGTATTGCTGTTCGACGGATCGATGGCGATGTCGGTGAAGCCGGTGTTTTCGTCGATGTACTTGATCTTATTCCACGTCTTGCCGCCGTCGGTCGTCTTGTAGACACCACGTTCCTGGTTCGGTCCAAACAAGTGACCAGGGGACGCAACGTAGACGACTTCCGGATTGCGCGGGTCGATCACGATTCTCGCAATCGTCTGCGTCTCGGCGAGACCGATCTTGTTGAAGGTCTTGCCGCCATCGGTGGACTTGTACAGTCCATCACCGAACGATGCCGTCTGACGATTGTTTGGCTCGCCCGTGCCCACGTAAACGATGTTCGGATTCGTCGGATGAATGGCGATGTCGCCAATCGAGGCGCTGCTGTAGGTCTGAAAGATCGGCTCGAACGTGACGCCATTGTCTTCCGACTTGAACACGCCGCCGACGGCGTATCCGATGTAGATGACGTTCGGATCGCTCAACGAAACTTCGATGTCGTCGAGGCGGCCGCCCATGCTTGCGGGGCCAATCGAGCGAAACTTGAAGCTCGACAACAGCGGATTCGAGGAAACGTTGAAGGATGTTTCTCGTTCACGTGCACCGCGTCCCTGCGCAGCGAGCGGCACCGCGATGAGCGGCACAGCAACGAGCGGAAGTAGACGTCGGAAGCCATTGGGCATGGTGTCCGTCCTAGAAGATGTGAAAGCGTTCTGCGTGGCGGGGAATATGAACGTGTGCAACGCCAACCGCGAGCGAGTGTAGGCTATGAACGCGGTGTCCAGATTCGCCCAACGTTGTAGGTGACGCCCGCGTAAAGCGCGTGCGGTTGTGGGCCGGTCAAGGGAATGATCACGCCGGCATCGAGCACGAGCCACGACCGCACCGTCACTGTGGGGCCAGCGAGCAACGCGACGATCGACGACGCGCCCGACGGCCCGCTCGTCGCTGGAAGCCCGTAACATTCGGCGACCCACCCGAGCGGACCGGTGAATGGTCCGCCGAACGACGCGGTCCAGAGCGTTGCGCTGGTGGGAGCGTTGCTGCCGTTTCCATTGCGATGCGTGTAGCCGACGTTGAGATCCATCGCGACGTCGCCGAACTGATGGCTAGAGATCAATAACAACGATGCGTCGGTCGTCGTGGTGCCGGTTTCGGCGCTGCCCGTCGGAAACTTGATCGCCGGCAGAACGGCAAAGTCGCCAAGCAGAGGAGCGTCGTCGACCAGACGCCACTTCACACCGACCGCGGCGTCGCCAAGACCTGCTGAGCCGCCAGGCGGACGAACGACAGTTCCGTAGAGGCTGAGCTGCACGCGCGGCGCGAGTCCGATCTTGAAGACCGTTGGAGTCGACAGCGCTGTGCTATTTGGATCGATTTGATCGCGCTCCGCGCCGGTTTCGATCTCGAGCCATCCCGGCGCTACGGTTCCGGCGTGCGTCGCGACGGTCGGACGTTCGGGCTGCGCGGCGTGCGGATCCTTCGATGAGTCGGCAGCGGCCGCTGGCTTCGCCGGTGACTCTTGCGCTCCTGCGCGCGCGACACTGATCGCGAATATGAGGGCGGCGGCGCGCGCTAGCCGGGGATGCATCACGCCTTGAGCTCTGGCGCCCGACGCCGCCAAGGATTGTCGCCCTGCGTCTCGAACGCGTCGACGTCGGCGAAGTAGCGGAGCGCCATGTCCGCCGACGACGGATTGGTGTAGACCTCGGCGACAGGGTGCTCGATGGCTTGCGCGATGGTCTCAGCGACTGCCTCGACGGACTGCACGTGCGGGCCCGAGTACATCGGAGTGTCGGGAGGCGCACCGATCGTGTTGCGGGCAAATTCGGTGGCGACCATGCCAGGCATGACGAGCGTGACGTGGATTCCCGGATGGCTTACGCGGAGATCGGCGCGGAGATTCGCCGTGAGCGCGCCGAGAGCAGCCTTTGCGGCGTTGTACGCCGACCGATGCGGTGCGAGTGGGACGCGGCCCAGGAATGAGGAGATGTTGATGATCTGGCCGTGTCCGCGCTCGATGAAATGCGCGACGGCGACCTGCATTCCATAGAGCGCCGACTTGACGTTGGAAGCGATCATCTCATCGACGTCGGCATCGCTGAGATCGAGCACCGAACGTGTGATGCCCCGCCCCGCGTTGTTGACCCAAACGTCGAAGGCGCCGAATGCGTCGACAGCGGCGTCGCGGAGATGCTCGACGTCAACCCGCTTCGTGACATCGGTTTCGACGACGATCGCGCGCGGCGACCCGCGCTGGATGGCATCATTCGCGACCCGTTCGAGCGCGTCCAGACGTCGAGCGGCAAGGACGAGGTTGTGCCCGTCGGCAGCGAGTCGCATCGCGAGGCCGGCACCGATTCCGGCGCTGGCGCCGGTGATGACGATCGTCTTGTTTGCCATTTGTATCCGACTTTACCCTGGTATACCCGCGCCGTACTATGCGGTGGTAGTAGATCGACCGGAAGGTAATCGGGACATCCCTCTCTCGTTCAGGTCAAACAGCAGATGCACACCGTTATCACGCGGCGAGGTGTCGCGGCGTTTTCATTCGTTGCTCTTGGCAGCGCGGCGGTCGCGCACGCTCAGGACCGACTCAAGTCGATGCCCGGGTACGAGCGCTACCAACATATGGCTCCGCTCATCAATTCCGCGCTCGGCACATCCGGTCGCGGATTCGTCCGAGGTCGTGCCGTGACCTGGTCCGCCGACGGCAAGTCGGTGGAGTTCGATAACGGCGGCAAGCGATATCGCGTGGACGTCGCGACGAAAAAGGTGACCGAGGCCACCGACGCGCCGGCGCAACCAATCAGTGGGCGAGGGCGAGGAGGTTTCGGCGGGACGCCAGAACGCGGGCGGCAATTTGCGTCCGCAGTTGCGCCGGCCGGAAATCATCGCGCGATCTATCGCGACCGCAACGTGTGGATCGCCGACTCGAGCGGCGCGAATCCCGTGCAGATCACGACCGATGGCAGCGTACAGTCGCGCATCAAGTATGGCACGGCGAGCTGGGTGTACGGCGAAGAACTGGGACAACGCACGGCGATGTGGTGGTCGCCCGACGGAAAGAAGTTGGCCTACTATCGCTTCGACGAAGGCAAGGTCCCCGACTTCTATCTCACTCCTGGGCTGACGCAGGTTCAAGA
>JAICYT010000179.1 GCA_025934075.1 Gemmatimonadaceae bacterium
CGAGGGTAAGATTCCACTGCGCCGCGCGCTCTACCAATCACGCAACGTGGCGACGATCCGACTCGGCATGGAGCTCGGCGTTCAGAGCGTGATCGATGAAGCGCGCGCCTTCGGTCTGACGACACCGATCCCGGGCTATCCGTCGATCTTCATCGGTGCGGCCGATGTCTATCCGATCGAGCTGGTCGCGGCCTACTCGACCTTCGCGACGTTGGGCACGCGTGCCCAACCTTCGGCGATTGTCCGCGTCGAAGATCAGAAGGGAAACGTCTTGTGGGAGCCGGAGCCGACGACAATCTCCGTGCTGTCGCCGGAAGAGGCGTGGCTGATGGTGAGTGTCATGAAGGACGTCGTACAGCGCGGGACTGCGGCGGGAAGCGTCGGTTCGGTGTTTCATTATCCGTCCGGCGGCAAGACCGGCACGACGAACGACGGCACGGATGTCTGGTACGTCGGCTACACGTCGGATCTGGTTGCCGGTGTCTGGATGGGTTTCGATCGCCCGAAGAAGATCAAGGCAAATGCACAGGGCGGCATCTTGGCTGCGCCGGCGTGGACAGCATTCATGAATGAGGTCTATCGCCGCAAGCCCGCGCCGCGCGACTGGCCAATGCCTCCCGACATCATCGTGAAGCAAGTAGACGTCTCGACCAACATGCTCGCAACGCCATACTGTCCGCCGGCTGTCGTTGCGAATGAGTTCTATATCCCCGGGACCGATCCGGTGCAGCCGTGCACGGTGCACAGCGGAGCGGGGCTGTACCCTGACACATCCGGCGTCAGCGCATCACCCGGGACATATCCGGTATCGCCGTACCCGATTGGTGGTCCGCCGAGCGCGGATTCACTGCGACGCCTTCGGGCCATGCGTGACAGCGGGCGCACGACGGTCACCGTACCTGGCTCGGCGTCCCCGATTCGCCGATCGTCGCCGGTCGATACCTCGCGACGCTTTCGCGACAGTGCGATCTTTGCACTGCCATCGCGGGACTCGCTGGCGAAGCTCAAGGCGCGGAACGATTCCATCCGTCGGGCGGATTCGCTGCGCGCTCGGCCGCCAAAGCCCGATACGAGCCGGGCGCCATTCAAGGACTCTCATTAGCATGCAATGACCTGGCAGCCCGTCGACTGCCACGCCCATTCGACCTTCTCGGACGGCGCACTCACCATCGAGCAACTGGTGGAGTGCGCCGCCGCGCGCGGCGTGAAGCCTTCGGTCGCCGACCACATTTCGCGCGACGTCTCACGCAGCATCACGAGCATCGAGCAGGTGCAAGTCTACCTCGACACGCTCGATCAGTACGATGTGCTGCGCGCCGGAGAGTTCTGCTGGCACGACTCGCTGTGGCGCGAGCTACCGGCTGCGCTCGTTCGGCGATTCACGCATCGCATCGGGTCGCTGCATGCGATACGGCTGCCCAGTGGAACACTCGTCCACGCGTTCTCCAAGCGGGCGCCCGAAGGCCTCACGATCGAGCAATACATGGACGCGCATACCGACACACTCGAGCAATTCGCGCGGGAGATGCCGGTCGACATCATCGCTCATCCAACGCTCGTCACGCTGCCGTTTCGCAGCATCGACATCGATACCTTGTGGAGTGAAGAGCGCGAGACGAGGGTCGTGAACGCGTTGTTCGACGCCGGCATCGCGTTCGAGATCTCGTCGCGCTACCCGGCTCACGAGCGCCTCGTTCAGCGCGCGATCGACCGCGGGGTTCGTCTCTCCCTCGGCTCCGATGGGCACACGCGGGAGCAGGTGGCCAACATCGTCCGGCCGCTGGCGTTGACTCGAAAACTCGGCGTGGCCGACGAGGATTTGTACGATCCCAGCCGGCACGGGTCAAAGACCGGCGCACAGCCTCACTCATGATTCGGTACCGTGCTCGGTGGGTCGTGCCGATATCGTCGCCGCCAATCGGCGATGGTGTCGTTGCGGTCGACGGCGATCGCATCGTGTACGTCGGCAGCGCGGATGACGGGCCTTCGGGCGACGAACATCACCTTGGCGACGTCGTGCTTCTGCCCGGATTGGTCAACGCACACTGTCACCTCGAGCTCACCGCGATGCGCGGATTCCTCGAGGATCTCGATTTTCAGCGGTGGATTCTGCGGCTCACGTTCTCCCGTCGCGCCGTGCTCGATGACGACGCTTTGTTGGATTCCGCACGCTACGGGCTCGAGGAGGGAATTCGAGCCGGAATCACGTCGTATGCCGACACGAGCGCGTCGGGCGTCGTGATGCGCGCGATGCGTGAAGCCGGTGTCCGCGGCATCATGTATCAGGAAGTATTTGGACCCGATCCGGCGCAGTGCGCGGAGTCGATCGCCGAGCTGCGTGGAAGAGTCGCGAGTCTGCGGTATCTCGAGTCACCGCTCGTGAGGTTGGGCGTGTCGCCACACGCGCCCTATACTGTGTCCGACGATTTGTTTCGTGCGACGGCGGATCTCGCGCGCGAGCAGCGATTACCGATCGCCGTGCACATCGCTGAGAGTGAGCTGGAGCGCCGCTTGGTCGTCGAGGCGGCGGGATCGTTTGCCGATGGGTTGCGCCGGCGCGGGATCAGCGTTGAACGACGCGCTGATTCGCCGATTCAGTTGTTGGCGCGGCTACGGTTGCTCGACACAATGCCGCTGCTCATTCACTGCGTGCGGGTCGATGCGCGCGACATCGCGACGATCGCCAATTCCGGATCGGCGGTCGCGCATTGCCCCGCGTCGAACGCAAAGCTCGGTCACGGTGTCGCTCCGCTCGACGAGCTGCTCTCCGCGGGAATCACCGTCGGGCTGGGATCGGACTCGATGGCGAGCAACAACCGCATGGACATGCTTGCCGAAGCGAAAGTCGCATTGCTCGCGCAGCGCGGGCGCATCGGATCGTTCGAGTCGCCGGGCGCGATCGACGTCTTGGAGTTGGCGACGATCGGCGGCGCGAAGGCGATCGGAGTCGACCATCTCGTCGGCACGCTCGAGGAAGGGAAGCACGCCGACCTCGCCGCTTTTGCGATCGATCCCATGTTGCCGGTTCAAGATCCCGTAACGGCGGCCGTGTTTTCTTTGACGGGTGGTCATGCGCGTTTCGTAATGGTCGCTGGAAAGACGCTCGTCCGCGATGGCGTGTTGGCCACGCAGCGGCCCGAGTTGGCCCAACGAATGCGACAGTTAGGTGCCGCATTGGCCGACTGGGTGGCTTCTGGCGGCGAGGTCCAGGCACCGGTGTAGCGCCACGCGAGCGGTTGCGATCGAGCGTACGATCTTGTCGCTCTGGTGACCGCAGCATAGCTTGCTATACATAGACCATCCGACACGTGCTGTGCATTCCTGCACGCGCTCGGGGCGTGGCGCCGCATACCGTTCCGCTCCCGCCCGATTTGCACGGCGGGAGTTTGTGTACCGGCTCCTTGGGAGGTTTCGTGGTCGTTGGCTGTCTGGCACTGAACGCATCGTACGAGCCCCTGACGATGGTCCCGCTTCGTCGGGCGCTTCGTCTCGTGATCGACGGCAAAGCCGAGATCGTCGAAGCGGATCAAGACCGCGTCGTGCGCTCGGAGCGTCTCACGATGCCGCGGCCCGCCGTGATTCGGTTGACGAAGTTCATCCACGTCCCGCGTCGTTTCCGTCGCCAGGTCACGAACACCTTTCTGTTCGCGCGCGATCACTATCGCTGTCAGTACTGCGGCCGCCACATCACCGAGCTCAAGCCGCGCGAGTCACTGACGCGCGACCACTTGATTCCGTTGTCACGCGGCGGAACGAACGAGTGGAACAACGTCGTGGCGGCGTGCAGTCCCTGCAACACGCGCAAAGGAAACCGTCTGCCGGAGGAGATCGGGATGCATCCGTTGACGCATCCGGTCGAGCCGCACTTCGTGCACTTGAGCTGGGCCGTGCGTCGGTTGACTCCGACGCAGGCCCGCTACATCCGCACGTTCTATGGCAGCGAGGTGCTGCACCATCTCGAGCAGCTCGAGCATCGGGGTTTGCGGACGCACTAGCTGATTGTAGGGTGGAACTCGCCGGTGGTACGGTGGTACGGTGGTACGGTGGTACGGTGGTACGGTGGTACGGTGGTACGGTGGTACGGTGGAACGGTGGAACGGTGGAACGGTGGAACGGTGGAACGGTGGAACGGTGCGACTTGTCATCCTGAGGAGCGCAGCGACGAAGGATCTGCTGCTCTTCCACCGGCCCTGAACCACTCGCCACGGAGTGACACGGAGTCCACGGAATGACTCCGTCTGGCGCACGCGGCTGTTGCCAACCTCACGTCAGCCACGGGAGATTCTCGTCGGGCGCGACTCGAGGACGGAACTCCGGCGATTCACCTTGACCGGATCTCCGTGCCGATCCGTTCCATCCGTCCAGTCCGTGTGCAAACTTGCGGATGCTCGTCAGGCCAGTCAGTAGCCAGCGTGCCAGCAGATCCTTCGCGTCGCTCAGGATGACACCGGACGCTCGACCGCGTACCACCCTACCACCGTTCCACCGTTCCACCGTACCACCGTACCACCGTTCCCTACGCCTTGACACTCGCGGTCAGACGTTTGAGCAGCGGCACGAACAACAACATCAGCGCCGCCGCGCCGAATCCGGCCACGACGAAGATCATGTAGAAACCATGATTGGTCGCGCTCACGGACTGAATGAATCCTCCCAGCCCCGTCGCGCGCGCCTGCGGCGCTTCGCCCGGAGTGGGCGTGAATGCCGCCAGCGATCCGGCCAGCTTGTTCGCGACGGCGTTGGCCAGGAACCACACTCCCATCAATAGCGAGGCAAAGCGGACCGGCGCCACCTTTGTCACGTAGGAAAGGCCGACCGGTGAAAGGCAAAGCTCACCCAACGTGTGGAACGTATACGCCGCAACGAGCCAGAACGGGCTCACGAGCACGCCGGTGTCAGCGCGCGAGCCGCCGATGACCATGAACAGAAATCCTGTGGCCAACAGCACGAGGCCCATCACCATCTTGAGCGCGGTAGACGGCTCACGTCCCTTGCGGCCGAGTGATGTCCAAAGTCCCGCGAAGACAGGCGCGAAAATGAGGATCGCCGCCGGGTTCACCGACTGGAACCAGCTCGACGGAATCAGAAACGAGCCGGCGTGAAGGTCGGTGTTCTTGTCCGCGAACAGGTTCATCGAGCTGCCGGCTTGCTCGTACGCTGCCCAGAAAAAAATCACGAAAAACACGACGATGAACAGCGCGATCACGCGCTTCCGCTCTTCGCCCTGTGAGCCGAGCAGTGTGATCCCGAGCGCGGCACCGATTACCGCGCCCATGAGGACGCCGATGTAACTGCCGCTAGCGAGGAACCACCCTACCGCGGCGCCCACGACGACACCGAGCCCGCCGTGTAATGCGGGATTCGAATCAGCGTCGGAGACCAGCGCGGCCGCCGCCCGCGCGTCGGCGCGCTCTTGGCGAGACGGCGAGATGCCGATGCCTGGCAGATATCGCTCACGTCCCCACAGGTAGCCCATGAGTCCGAGGATCATGCCGACGCCGGCAGCGGCAAACCCCCAATGCCAACCGAACCTCGGACTCTGCGCAAGCCCGCCGCACACGAGCGGTCCGAGGAACGCGCCAGTGTTGATGCCCACGTAAAAGATCGTGAAGCCGGAATCGCGACGCGCGTCGCCCTCGCGGTAGATCTGCCCGACCATCGTCGACACGTTCGCCTTGAAGAACCCAGTACCGATGATGATGAGCGCGAGGCCGGTGTAGAACGCCGTCATGCCCGGGAACGCCAGCGTAAAGTGGCCAAGCGAAATCACCAGGCTCCCGATGACGAGCGAGCGTCGCGTGCCGATAATTCGATCGGCCAAATACCCGCCGATGACGGGCGTGAGAAACGCGAGCATCGTATACGTACCGTACAGATTCGCGGCGTGCGCCGTGTCCCACTTCAGCGCGTTCACGAGATACAGCACGAGGATCGCGCGCATCCCGTAGTAGGAGAATCGCTCCCACATCTCGGTCACGAACAGAAGACCGAGCCCGCGTGGATGTCCCAAGAGCGCCCGGTCGTCGAGAACCGGAGGACGATCCGTGGCTGTCGTAGCGACGTCGACTATGGCAGACATGCTGGTTGTGGTTGCTGGTTGCTGTTGTCTGGTTGCTGGCCGACAACCACTACGCGGAGGCCATCACGGGCAGGTAGCGCGTCGGCGGTTTTGTGGCGCCAGCGGCCTGCTGAACACCCCACTCTACACTCGTGGGCGGCTGTTTGATGCATGCCACCCAATGTCCGGGCGTCTTTTCTTCGAGTGGCGGAACGATCGCGGCACAAGCGGCATCTTTCGCGGGATGCTGACAACGTGGATGAAAGACGCAGCCGGATGGCGGATTCGCCGGCGACGGTACGTCGCCCTGGAGCACGACGCGCGATTTCCCGAGCGTGGGGTCGGGAACCGGCACGGCCGACAACAACGCCTGCGTGTACGGCATGAGCGGCTCGCGATACAAGTCCGCCGACGTCGCGAGCTCCACAATCTTGCCGAGGTACATGACAGCGACGCGATCGGCGATGTGCTCGACGACCGAGAGGTCGTGCGCGATGAACAGATAGGCGAGTCCGCGGTCGCGCTGGAGGTCCTGCAGCAGGTTGATCACCTGCGCCTGCACCGAGACGTCGAGCGCCGAAACGGGTTCGTCGCACACGATGAAGGTCGGCTCGACGGCGAGTGCGCGCGCGATGCCAATCCGTTGACGCTGACCGCCCGAAAATTCATGCGGATACCGCGACATATACTCGGCGCGGAGCCCGACTTCGTCGAGCAGTTGCCGCACGCGGGCGTCAGCCGCTGCACCCTCGGCAATCTTGTGAATCGTGAGACCTTCGCGGATGATCGCGCCGACTGTCATGCGCGGATTGAGCGACGAGAATGGATCCTGGAACATGACTTGAATCTTGCGTCGCAGCTTGCGCATCGACTTGGAGTCGAGCGTGACGAGATTGACGCCGTCGAATTCCACCGTGCCCGCGGTCGGTTCGATGAGACGAAGGATCATGCGTCCGGTCGTCGACTTGCCGCAGCCCGATTCACCGACGAGGCCGAGCGTCTCGGCCGGCATCACGTCGAACGAGACACCATCGACGGCGCGCACGAAGCCGCCGGGACGTCCAAAGATTCCTTTCTTGATCGGGAAATGCTTGGCGAGACCTCGAACGGAGAGTAGGGCGCTCATCGTGACACGGTCCGTTCGCCGGTCAGCGTCGCCACGAGCGGCTCGTGCTTGTCGGCTCGACGCTGTGGCTCGTCTGCGAGATGACAGCGTGAGACGTGGCTCGTGCCAATTTGATAAAGCGGGGGATGCTCCGTCGCGCAACGGTCCCACGCATATGGGCAGCGATCGTGAAACCGGCATCCCTTTGGCCACGCAGTCGGCGGCGGAACGGTCCCAGGAATCGTGGCGAGTCGCTCTCGCGCGTGCCCCACCTGAGGCATCGCATTGAGCAAACCCTCGGTGTACGGATGATGCGCTTGCGCGAAAAGCTCGCGTACCGGCGCTTCCTCGACGATCTCGCCGCCGTACATCACGATGACGCGCGACACCGTTTCGGCAACGACGCCGAGATCATGCGTGATCAGCAGGATCGAAGTGCCGAGTCGTTGTTGCAACTCGCGCAGCAGCTCGAGGATTTGCGCTTGGATCGTGACGTCGAGCGCCGTCGTGGGTTCGTCGGCGATGACCAATGCCGGATTCATGACGAGCGCCATCGCGATGACGACGCGTTGTCTCATGCCGCCGGACAGCTGATGCGGATATTCGTTCGCGCGTTGCGCGGGCGCCGGGATGCCGACGGTCTCGAGCATCTTGACGGCGCGATCCCATGCTTCTCGCTTCGAGCCGGCGTGATGCACCCGCACGACCTCGGCGATCTGGTTGCCGATCGTGAAGACCGGGTTGAGCGCGGTCATCGGTTCTTGAAAAACCATTGAGATTCGCGCTCCGCGTACGGCGCGCATCGATTTCTCGTCGAGCGTGACGAGGTCCGTTCCGTCGAACTCGATGCGACTGCCCGGTTCGATGCGCCCGGGCGGGCGAATGAGACGCAAGAGCGAAAGCGCGGTGACCGATTTGCCGCAGCCGGATTCGCCGACGAGCCCCACCGTCTCGCCCGCCTCGATCGCGAAGCTGACTCCATCCACCGATTTGGCGATGCCATGATCGGTGTAGAAGTACGTGTGGAGATCGTGAACGGAGAGGAGGGCCATCTTTGACGGTAGTAGGGTGGAACGGTGGAACGGTGGAACGGCCGCTCCCGATCGGTGGTACGGTGGTACGGTCGCGCGCGCGCGCACGCGTTGAAGGTGGTA
>JAICYT010000139.1 GCA_025934075.1 Gemmatimonadaceae bacterium
ATGACGACCCCTGGTGCTTTCCGGTCGTCGAGCATTTCGTTCCAGTCCCCGGCGTCGCGATCCCTCACCGTCGCCCCATCCGTGCCATTGCCCGTGGTCACGACACTCGCGGGCGGATTCAAGCGTCTGCAGGCAACCTTCGATGTTGCCCCCGCGGTCTATAATCGGGCGGTGACGCTTCAGTATTCCGACGCGCTCAAGTCGATGACGGTGAGCGGAACGGTGGCGTATGTGGCGGCAGCGGGCGCGTTGCTCGCCATGCCCGACTTGAGCACGATTAGTGGCTGGCCCAGCTCGGCGTCGATCTCGACGTCGGCAACGGGTCAATGGCGGTTCACGATGGAGGGCAACACGTCGCCGGGATCGGCGTGCGGCGAGAACCGCGTCGCCTATTCCGGCGGACGGACCGGCACGTATTGAGTGCCGCTAAGTTGACACCGGCTGGCGACTTATCTACCTTTCCCAGTCTCCCCCGGCCACTTTCGGCCTGAGGGAAGTGCAGCCACGGGGCTATCCCGTTCAGGACCTCTTCCGTCTTACATGCCAACGATCAATCAGCTCGTTCGTCGCAGCCGACGCGACGTCCTCAAAAAGGAAAAGTCGCCGGCGCTCAAGTCGAATCCGTTCCGCCGCGGCGTTTGCACCCGCGTCTACACGACGACTCCCAAGAAGCCCAACTCGGCGCTGCGCAAAGTCGCCAAGGTTCGTTTGACGAACGGCTTCGAGATCATCGCCTACATTCCCGGCGAAGGACACAACCTCCAAGAGCACTCGATCGTGCTCGTGCGCGGCGGTCGTGTGAAGGATCTGCCGGGCGTTCGCTATCACATCGTTCGCGGCTCACTCGACGCGTCGGGCGTCAACGGCCGCAATCAGAGCCGGTCGAAGTACGGCACCAAAAAACCCAAGGGTGGTGCGGGAGGTAAGAAGTGAGCCGCCGTAAGAGTTCCGTAAAGCGCCCCATCCTTGCCGATGCGCGCTACGACAGCCAGACCGTCTCGAAGTTCATCAATGCGATGATGCTCCAGGGAAAGAAGTCGACCGCCGAACGTATTTTCTACGGCGCGATGGATCTCGTGGAGTCACGGACGAGTCAGCCCGGCGTCAACATCTTCAAGCAGGCGTTGGCCAACCTCAAGCCGGTCGTCGAAGTGAAGAGCCGCCGCGTCGGCGGCGCGACATACCAGGTGCCGGTCGAAGTGCGTCCCGAACGTCGGACCGCGTTGGCCATGCGTTGGCTCATCTCGTACTCGCGCGACCGCAACGAGAAGTCGATGCCCGAGAAGCTCGCGGCCGAGATCATCGCAGCGTCGAAAGGTGAAGGCAATGCTGTGAAGAAGAAGGAAGACACGCACCGCATGGCCGACGCCAACAAGGCATTCGCGCACTATCGCTGGTAGCTGCGTCGATCCGAAACGAACGCCCCGCCCGAATCAAACTCGGCGGGGCGTTTTACTTTTCGGGCAGTTGCTGGCCGCTGTTCGGAGTCTACAACGACGCGTCGACACCTGAACATGGATATGCCGCGGGATCGAACTGAAGTTCAGCGGATGAATCTTGCGATCACGGTTCGTCGCGCATCGCCGGCCGACGTCGCCACGCTTGGCCGGCTCGGCGCGCTGCTGGTCAAGACTCATCACGACTTCGACCCGCTGCGCTTCATCCCCGCCACGCCGCAGACTGAACGAGGTTATGGTTCGTTCCTCGGGACCCAGCTCGACGACGAGGACATCGTCGTCCTCGTCGCGGAGCGAGACGGAGAAGTGATCGGCTACACGTACGCCGGCATGGAGGGATTCGACTATATGTCGCTGCGCGGCCCGGCAGGCGTCTTGTATGACATCGTCGTCGATCCCCGTCATCGCGGTCAGGGAGTCGGGCGACAGTTGCTGGACGCGACGCTCCGCGCACTCGAGACGAAGGGCGCTCCTCGCGTGGTCTTGTCGACCGCCGAGCAGAACGAGCCAGCGCAGCGCCTGTTCGCTGGCGTCGGATTTCGACGAACGATGATCGAGATGACGCGGGAGCTCGGCGGCGAGGACGCAAATCGCGATCGCGGCTCCGAATAAAACGTCGGCTCGCTGGAGACACAGCATGCGAATTGGGATTCTCGGTTCTGGCCTGATGGGTGGCAAGCTCGGGACGATCTTCGCCCGCGCCGGCCACGACGTGGTGTTCAGCTACGCGCGCGACACAGCGAAACTCGAGCGGCTCGCCCGCGAAGCGGGCAACGGCGCTCGCGCCGGAAAGCCCGCTGACGCTGCACGCGATGCGGACGTCTTGTTGCTCGCCGTGCACTGGTCGCGAATGGACGATGTACTGCAAGAGGCCGGCGATCTTTCCGACAAAATCATCGTCAGTTGTTCGCTGCCGATGAATGCCGAGGACACGAGCCTCGTCATAGGACACACGTCGTCCGGCGCGGAGGACCTCGCTCGGAAGATTCCCGGCGGCCGGGTGGTATCAGCGTTCAACACACTGCCAAGCGAAGTGCTGTTCAGCGTGTTTGAACGTACCGGCGATGCCGCGCGTTCGAGCGTCGTCTATTGCGGAGACGACGGCGGCGCGAAAGACGTCGCCGCTCGGCTGATCAGCGACGCCGGGTTCGAGCCGGTGGATGCGGGCCCGCTGCGAGTGGCTCGCTACACGGAGCCGTTTGCCCTCCTCGTGGCACGACTCGCGTACGAAGACGCGCGCGGACCGGCCCTCGCCTATCGCTTCGAGTGGCTCGATGAAGTTGGCGATCGTACCCAGTCGGACGCGACGGGTTCATAAACAACTCGCCGGCCGAGCGAAGATCACCCCGGCCAGGAGTTACGTCTCTTTGTCGTTCGCCACCAATCGTTCACGAGCGAACGCAGCTGAGGTTCCGGCAGATCGCCGCACCACGCTGGTCCGATGTGCAACCGACTGTCGCTGTCGATGAGGAGCCAGCGTTCCTCCCGCTCCGCTCCGACTTTGGCGACGGCGCACTCGAACAAGCGTCCGTCGTCCGTGATCGTGACAATGATCTCACCACTCGTTGCGTCCATAAACCTCCAACCGGCTACCGTGTGGTGACTGCCGCGACGGTCGTCCGAGTCACCGAACGCGAGCGTATTAGGCGATACCTTGACAGTCTAAGTATTGAGCCATAGGCTCCGCCAAGACTGCCTAGGCATGAGGACGAATGGCCGCGACCGAAACGAAAGACCGCCTGCACGGGACGCTCGACGCGCTCGTGCTGAAGACGCTCAGCTGGGGCCCGCGACATGGATACGCAATCGCGCGCTGGTTGGAGGACACCACGCGGAACGCGATTCAAGTCGAGGAGGGCTCACTCTATCCGGCGCTTTATCGCATGGAGCGAAAAGGCTGGATCGAAGCGGAGTGGGGCATGTCCGAGCTTGGACGCAAGGCAAAGTTCTACAAGCTGACCCAACGCGGCCGCCAACAACTCAAAGCCGAAAGTGCCGAGTGGGCAGAGTTCGCGCGGGCTGTGTCGACCGTGCTCGCGCCGTCGAGCTGAGCGATGCCGCGACTGGGACGCGGGCGACGCCAGCTCGGGTCTCCGCTCTGGAAGGCGAGCGTCGAGCACGAAGTGGACGCCGAGTTCGAGTTTCACGTCGAGATGCGCACACGGGAGTACATAGCGCGTGGAATGGATCCGGAGTCGGCACGGGCGGCAGCGGTCGCGCGATTTGGCGACATCGGCCGCGTCAATGCCGAATGTCGCGGAATCGGAAATCAACGGGAGCGCGAGATGGTGACGACAGAATATCTGGCCGAGTTGGCGCACGATGTCCGTTTCGCGGTGCGACAGTTGATCAAGACGCCCGCATTCACCCTCGTTGCCGTGTTCACGTTGGCGCTCGGCGTCGGCGCGACGACCGCGATCTTCAGTGCGGTCGAGTCAGTCGTGCTCCGGCCATTCCCCTATCGCGACGCCGGCGAGCTCGTATTCACGTTCACTCATTGGACATTCGGCAACGGCGGAGTGTCCGTCGGCGATTACGCGGAGTGGCAGCGACGATCGCGGAGCTTCGCGCAGCTCGGCGCGTTCGAGTTCAAGGGCGTGACGATCGCGACCGACGGTTCCCCCGACCGCGTGACGGCGGCGTACGCGACGGCCAATGTCTTTCCGATGTACGGTGTCAAACCCGAGCTGGGCCGAGTCTTCACGGCGGACGAAGATCAACCGGGCCGCGACGGCATCGTCGTATTGAGCGATGGATTCTGGCGCCGCAACTTCGCCTCGTCGCCGGCGATCGTTGGACGTGCGATGACAGTCAATGGCCGTCCGGTGACGGTCGTTGGCGTCATGCCTGCGACGTTCGACCCGACGGACTCCCATGAAGATCTCTGGGCACCGATCGCATTCACGCCGAAGCAACTGGCCTTTCACGACGAGCACTACCTCACGGTCGTCGGCCGTCTCGAGCCGGGCGTCGCGATCGGCTCGGCGCAACGCGAAATGGACGTCGTCGCGAAGCAGTTGGCCGCGGAATTTCCCGAGACAAACAAAGTGTCGGGAATCAGCATCAAAGGCTATGCTGAAACTGTGATCGGCGACTATCGCGCGCGGTTGTTCGTGCTGCTCGGCGCGGTCTTATGCGTGCTGCTCATCGCGTGCGGCAACGTCGCCAATCTGTTACTCGCGCGCGGCGCCGCGCGCTCCAAAGAGCTGGCGATTCGAACGGCGATTGGTGCCGGTCGGGGACGAATCGTTCGCCAACTGCTCACCGAGAGCTTGGTGCTCGCGTTGGCGGCGACTGTCGTGGGTTTGGGGCTCGCGTGGCTCGGCATTCACATATTGATCGGTGCGGCGCCTGCTTCCATTCCGCGGCTCACAGGCACGCGTCTGGACGCTGTCGTCGTGCTGTTCGCGCTGGCGCTCGCCGTCTTCAGCGCTGTGGTGTTCGGTCTCATGCCGGCGTTGCGTGCCGCCCGCGGCGATCTCCAGAGCGCGCTGCGGGGAGGTGGGCGCTCGGCCGCGGCGAGCGCGCGGGATCGAGTTCGTGCAGCGTTGGTGATTTCCGAGGTCAGCATCGCGTTGACGCTGCTCGTCGGTGCGGGGCTGTTGATCCGAAGTGCGATCTTCTTGAATCACGTCAATCCCGGCTTCGATGCTCGCGGGCTCTTGTCCACGCGCGTCGCTCTCCGAGCGCCGTCGGACTCAGCGACTTCAGGCACGGATGCCGAGCAAACATTCACGCGACTCGTGAACGAGTTGCGGGGACGTCCCGGCGTCGAAGGTGTCGCGGCGACGTCGGCCGCGCCGCTCGGCTCCGGCGGTGGATCGAATGGACTCGTGCCGGAGGGAAAGGAGCAGAGCATCGCGAACGCGATCGATTCGCGACTGCGCATGGTGACGCCGGGGTACATCTCGATGATGCGGATTCCGATTCTGCGTGGGCGAGACATCAACGAACGGGACCGGCGCGGCAGCCTGCGTGTGATGGTCGTTAGCGAAGCTCTGGCGAAAGCGGCGTGGCCCAATCAAGATCCCATTGGCAAGCGAATCAGCTGCTGTGAAGGTGGGCCAGAAGATCCTCGTTGGAAAACTGTCATCGGTGTCGCCGCCGACGTGCACACCGGTGGTCCGACCCAAGAGATTCGACCCGAGTTCTACATCCCGATGGCCCAAGCGCCCGACGACGCCTGGCGATGGATCAATCGGACGATGACGCTGGTCGTCCGCGCGAAGTCAGGCGACGCGACGTCGCTCACGCCGACCGTTCGCGCCGCGGTGCGATCAATCGACCCGACACTGCCCGTGTACAGCATCGCGACGATGAGCGACCGTTTGTCGCAGTCGCTCGCCGAGTCGCGCTTTCATCTCGAGTTGCTCGTGGTGTTGGGTGGCGTCGGATTGTTGCTCGCGGCGGCGGGGATATACAGCGTCATTGCTTACTTCGTCACGCTGCGCCGGAACGAGATCGGTGTACGCATGGCACTCGGCGCCACGACGATGGACGTCGTCCGTCTCATGACTTGGCAAGGATTGCGACCCGTATTCTGGGGTGCCCTGCTGGGAGTGATCACCTCCGTGTGGGCGACACGATTGCTTCGTGGCTCTTTGTACGGTGTGACGGCAAATGATCCGGCGACGTTCGTCGTCGTGACGTTGATGTTGATCATTGTGTCGCTCGCGGCCATCCTCGTTCCCGCGCGACGCGTTGCCTCGGTCGACCCGACGACGGCGTTGCATTCGTAAGCGGGCGCGCAGCCTTGCCGCAGTTGAGCGGCGAGGCAATGATCTTGCGAGGAAATCCGAGCCGAGGAGTGAGGCAGCGCGGCCGCCCATGGCGCTCCGCTGCATTTGAAACGTGCACCGACCGAGGTGGGATGATCTGAGATGAGAAGCCTCTCGGGTCGCTCGATGATGGTTTTCGCGATCGTGTTGGCCGCGACTGCTCGCAGCGATGCGTGTGCGCAGGCGCCCATGCCGATGCACGATCACGCCATGGCGGTCGACCGCGCCGCCGCGCTGCGCATCTACCGGGATCGCGACGATCTCGTGGTCGACGTCGGCCCGATCGAACTGCCTGCGCACGCCGAACACGATGTAGTTCGTCAGCCGCCGCCGCTGGCGGCGGCGGTGCCCGTTGACGGCTGGCTCCGCGGCTACGTCGTGGAGATGGTGGACAGTGCTGGCGAACGCGTACCGCAACGCGTGCTGCACCACCTCAATGTGATCGCGCCGGAGAAGCGGGAGCTCTTCAGTCCCATCATGCTCAGAATTGCCGCGGCGGGCGCCGAGACTGCACCCGTCGCGCTGCCGAGTGTGGTCGCGTATCACGTGCACGCCGGCGACAGCTTGCTCGTGTCGATGATGTTGCACAACCCGACGGATCGCGCGTACTCGGGCGTGCACGTGCGCGTTCGCATGCCATACTCGGAGCCAAAATGGTGGCGGCATCCATTGGCGGTGGTGCCGTTCTATCTGGATGTCATGCCGCCAGCCGGCTCGCATTCGTTCGACGTCCCGCCCGGTCGCTCGGAGTTTTATTGGGAAGGGCACCCGGCGATCGGTGGCCGCATTGTCGCCATGGGCGGGCACATGCACAAATACGGAGTGGAGCTTCGCCTCGAGGATCGAACCGACAACCGCGTCGTGTGGCGGGACAAGCCCGTCACGGATTCAACGGGCGAGATCGCCGCGATGCCGATTTCGATGTTCGTGCGGCAACTCGGTCTGCCGATGCGGCCGGATCATGTCTATCGGCTAGTCGCCGTATATGAAAACCCAACCGGCCACACGATTGTCGACGGGGGCATGGGAGCGCTCGGCGGCGTCGTCTGGCCGATGGGCTCGAAGCCCTGGCCGTCGGTCGACCGAAGCAGTCGCGACTACCAATTCGACGTGCAGTATACGTGGCGGCAGATCGCTTCCGAGCACGACGACATGCATCACCGGCAGTGACTGGTGTGAGGTCATGTCATCTGCTTGATGGGATGTCGTCGACGTCGGCAGAGAAGAAGCGCTGAGGTCATCACTGGTCGGTAGCGCTCGTGCGCCGGGCGGCGTATTCTCTGCGACGGTCGTGATTTGACCAGCGATCAGAGGAACGTCATGCCCAAGCTCGCAACAGCGCCAACGCCGTTGTCACCGCCATCGTCGCCGCTGCAAACCGCCGATGGTCGTGCGGTGCGCGTTGTGCACTTGGCGGCGGAGTTGGCGCCGTTCGCGCGCAGTGGCGGCTTGGGCGAAGCGGTGAACAGCTTGGCGAGATACCAAGCGGCGTCCGGGCTGTGGACCGCGATCGTGATGCCGCTGTATGACGCGGTGCGGGCGACTGGCGCGAACATCGAGCCCGTCGGGGCATCGTTCACCGTGCAAGTCGGGCCGCGTTCCGAGGAAGTTCGCCTCTGGCGATTCAGCGCCGAGCCGGATCACCCGCTCGCCGCGACGCGCGTGTACTTCATTGAATGCGAGCAATACTTTGCGCGTCCGTTCATCTACGGGCCGCCTGGTTCAGACTTCCTCGACAACTCTCGCCGGTACGCATGCTTCGCGATGGCGGCACTCGCGTCGCTGCCGACAATTGCCGGCTCGGAGCCGGTATTGCTGCATGCGCACGACTGGCAAGCGGCACTCGCGCCGGTGTATTTGCGCACGCGGTTCGCGTACGACGAGGCGTATCGTCGCGTGAAGACTGTGCTCACCGTCCACAACGCCGGATTTCAAGGACATTTCCCGCCGCAGGCGATGGCCGATCTCGGATTGCCGGCCGCGATCTACAATTGGCGGCAGCTCGAGTGGTACGGTCGTGTGAATTTGCTCAAGGGCGGTCTCGTGTTCTCCGACTTCGTCACCACCGTGAGTCCAACGCACGCGCACGAGCTGCGTACGGGAGCGGGAGGATTCGGCCTCGACGGCGTCTTCATCTCGCTGCGCGACCGATTCATTGGCATCGCGAACGGGATCGATCAAGTCGCATGGAATTCCGCCACGGATCCGTTGCTCGCCGCGAACTATGACGCCGATCGTCTCGCCGGAAAGATCGAATGTCGCGAGGCGTTGCAGCGCGAGATGGGCCTGCGTCCGACGGACGAGATGCCGATCGTCGCGATGAGCGCGCGCTTGGTTGCGCAGAAGGGACTCGATCTCATCCTCGGCAACCCGAACTACTTCGCGTTCGACGCGCAATTCATTTTCCTCGGCAGTGGTGAGCCGCGGTATGAGGAAGCGCTGGCCGCGATCGCCGACCGCGCGCCGAATCGCATCGTCGTCGAATTACGATTCAGTGATGAGCTCGAGCATCGGTTGCTGGCCGGCGCCGACATGTGCTTGATGCCGTCGCTGTACGAGCCGTGCGGGCTCACGCAGATGCGAGCGCAGCGTTATGGAACGATCCCCATCGCGCGCAGGGTCGGTGGATTGGCCGATACGATCGAAGATGGCGTAACCGGATTTCTCTTCGACGACTACACGCCCGACGATTTCACGCGCGCCGTGATGAGAGCGATCGACCAATTTGAAGAGCCCGACGGTTGGCTGGCGATGATCCGGACGGCGATGTCGCGTGATTTTGGCTGGGAACAATCGGCGAGGAAGTATCTCAATGTCTATCGCCGCGTGATGGGATCCGTCGCGGCGCACTAGCGCCGCGTGCGCTTGATCACTTTTGCGCGGCCGTTGATCCGCTGCGCATGAGTCGGTCACATTTCTTTCACGAAAACTCGAAATCAGCCTTCCCGGTGGCACGATCCTCGTCTATGCGCCGGTTACCGGGTCGGCGTGTGGGGTGGGACCGGGGCCGTGAGTAATCACGGTGCGTCGGTCAGTGGAGCACGATGGATTGCAAGTCGCAATTCAGGATGGGCCCGGAGCATTTGTCTAAGGGGTGCATCATGGGCTTGCAATTCATCCTGCGCGCGCCGAGTGCCGCGCGCGTCATCCTGTTGGCCGGTGCGTTTTTCGTGAGTGGGCAGTTGGTGCGCGCGCAGGTCGTCGTCCGCGGAGTTCTATATGATGATGCGAATGGCGCCCGACTGCGCGGTACGGTGATGCTTGTGGATCCCTCGACCGATGCTCCGATCGTTCACACGACCACGGATTCGCTGGGGCAATTCAATCTCAAGACGACGTCAGGTGTATTTCAGATCGCCGCGGTGCGCCCGGGCTACACGTCGGTACTCTCGGCGCCGGTGAAGGCGCAGAACGGCGAGCAGTTCACCGTGAACATCCCGATCGCCGCGGTTGGAGATCCGCAGCATCGCATTGCGGTCGTCGGACACGTGAAGCCGACGGCTCCGGCGGCGCAGGACGCGAACCAACAAGTTGCTGACGGCATGTCTCCGGCTGATGCGGACCGGTTCCGGGCGCGCAAGACACTTGGCACTGGCCTTCAGTATGGTCGCAAGGACTTTGAAAAGCTCAGCGTGACGACGCTCGGGGAGTTCCTCCAGTCGATTCCGGGGCTGTCGGTTCGCGATCCGTCATCGACGTCCAGCATTCAGACGACCCGGGCATCGACGCTGCCGGCGGGATTGGCTCCCCGCGGAACTCCGGTATGCCATATGGGCTGGTTCCTCGATGGGCATCGAATGGACTTGCCGGGCCGGGCAGATCCGGTGACGGACGGGCTGGGCTCGCTTCAACTCGACGGGATCTCGGCGATAGAAGTGTTTCGCGGGCTCTCGGAGATGCCGCCCGAGTTCGCTGAGCCAGATTTGCGTTGCGGTGCAGTGGCAATTTGGACCAGACGCGAATGATCGCGGCCGAGCAGCGGCGCCCAACGAATTTGGAGTCGGACGTGTGTCGAGCAGCGCGGGCGGGTGGGCGATTGATCGTCGCCCGTTGACACGGCTCTGATTGTCAATAAATTCAAGGGGCTACGGCATTTTGGCCTTCGCTGTACTGGGCCTTCGTACTTTGTAGGACCGCTGTAGTGCCGACATCGGCGAACTGCGCGCCGACACTTATGGGCTTGCATGACGCAAGGGCCTGCTCCGGCTGACGCACTCGAGTGAGTGCTGCGGCTCCCGAAAAGCAACGCAGGACAATTAGACGGCCTATCCTGAGCGCGACGAAGACTCGCGTCTTCGGCTCAGCAACGGATCAGGTCGCGCCTTGGGTCCCCGCTCGCGCAGCAGTGACGAGCACACCCGGCGATGGCGGATGGATACCGGCTCCAGCTTGGGGCGCCAGGTCCACCCGCGTTTTGCTTGGTAGACTTTTCGTTATTTCGCAACCAGTAACTAGTAACCGTTTTCTAAATGCCCCGCGTAACTCCGCTCGACCACTATCGGAATATCGGCATCATGGCCCACATCGATGCCGGTAAGACGACTACGACCGAGCGTATTCTCTACTATACAGGTAAGGCGCACAAAATCGGCGAGGTGCACGAAGGCACCGCGACGATGGACTGGATGGAGCAGGAACAAGAGCGCGGCATCACGATCACGTCCGCCGCGACGACTGCCTTCTGGACCAGAAACGGCGTCGAATACCGCATCAACATCATCGACACGCCCGGACACGTCGACTTCACG
>JAICYT010000069.1 GCA_025934075.1 Gemmatimonadaceae bacterium
GAAGCCGCGCCGCTCGATTCTCTTCGTCTCACACACAGCCGAGGAAAAAGGCCTGCTCGGATCCGAGTGGTACACCGATCACGCGACGGTACCGATTGATTCGATCGTGGCCGAATTCGACCTCGACATGGTTGGTCGCGGCGCGGCACGCGACATCAAAGGCGGCGGGCCAACCTATCTCGAGGTTGTGGGTTCGCGTCGTTTGTCGAAAGAGTTTGGCGATTGGCTGGAGACGGTGAACGCCAAGGAGCCAGTGCCATTCGTCTTCAACTACGAGTACGACGCGCCGGGCCATCCAGAGCAATACTACTGCCGCGCCGACCACTACAACTATGCGCGCTACGGCATTCCGAGCGTCTCGCTGTCACGCGGCGGTCACATGGATTATCACCAGCTCACGGACGAGGCGCAGTACATCGACTATCCCGATTACGCACGGCTGACAAGAATGGTGCTCGACGCGGCGATCTTTGTCGCGAACGCCGACCATCGGCCCCGGCTCGACGTCCCCAAGCCGACCAATCCACACATTCCCTGCAAGCAATAGCTCTGTGTCACGTCGCATCGCGTTGGCCACGTATGAACGCGCGCCACAGCTCGCGCCAGACGACCAACTTCTGCCGCCGGCGTTGGCGTCGCTCGGAGTATTCGCCGAGCCTGTCGTCTGGTCGAGCAAATCGACGAAATGGGACCAGTACGATGCGGTCGTCATACGGTCGTGTTGGGACTATCACCTGTGCTTCGCCGAATTTCTCGCGTGGCTCGCTGTGCTCGAGGCGAGTGGCATCGCGGTCTTCAACTCGCCGAAACTGGTGCGATGGAACGCGGACAAGCGCTACTTGCTCGATCTGGCGCAACGTGGTGTGGCGACGATTCCAACGATGATCGTTCCGCGCGGTCGGTCGCGAGACGTCGAGCCGCTGGCGGTCGCCGAAGGGTGGACGCGATTCGTGCTCAAGCCGACCGTGTCGGCAAGCGGCTACGAGACCTACTCGTTGCGCACACCGCTCGATGCGAACGCTCGGGCGCTCGTTGCACAAGTCACGGCGCTCGGAGATGCGTTGCTCCAGCCGTTGGTCGACGAAGTCGCTCGGGATGGCGAATACTCATTCACCTTCATTGATGGGACATTCAGCCACGCGACGCTGAAGCGGGCCGCGCCCGGCGAGTTCCGCGTGCAGACCGAGCATGGAGGAAGCGTCGAGCCTGTCGTCGCCGCGCAATCGCTCGTGGAGCAAGCCACGCATGTGCTGCGCGTGCTGCCCGAGACGCCGCTCTACGCGCGCGTCGACGGCGTCGCGCGCGGAGACGCGTTTCTGCTGATGGAGCTCGAGTTGATCGAGCCGAATCTTTTTCTCGCCGCTGCCGATGACGCGACGGAGCGACTGGCCCGGGCGATCAATCGCCGGCTCAGTCGCTCACGCTCGTCAATCTGACGGAATCACTCAGCACGCATGGCAATGACCGGATCGACACGCGATGCGCGTCGCGCCGGCACATAGCTCGCCAGCCACGCAACGCCGAGGAGCACGAGCGAAACGCCGGCAAACGTCGTCCGATCCGTTGGCGTGACCCCGTACAAAAGCGTCGCGAGCAAATGCGCAAGCCAATACGCGCCGGTGATACCCACCGCGACGCCGATGAACGTGAGCGCCATGCCTTGGCCAATCACGAGTCGAACGACGCGGTCCTGCGTTGCACCGAGCGCAATACGGATCCCGAGCTCACGCGTGCGCTGGCTCACCGAATACGAAACGACGCCGTAGATGCCGAGTCCCGCGAGGATCAGCGCCAGAACAGCGAACCCCGACAAGAGCACGGTATAGAACCGCGGCTGCGCAACCGATTCGGCCACGGCGTGCTCCATCGTTTGAATGTCGTAGATCGGCATCGTCGGATCGACGGCGTGCACGCGATCACGGATCGCCGCGGTAAGCTGGCCGAGATCGGAGCGCGAACGGACGAGGAACGTCATATCGTTGATGGGAAACGTTCCCCAGCCGAGATACACCGCCGGATATGGATCCTCGCGCAAGCCAAACTGACGAACGTTGCCGACCACGCCGATGATCTCGCCCCCCGACGTGACAGCGCTCGGCGTGGCCAACGTGTCGTGCGTGACGCCGAGCGTGATACGCTTGCCCAGCGGATCTTCGCCGGGAAAGTACTTCGCAGCGAATGCCTTGTTGACAACGAGGACAGGCGGCGGACCCCAGTTCTCCTCTGCGACGGCGAATGTTCTCCCGCGGACGACGGGGATTCCCGCTGTCGCGAAAAAGTTCGACGTCGCCGGGAGCACATCGGCGCTCAGTCGGTTGTCGTCGGGAGGCTTCGGACGGCCATCGATGTCGAAGCTGCCGCGCATTCCGATGCTCGATATCGGCGGCGCCATGGCCACCGCGACGGACTGCACACCTGGAACTTGAGAGAGGTTTGCCGCGACGTCCGCACTGAAGCGGCGAAGATCGCGATCGTTCGGATATTTGATCGATGGCGCGGAGACGCTGAAGCTCGCCACGTTCTCGGTACGGAAGCCTGGATCGACTCTGACCAGCCTCGCGAAACTCTTGATGAGCAAGCCTGCGCCGATGAGCAGCACAACGGCGAGCGCCATCTCGGTCATCACCAGCGCACTTCGCGTGCGCTGGGCGCTGCGCCGGCCACTCGAACCGCGCACGCTTTCCTTGAGCATCTGACCGATGTCGGCGCGCGCAGCGTGAAATGCCGGAACGAGGCCGAACAACAGCCCGGTGAGCACGGCAATCGCCACGGCGAATGCGAGCACGCGTCCGTCGATTGCAATGTTCTCGAGACGCGGTAGCCCCTTGGGGCCAAATGCCACGATTGCGTCGACGATCCATGCGGCGAGTGCACCACCGATGACCGCACCGGCGAGCGAGAGGAGGACGCTTTCGGTCACCAGCTGTCGTACGATTCGCCCACGGCCTGCACCGAGCGCGGTGCGGACGGCGATCTCGGTCTCGCGACCCGCAGCGCGAACGAGCAGCAGGTTGGCGACGTTCGCGCATGCGATCAACAACACGAACGCGACGGCGCCGAACATCGTGAGCAGCGTGCCGCGGACGTCACCAACGAGCGAGCGCTGGAGATTCTCCGCGGTTCCTCCGAAGGTCGCGTTCGATTTGGGGTATTCTTTCTGGAGCCGCGCTCCGAGGGCGGTCATGTCACGTTTTGCGGCTTCTTCCGAAACGCCGGGGCGGACACGCGCGATGGCCATCATGAAGTGCGCGCCGCGGTTCTCGGGATCCGTCATCCATGGCTCGAACTTGAACGGAACCCAGACATCGGGCGACGACGGGTAGGTCAGTGACGGAGGAGCGACGCCGGTGACGGTGAAGTCCTTTCCGTTCAGTGAAACCGGTTGTCCGATTACGCGCGGGTCAGCGCCGAAGTCGTTCCGCCAAAGCTTGTCCGACAGGACCACGACGCGCGCCGCGCTGGTCGAATCCTCACCCTGCAAGAACCCACGACCAATCTCCATCCGCACGCCGAGCAGATCGAAGAATCGTGCGCCGACAGACGCCGAGTTGAGGCGTTTCGGTTCGGCGCCGGCGATGCTCAGGTTCGCATTGTTGCGGTTCTGGATCTGCGCCATGTCGACGAAGCTGTGCGTTTGATCGCGATAATCGATGAAGTCGGGCACCGACATGTGAACGAGCTTTCCCTCTCTGCTCAGCGACCCGATCTTCATGATCTCATCGGGTTGCCGGAAAGGAAGCGGCTCGAGCAGCACCCCATTGACGATGCTGAAGACCGCGGTCGTCGCGCCGATCGCCAGCGCGAGCGTCGCGACGGCGATGATCGTGAAGCTCGGCGTACGGATAAGCTTGCGCGCCGCGTAGCGAATGTCTTGAAACAGGATATCCATGTGGGAGAGCCGGGCGTTGAGCGAGATGTGACGGCGACACAGGGAACATTCGTGCCGAAGAACGCTGCCCTGAAGTCATTGCGGAACAACAAGTTCGCCAATGACCGCCCATTGATCGGCGCGGCCGCCCGTCCGCCTATGGGAACCGGCGTCCCAAAAACGAACGCCGATCACCAACGCGCGCTATCTTCGGTGGCATGACGGACCCCGGACGTTCGGTCATCGTACTTGGCGCAACCGGCCTCGTTGGGCGTGAATGTCTGCGCCTGCTGCTCGACGATCCTGGTGTCGCGCATGTCGTCGCGGTCGTGCGTCGGCCACTGGCCGATGATCTCGCGTCGCCGAAGTTGCGGAGCGAAGTTATCGACTTCGATCGATTGACCGAGTATGGCGAATTGTTCGCTGTCGATCAGATTTTCTGCGCGCTGGGCACGACGATCAAACAAGCAGGGTCTCAAGAGGCATTTCGTCGTGTCGATCTCGAGTATCCGCTTGCTGCGGCGCAACTCGGCGCGGAGCGCGGTGTGCGGCACTTCTTGTTGGTCAGCGCGGTCGGAGCGTCGGCGAAGTCGCGGATCTTCTACAATCGCATCAAGGGTGAGCTCGAGGACGCGCTGCGCACTCTTCCGTTTCGAAGCGTCACGATCGTGCGTCCATCGCTGCTGGTGGGCGAACGCAATGAATTTCGTTTGGGTGAGCAGATCGGCAAACGATTTGGCTGGCTTGCGCCGGCGAAGTACAAACCCGTCTCCGCGACGCGAGTGGCCGAAGCGCTCGTGAGCGCCGCGCGAGAAGATCAGGCGGGCATGCAGATTATCGAATCGAAAGAAATCTCGCGCGCGGCAAGCGCCGCCGTCTGATTCCCACCGCAACATCCTCATCAGATTCCGTGACTCCTCCGAACGATCAATCGACGCCACGTCGCGAGTTCCTTGGTCAGATCGCCGCGTCCGCCGTGGTTCTCGCCAGCGCCGCGTGCACGACGCCGATCAGCGCTGGACCAAACAACACCGCGCCGGCGCCCGCGCCGTCTCCGGCGCCGCCGG
The DNA here is from genome assembly GCA_025934075.1 of Gemmatimonadaceae bacterium. Lineage (GTDB taxonomy): Bacteria > Gemmatimonadota > Gemmatimonadetes > Gemmatimonadales > Gemmatimonadaceae > JAQBQB01. The sequence goes on from JAICYT010000069.1 coordinate 4,936, forward strand.
GTCCCGTCCATTGGGATGATTCGTGGTTCACGCGACTCACGGCAAAGCACAAAGCCGTTTTCGATTCGCCCGCGATCGAGGACGGGCTCGCCGTCGCCCAAGCCGCCGGCTACATCCGGGGCATGCGCGACGCGGTTGCCGCGGGTGCCGACGACGTGCAGACCGTGGTCGTCATGCGACATGCGGCGATTCCGATGATCTTCAACGACGCAATATGGGCCAAGTACTCGCTCGGCAAGGAGCTCAAAGTGAAGGATTATCCGTCGGAGAAGTGGGCGACGCGCAATCCCTGGCTCACTGCCGCGACGCCGAGCAAGGCGCCGCCCGACCGTCCACAATCGACGTTCGCCTGGTTGTCGTCGCACGGACACATCCTACTGGGCTGCGATCTCGCGACGCGCGGCTACGCTGGAGAAATCGCTGAGCGCACCAAAGTGGATTCGCATGTCGTGTACGAAGAATTGAAAGCGAACTTGGTGCCGGGCGTGATTCTACAACCGACGGGCGTCTATGCGGTGCATCGGGCGCAAGAGGCTGGGTGCTCGTACATACGGTCAACGTGATGCGTTGTCGTTCTGGCGTCGCGACGCACGTGGTTCGCTGCTGTGAGTGGCCGGCGGTTCACGGCTCGGCGCCTCACGATAATGCGCGCAGCGGCTTCCCTGTATGGCGCTCGCCACGTTGGCCATCCCGCAGAGCAATCGCACCATTCACGATCACCGCGTTGATCCCGACTGGATACTGAAACGGCTCGGCGTAGGTCGCGGTGTCGTGAATCGTGGCGGGGTCGAACACGACGACGTCGGCCGCCATCTTCGGTGCGATGCGTCCGCGATCGTGAAGATGGATGCGCGATGCCGGAAGCGCGGTCATCTTGTTGATCGCCTGCGTGAGCGTGAGCGCCTTTCGCTCGCGCACGTAACGACCCAAGACGCGCGGGAAAGTGCCGAGTCCGCGAGGGTGCGGATGGCCGCGATGCGCGGGACCATCAACGGCGAACGCACCGCCGTCGCTGCACACCATGCCCTGCGGGTGCGCGAGGATCCGATCGAGATTCTCCTCGCTCATCGCGAAGCCGACCATGCCCACGTTGCCATGGCTTCGTCGAAGCAGCGCAACGGCCATGTCGTACGCGTCCACGCCGTGGCTCGACGCATAGGCTCCAAGCCGCGCACCCTCGGCCGGCCGGTCTGCCGGGTCGACCACGTTCGCGATCATCACGTTGTCCCAACCGCCGATCAATTCCACTTTGGCGAGCGCTTCCTGCTTGATGCGCGGTGCGGTCGACGAATCATCGAGGCGTGCGAGAAACGCATCGGTGCTTCCGTCACGACTCCAGACCGGAAAGAGATTCGTCAGCCCCGTTTGATACGCGATGTACGGATAGCGATCGAACTGGGCGTCGCAGCCGGCCGCGCGAGCTGCCGCCACACGCGCGAACGCCGTGTCGAGCTTGTTCCAGTTGTGCGGACCCTGCGTCTTGAGATGAGAGATCTGTAACGGACATTTGGCGCCGCGCGCGACGGCAATCGCTTCGTCGATTGCCTCGATGAGCTTGTCGTCCTCGTTCCGCATGTGTGTGGCGTACGGAAGCTTGCGTCCCGCCAATGGCTTGCAGAGTGTGATCAGCTCAGCCAATGGCGCGAATGCGCCCGGTGTGTACTCGAGCCCCGACGATGCGCCGCATGCCCCGTCGGCGAGCGCCGTCTTCACGAACTGCTCCATCCGCGCCATTTCGTCGGCGGTCGCCGGTCGATCCTTGCCGCCGACGACCACCCCGCGAATCGTTCCGAGTCCGACCATCGACGCGACGTTCACGGCTGGCTGCAGCCGGTCGAGCGCGGACCACAATTCGGCAAAGGTCGCGAACTGCGTCGAACCTTCATCGTCGCTTGCCTGGGCGGTCGATCGCGGCGCGCGTGACGAGCCATCCTGGCCGACGACGATCGTCGTCACGCCTTGCTGGACCAACGACTCAGCGCGCGGATCAGGCCACAGTGTTCCATCGCCGTGCGAATGGATGTCGATGAATCCCGGAGCGACGGCCATTCCCCGTGCGTCGATCTCGATGGCGCCGCGGTCTGAGGCTCGTCGCGCGACGGAGGCAATCTTGCCGCCGGCAATCACGATATCGAGCTCCTTGCCTTGCGTCCCCAGACCGTCGAAGACGGTGCCGTTGCGGACCACGATGTCTGCGCCGGCGCGCGAGTGCAGAAGCAACGATGGAGCACCAACCATGACGGCGACGGCGCCCGAACTAGTGCGAAGAAAATCTCGGCGTGTTGTCATTTGTGCGAAGGAGGCGACGCCGGACATTGCTTCCCGCGCAGCCTCCTCGCAACCGCCGGCTTCGGACCCCGCCTACGGCTGGAAGTCGGGACTCTCGGGCGACGTCGGATCGATGTTGCCGGCGATCGGGTCCGAGAAGCTCACGCGATCGTGGGTCGGCGTCGTTCCGGCTGGCGGCATTCCAATCACGCGGCCTTGTTGCGCGCCATCGGCAAGGTCCGCGTCGACGTCGGGTGTCGCGGCCCAATCACCTTTGCCGACGCGGACGTTCAACCACCCATGTTCCGAGTCCTTCTCGATCTCGTCGGACGCCCGAGGATTCGCGCTGTCAGCCAGGCGATTCACATGCTGAAAGTGCGACCGATACAATCGGTCGCTCGGGTTCGTAAACCCCGCGCTTCGCGGATCATTTTCGCGGGCGTCGCCTGTCGCCGCGCCGGTCTCGTCGACCCAATCATGGGAATCGTACAGACGTTCGTCGGCCATGTGAGTTCCTCCGAACATCCATGAGCGCAAAAGCGAGACCGCAGCCGGCGGACCGGCCGAGTCCGCTCGATCGTCACGTCTCATTCGTCGCGCAACGCGACGACAGGATCCACACGCGTTGCACGCATTGCCGGCAACAGTGTGGCAAGAAGCGCGATCGCCACGAGTAAAGCCGACACCAGCGTGAATGTCACAGGATCCGTTGCGCCGACGCCATACAGCTGACTCGTCAGAAATCGGGTCAGCGCGAACGCCGCGACGAGCCCGATCGCGACGCCGGCCGCCGCAAGCGCCATCCCTTGGCCGACGACGAGCACCAGCACGCGACTCCGCGCCGCACCGAGAGCCATGCGAATGCCGAGCTCCCGCGACCGCTGCGTCACCGAGTAGCTCATCACGCCATAGATCCCGATCGACGCGAGCAGCATCGCGATCACCGAGAACACGCCCAGCAGAATCATCGACAGCTTGCGCTGCCCGACCGATGACTCGACGAGCTTGTCCATCGTGTTCACGGCGGCGAGCGGCAAGTTGCGATCGATGCTGTGCACCGCTTCGCGCGCCGCCGGCAGTAGCGAGAGCGGATTGCCGGCACCGCGGATTGCCACCGTCATCCCTCGAAGCCCGCTCTGCGTCGTCGGGAAGTAGTACTGAATTCGCGGCTCGGCGTCGAGCCCTTCATGCGCCGCGTGTCCGACGACGCCGACGATGGTGATCCACGTCGAATCCGTTTGCCCTCGACGCGCACCGAAGGTAATGCGCTTCCCAATCGGATCGGTGTTGGGGAAGTACTTCTTCACAAATTGTTCGTCGATTACCGCCACCGGCGGCGACGAAGCGATGTCCTGCGCGTCGAAGAGCCGCCCTTTCTTCAGAGGAATGCGCAGCGCGCCGAAGAATTGCGGCGAGACGATGCGAACGTCTCCCCACGGTCCGTTCTGCCCTGGCGGAACAACGAGGTTCTCGATGTTGAAGCTCGACGTCGACCAGCCGCCGCCAAACGGAATGACCGACGTCACGCCGGCCGCGCGCACGCCGGGCAGCGCATTCAGTCGCGGCATCAGTTGCTCGAGGAAGAGCCGCTGTGCCGTATCGGTCGGATACTTTACCGCCGGCAAGGACAGATTGAACACGAGCACGTTGTGTGGATCGAATCCGGGATCAACGCCCTGAAGACGCGCCACACTCTTGATCAACAACCCGGCTCCGATCAGTAGCGTGAGCGACAACGCCACTTCGGCGACCACGAGCCCGCGGCGCAGGCTGCGTCCGGCGAAGTCCGCCGCACCGCTTCGGCTGCCATCCTTGAGTGTTTCTTGAAGATTGGTGTGTGACGTTTGGAGCGCCGGCGCGAGCCCGAACAGCAAACCGGTCAGCACCGACACGAGCAGGGTGAAGATCATCACGTTGCTGTCGATGCCAACTTCTGACGCGCGCGGCAGATTCGGATTGAGCGCGACGACGGACTTCACACTCCACTGCGCCAACACCAAGCCAAGCACACCTCCGGTCATGGCGAGGATGACGCTCTCGGTCAACAGTTGTCGAATGAGCGACGCGCGATCGGCGCCGAGGGCAGATCGAATTGCGATCTCCTTGATGCGAATGGCGGCGCGCGCGAGCAACAGGTTCGCGACGTTCGCGCAGGCAATGAGAAGCACGAATCCAACCGCGCCGAGCAGCACGAGCAATACGGGACGGATGCGGCCCGTCGAGAGATCGTCGAGCGACCGAACCTTGAGCGTCCATGTCGGCGCGAAGCTGTTCGGATTTTCCTTCTTGAGATTCTCGGCGAACAGCTTCATCTCGGCCTGTGCCTGCTCGAGTCTGATGCCGGGCTTCAGACGCGCGACGAGATTCAGGTATTCATTGGTATAGCCATTGGTGAAGGCCGTCGGTGCGAGCGCGAGCGGCGTGAAGATATCCGCCGTCCGCGCGAAAAAGCTGCGGAACTCCGGCGGCATCACGCCTACGACCTGGTATGTCTCGCCGTTGAGCTCGATGTTCTTGCCAATCGCGGACGGACTGCCGGCGAACAGCCGCGTCCAAAGACCGTAGCTCAGAACGACGACGTGCTCGCGACCCGGCTGATCGTCGTCGCGCTGGAGGGGTCGGCCAAGCATTGGAGCGACGCCAAGTACGTGGAACCAGTCGCCGGACACGCGCGTCGCCGGGACGCGCTCGGGGTCGCCGGTGCCCGTCAGGTTTGCCGCGGTTTGATTCTCGACGGCAACCGACTCGAAGCTCTTCGTCTTGTCCCGGTAGTCACGGAAGCCGCGCGCCGAAACGGGGGCTTCCATGTTGTTCAGCGATGGATAGAAATGCTCGATGGAGACGAGTTGTCCGGGCGCACGGTATGGCAGTGGACGCAACAGCACCGTGTTGACGACGCTGAAGATCGCCGTGTTCGCGCCGATTCCGAGGGCGAGCGTCAGGATCACGATCGCCGTGAAGGCGGGAGTCTTTCGGAGACGGCGGAGACTGTACTTGATGTCGCGGAGCAGCGCGTCCATGAACAACCTCTCTTGGGACGGGGACCGACGGTCGATGTCGACGATTGAGGTTTGACATCGCGAGTCTACTGGACAGTTCGAACCGTCCCCGGAAAAAGTTGCACGGGAATGGAAAGCGCCCGGTCATCTCTTGGATGACCGGGCGCTCTTTCGTGCTCGACGATTCTACGAACGACTATGGTCGACCGCGACCGTAGATGCGCCCACCACCAATCCCGGTGCCACCGTAGATCACGTCACCGCCGATCGGCCGACCGGCGCGCCGCGTGCCTGGCCGCGGATCGCAATGGTCGTCGTCGCCGATGCCGCCACGAAGTACGGCGCCGAAAATTCCGCCAAGTATGCCGCCGACCCCACCATTCGCCGCGGGGATCCGCGCCGTCGACGGATAGCCCTGTGTCGGAACGGGCGCCGGCCGAGCCATCGGGGGTGCGTCGGGCGTCGGGGTCTCCGACGGGGCCGGAGCAGACGCCATCACCTGCACCTGCGGAATATCGTTCTTCACTTCTGCAGCCTCCGCCGGCTTGGCCGACGCGAGGACGGTCGGATGCTCGCTCCGTATCACCTTTGGCCCGTGAGGAGCGCGCTTGGGCTTGAGCGCGATCTCCTGATGGCTCTGCGGCGACACTTCATCCGGGCTGATCTGGATGTTCTGTGTGTGAGACGCGAGCTCCAGATCGCGCTTGAGATCGGCAGACATGCTCGCGTTCGAACGCGGGGCGCCTTTCCCGCACGCCACCGCGACGAGTGCTGTCGTCGCCAACGTCCATGTCATGAGCTTACGCACGTTTCCTCCAAGGGCGAGACCGACCAGTTTCGAGCGCCCGTGCGCCTGATAACCAAGTAGTGGAACTGGCACGCCGCGGGCCACAGCTAAACGCGCAATCTGCGATGTTAATACTACAAAGCGTCACTCTGATGAGAATCGGCCGTCCGTCGCTGAGGACAGAATCCGATCGCTCGTCCCTTGAAGACTACCGTGCTCGATCCAGAACGCCAGTCGCAACTCTCAAGGAATCGCAGCCGCCGCACCAGCTCGGCGCGGATCCGCGCCCGCCGTTACGTGTCCCTTGTCGATGCGGACCGCCGCTCCGTACCCTTCTCGCAGCTCGCCCGGTAGCGACACGATCTGCGTCCGATATCCGAGTGCTTCGAGACGTTTCATGACGTCCGGCGAAAATCCATCCTCGAGCTGAATTGTCGCACCGGCAGGCGGAGCCGCTGAACCCCTGGCGCCGCGTCCACCACCGCCGCCGAATCCTCCGCCAATGAGGAATCGCGGCTGTTCGAGCGCCGCTTGCGGATCGAGATGCTGATCGATCATTCCGACAAGCGTCTGGTACACAGCCGACGTGATCCAGGCGTTTCCCGCGGCGCCGAGCGCCATGACCGGATGCTGCGATTTGCCGGCGCCCTCGAAGACAATCGTTGGGGCGATTGTGCTGCCGTGTCGCGCAAACGGCAGCCGCGCGCCATAGGCGGTCGGATCGGATCCGTACGAGGTCAACTTGTCGTTGTACAGGAAGCCCAATCCCGGCGTCACGTAGAAGTTTCCGCCCCAGGTGCCGAGTGTTTGCGTCGCAGCGACGACGTTGCCGTCAGCATCCGCGACGGTGAACGCGGTCGTCCCCGCGGCGCGGCACGATGACGCTTGCGTGGCGCCGTAGCCGTGGGCATAGCATTCCGGCGGCGTCGCGAGCTCGATGCTCGCCGTCTTGGCGTTGGGGAGCGCGCATGACAGCGTGTCGCCGCGAAGCTGAGCGGGATTCACCGCCTTGTTCGGATCGAAGCAGCGCCATCGGGCCCGCGCCGTGTCCTTGTTGGTGAACGGCTCGGTGTTCGTCGGCCAGAGGCCGGGATCAGCAATCCGATTCCGCGTCGAGGGAGTGAGCTGCCAGGCGGCGATCATTGCGTGCAACGTCCCCGCATCGTCGGCGTATGGTTTCGGATTCTGGTATTGCTCGAGCAGATTGAGCTTTGCCGCGAGCTCCGCACCACCGGACACTGGCGGCGCGCTCGAGAAAATCGTATAGCCGCGATACGTCCCGCTCACCGGCTCACGCTCGGCGGCGAAGTAGCGCGCCATGTCGGAGAGCTTCATCGCATTGCCGTGGGCGTGCAGATCGTTCACCATGCGCTTGGCGATCTCGCCTCTGTAGAACGCGTCAGCCCCGCCCGCGGCGATCTGCTCGAGTGTCCACGCGAGATCCGGGTTCTTGAGCGTATCACCAGCGTGGAGCGGTTGATCACCTCGGAAGAAGAGTGCGCGACTTCCTTCGTACTTGGTGAACTGCTCGCGCTCGGTGGCGAGGGTCGTCGCCAACCCTTCGCTCACGACGTATCCGTCGCGTGCCGCGTGGATCGCCGGCTGAAGCAAATCGGCCCACGGAATCTTCTTGCTGCCGAACTTCTGCCATGCGAGATACATGGCGGCAACGGTGCCGGGCACATTCACCAGCACCGGCCCACCATCCGGGAGTCTCACAGTCTGCGCGAATGCCGGATTGCCAAGCCCAGCATCTTCCGGAACGCGAGACATGAACTCTATCAGCTGCGGCCGATCCATGTTCTTCTGATAGATGAGCATTTGCCCATAGCCGCCAGGCCCGCTCGCGTCCGGCTCGACGACAGCGAGCGCAAACGAAACCGCGACCGCGGCGTCGACTACATTGCCGCCCTTGGCCAGCATCTCGATCCCCGCCGCGGTCGCAACCGGATGCGCGCTCGACACCGCCGCGCGCCCCGTCGCCGATTGACGATACGGTGGATGCACGCGCAGCATGTCATGCAGGACCATCTTGAGCTCGTCGTCGCTCTTCGCCGCGATGGCGCGCGGACGATACGTCGCCTTCAGCGATTCCCACTGTGTGCGCCGCGCTGCCGCGTCTGGCGTCGAGTAGTACAGCGCGGCCGTTCGATTCCAAAGTTGATCGAACGCGTCGGCGTTTCGCCGTGCGCGATCGACCATGGGCGTTCCGGCTTGTTCGGCCAACTGTTGATCGGGTGACGACGGCGCGTCGACCGTCCAGAGCTTGCCGCCCGATGCGGCGAGCAAATTCGCCTCGCGATCGCCTGTGCGATCGGGATCACCGTTATAGCCAACTGGCGGAATAGCGTCGGTCGGAATTTCGGCCAGCGCGATCGTTTTCCCGTCAGGGCTCCAGGCAGACTCGGCGTGATGCGCGCTGACGAGATTGACGTAGCGTCCATCGAGTGGCGAGACGTACACAGCGCCACGAGATCCGGTTGCGGTCCATGCGAGCCTGTCGCCGGTTGGAGACCACGCCGGGTGCTCGACGCGCGCGTCGGTGAGCACGACGGTGTCGCGGCCAGAGTCGAGCGCTCGCACGTGCAGCTTGCGTGTGCCGTCCGCGATCGACACATACGCCAGGCGCAGTCCGTCCGACGAGATCGCCGGCCACTGCTCGGCGGCGCGGTCTTTGGTAACGCGCGCTTCGCCGCCATTTGACTGATGTTCCCACAGCTCGGCCGCGCCTAGTCGTCCGCGTACAAAGATGATCTGCCCGTCGTGCGTGACGACCGGTTGGCCGTCCGGCAGCGGAGAATTCGTGACGCGCTCGGCGTCGCCGCTCGCGCCTGTCGGTCCGACTCGGACGCGCCAGAGGCTGAAATTGCCGGAGCGGTCCGACGAAAATACGATGGCCGAGCCGTCGGGCGCCCACGCTGGCTCGCGGTCCCAGGCTGGCCCCGAAGTGATTCGGATCCACTCTCCGCGCGGCGACACGATCCACAGATCGCCTTCGACGCTCACCGCGAGCCGACCGTCGTGCGCATACGCAGGATTGCGAGCGGCCGCGCCTGGTGCCGTCTGGAGGAGCAGCGCGGCGATCGAAAGAATCAACATGTGGTGAGTGTTCCGATGTGGGGGTGTTCTGTCGTCGTGCGTGAATCGAATGATCTACTCGTGCTCAGCGTGGCGCCGCAGGCCGGCATCAAAATTTGGAGATGGACTTGGCGGATTGAACGGATCGGCACGGCTGAAGCGTTTGGCGTGAATCGGCGAACAGCTTTGGAGAGCTTTCACCGCCAGTAGCGCAGTTACAGATCTAATTGGTGTCTGACCCCAATTCTTTCCTTCGATGACCCGAACCAGGCTGTATTAGAATTGACTCATTTCGTGAAATCCGCGACATCCGTGGCAAGGCAGCTCTGCCCGAACAATCAATGATCTTCCTCGGCCTCCTCCACGGCTGACGATGACGACGGTGCTCGGCACGGTCAATGTCGGACTCGAAAATTCGACGGTCGATCGCGCAATCGGCACGCAGCGTGCGAACGCTGCTTGACCCGTTATGCACGCTGAATTTTCGATGATGAGGAGGGACGGCCAATGCCACGAGGCGACAAGAGCTCGTACACAGATAAGCAAAAGCGCCAAGCTGAGCACATCGAGGAAGGTTACGAAGATCGGGGCGTCGGGAAAGGAGAAGCCGAGCGTCGTGCGTGGGCGACGGTCAATGCCGAGACGCACGGCGGAAAGAAATCGGGCTCCGGGCGTGGACGCTCGGAGAATCATGAACCTTCGCGCAAGGGCGGACACATCGGTGGATCGAGCCAGAGTCACGCCAAGCGAAGCCGCGCCGCGAAGAAGGGATGGGAGACGAGGCGGCACGGGTAACAATGGTGGAACGGTGGAACGGACGCTCGCTGTCGCTCGCTTGAACGGTGGTACGCTAACCGCCCAACAGCGGCGCTCCACCGTTCCACCGTTCAATCGTTCCACCGTTCAATCGGCTCTCAGCGCCTCGTTCGGATCAACGCGCGCGGCCCGCGTCGCCGGAACCCAGCTCGCCGCGATCGCCACCGCAATGAGCGTCAGCACGACGCTGACGAGCACCGGCGGATCCTTCGGCGAGACCTGGAAGAGCAGCGGAGCGACCCACCGCCCGGCAAGCAACGCGATGATCGCTCCTAGGACGACGCCGGGGATCACGACCCGCAGGCCTTCTCTGACAACCAGTCTCACGACGTCGCGAGCCTGTGCGCCAAGTGCGACACGCACGCCCATCTCGTGTGTGCGCTGCGTGACGTTGTAGGCAATGACGCTGTACAGACCGACCGCCGCGAGTACCAGCGCGAGCGCACCAAAGACGGCGAACATGATCGCGCCGATCTTCCATGACCGGATCTCCGGCGCGATGATCGTCGACATCGGCGTGACCGTGACGTAAGAAACGCCAGGCATCAACTTTTGCAGCTCGCGTCGGACTTGATCTGTCCGGCTCGCGGCTTCGCCGGACGTTCGAACAAACAGCCCGCCCGCCTGCGGCTGGAATTGGGTGATCGGCACGTAGTAGTGCATCTCCGTCTCGGCGAGGCTTCCGCGACGAACGTCCTCGGCGATGCCAATCACCGTCGTGCATGGCATGGTGTCGGCACTGATCCGGATGCATTTGCCAAGGGCGTCTTCGCTCGGCCAGATCTTCGTCGCCATCGACTGCCCGATCACCATCACACGCGGCGCGTGCTCGCCATCTGCCGCGGTGAATGCCCGTCCGCGCAAGACACGTGTGCCCATCGTGGAGAAAAATTCAGGCGACGCGGCCTGCAGCGTGAAATCGCCCAGCTTGCTCATCGAGTCGATGCCCGCGACGTAAAGAGAAAGCTGCCAGGTCGTCCAGAAGGGAACCGTGAGCGCCCGTGCGGCATCCTCGACGCCCGGAATCGCCTGCGCACGCTCGCGCATGCCGTTCAACATTTGCATGCTCTGTATCGAGTCGGTCTTCGTTCCGCGCATGCGAGGTTGCACCCAGAGCAAGCGTTCGGCATCGTAGCCCATCCGCACGTTTTGGACGTTCACCAAGCTGCGAATGAAGAGTCCAGCGCCGACGAGCAGCACCACCGAGAGTGCGGCTTGGCCGATCAGTAGACTCGTGCGAAAGCGGGAGCGATGCACGTGTCCTTCGCGCGCCCCAGCCTTGAGTGCCGACGACACGTCCTCGCGCGCCGTCTGAAATGCGGGAACGAGTCCGGTCAACAAGCCGGCGGCCACCGCGAGCAGCGCCGCGAATCCAAGCACTCGCGGATCAGTGAACGCGCTCGGCCCAGCGTCGGTCTGGTCGAGCAGCGCTTTTCGCATGATCGTTCCGCCCCACTGAGTGATGGCAAGCCCGGCGAGTCCGCCGAGAAACGCCAGGAGCAGGCTTTCGGTGGCGAGCTGCATCAGCAACCGCCCGCGGCTCACGCCGAGTGCGATGCGCACCGCGATCTCGCGCCGGCGGCGCAATGCGCGCGCGAGCAGCAGGTTCGCGACATTTGCGCAGGCGATGAGGAGCACGATCGCCGCGACGCCGACGAGCCAGGTGGCGACTTTCGCATCGTTGCCCTCTTTCGGACCGCGATCGCGAAGGACCGGTCCCGCGAATGCGCGGGGCTTGGCGATCTTCGCCGCGGTCGATCCAGGGTTGGCTTCGACCTCTTTGTCGTAGCTTCGCTGATAGGCGTGGCTGAGATCGGCCGAGGCCGCGGCGGCGGTCACGCCCGGCTTACGACGCGCGAACGTCTCGAACCACGTCATGTGGTAGGTGCTATACCATGGATTCTTTGCCGATCCCATGGTGGAAGACGCCGCGCTCACTGGGATGAACGCGACGAGCGGATCGGGTGAAAACGCGCTGAAGCCCTCGGGTGCGACGCCGATGATCGTGTACTTGGCCGGGCCGATGTCGATGAGTGAGCCCAAGGCATCTTTGCGTCCGCCGAACTGCGTTTGCCAAATCGCGTAGGACAAGACGACCACGCGTGAGCCATCGGGCGGAACGTCCTCCGACGCGGTGAAGAAGCGGCCAATCACCGGCCTGATGGCGAACATCTTCCACAAATCCGCCGAGCTGATGCCGACCTTCATCTCCTTCGTCGCCTCGCCGCTGCCGACGGCGACATCGTTCGAGTAGAAGGGCGTCATCGCTTCGAAGGAGGTCGTCATCTCTTTCAGATCGAGATAGCGGCGGTAGCCGGTATAGCTCTGTACATTTTCTTTGCCGCGAAAGGTGCGCGCGAAGTAGAGTCGTGCCGCGCGATCGGGTGCGGTGAGGAAGGCCGGCGGCCGGAACAACAGCCTGTCGACAATGCCGAACATCGTCGCGTTGGCACCGATGCCGAGTCCGAGCGTGAGAATGACCGCGATCGCAAAGCTTGGCTTGAGGCGGAGCCCGCGGATGGCATACCGAAGGTCCTGCGCGAACGCGTTCCACCATTCGCTGCGTCGTTCACGTCCGAGGCGAGAGCGATCGATCGTGGTGAGGCGTTCGCGCGTGCGCTGTATGTCGCCGAACCGGCGGGTGGCTTCGGCTCGGGCTTCTTCCGGCGGCAGTCCGCTGCTCATGAGCTCCCTCATCGTCATGTCGAAGTGAAATTGCAGCTCGTCGTCGACCGCCCGCTCGACGCCGGCGCCGTCTCGCTCGATACGGAGAATGCGTTTGAGTCCCGGAAGGCGAGTCATTGGCAAGTCGGCGCGTCAGGCGGTTTGGAGAACTTTGAAGACCGCGGCAGCGTAGTCGGTCCACACGGCGGTTTTGGCGCGGAGCTGCTTCCGGCCGGCCGATGTGAGCTGGTAGTATTTCGCTCGGCGGTTGTTCTCGGAGAGTCCCCATTCGGACTCGAGCCAGCCGCGTTTTTCCATGCGGTGGAGCGCGGTGTAGAGCGCGCCTTCCTCGATCTGGAGGCGCTGGTCAGTGGTCTCGCGAATCCATGACGCGACGGCGTACCCGTGGCGCGGTCCCCAGTTCAGCGTCTTGAGGATGAGCAAGTCGAGCGTGCCTTGGAGCAGGTCGAGATCGACGGCGGCCACGGGTTCTCCCCTGAAGTGTTGATGGATATCATGCCCAGCCCGGCCAGCGAACGCAACTCCCCTGAACGGTTGAGGGCTGTCCCCAGTACCATCTGACACACCATCTCCCGAAAGCGTTGCCAGCACCGCTGCGCGAACGCATAATGCCAGACGTCGGTCGCCGCCGACGCTCCGACCTCAGCGCAAGCACAGAACTCAGACTGTATCGATGAAGCGCGTTTTCCTTTGGACTCGAGAGCGGTAGCGCGTCCAGTTGCCTGAGCTACCCGACATCACTGTCTACGTCGAAGCGCTCCGCCGGCGCATCGTTGGGCAACCACTCGAGGAAATTCGACTCAAGACGCCATTCTTGCTGCGCACCGTCGAGCCGCCGCTCCCTGATTTGATCGGCAAGTTCGTCGTCGGCGTGGAGCGCCTTGGCAAGCGCATCGTTCTCGAGCTGGACGACGATCTGTTTGTGATTTTCCATCTGATGATCGCTGGACGTCTCCATTGGAAAGCGCGCGGGGCGAAAGGCGGCGGTCGAAGCAATCTGGCCGAGCTCGAGTTCCCGACCGGCGTCTTGTCGCTGACAGAAGCGGGCACGAAGCGACGCGCGTCGCTGCATCTCGTGCGCGGCCGCGATGGACTCGCCGAGTTCAAGCGCGGAGGACTCGAGCCGCTCGACGCGACGGTCGATGAATTCGCGCGGCGTCTGCGCTCCGAGAACCACACGATCAAGCGCTCGCTCACCGATCCGCGATTGTTCAGCGGGATCGGAAACGCATACTCGGACGAAATCTTGCATCGAGCGCGGATGTCGCCCGTCAAGCTCACGAGCCGGTTGAGCGACGACGAGATCGCGGGCCTCCTCGATGCGACCAAGACGACGCTCGTCGAGTGGACGGATCGTCTGCGCGCCGAAACCGGAGACGGATTTCCCGAGAAGGTGACGGCATTCCGCCCCGAGATGGCGGTGCATGGGAAGTTTGGCCAACCATGTCCGGTGTGTGCGACGCCGGTGCAACGCATTCGTTATGCTGACAACGAGACGAACTACTGCGCGCGCTGCCAGAC
>JAICYT010000023.1 GCA_025934075.1 Gemmatimonadaceae bacterium
CGCCGAGACGATTCGGTCGCAACCGCCCGCGTCGATCGTGACTGGGCAATAGACCAGCGCTTTTTGCGCGTGCGCCGCGGGGGCGGACGCGGCTAGCGCTATCGCCGCCGCAAGAGCGGCGGTCAAGCCTGTGTAACGCATGGGTGTGTTGGAGAAAGGAGGGGTCTTCGCTTTCTATTGACAGACGTCGTCGATGACGGCGTTCAATGCATCCAGATCAGCCGCGCCGCCGGCGGCCGGCTTCGCAATGAGCTGATCGCGTTGGCGAACGGTCGCCACGCAGACCGTCGACGCGTCGCTCGGGAGATTACTCATCGTCAACGCCGGCTTACCCGGCGCGGTGAGGAGCGAAGACGACTTGGCGGCGGGATGATCGTCTGTGCAGGCACTGGCGAGACAAATCAACCCAACAGCAGCGGCGAGTTGGTAACGCATTGGGACTCCGATGGGGGATCGAAGCAAAAGGGAGCGGAGGGGGAAGCAATGGCGTGGCAGGCAAGCCGAGTACCGGTCGAGCTTGATAAACGCGCACGTTAACTCTTCTATGCAGCAGTTAATGTCAGCCCGTCGCAGCGCCCAGGTCCCGAACGTTGCAGAGTTTCAACCGACCTGTGGCGTACGCCCGACAATCTCCGCGTACACAGACAGCGCAAGAGCCGACCGGCGCACCTTGCCTCCGGCTCGGCGGTGAGTCGCTCAAGCCGTCGCCCGATACCTTATATAAGGAACAGACCACCTTCGATTCTCTTTTCGGATCTCAAATCAGACTACCAGATGAAGGAGTCTTCGCGGGGTCGCCGCACCGCTATTGGCAGACGTCGTCGATGACGGCGTTCAGTGCATCCAGATCGGCCGCGCCACCGGCGGCCGGCTTCGCAATGAGCTGATCGCGTTGGCGAACGGTCGCCACGCAGACCGTCGACGCATCGCTTGGGAGATTACTCATCGTCAGCGCCGGCTTACTCGGCGCAGTGACGAGAGACGATGACTTTTCGGGGCGAGCATCGGTGCAGGCGGCAGCCAGGCAGATCAACCCGACAGCAGCGGCGAGTCGACGACGCATACAGGCAAACTCCAACGGGAAATTCGACGACGGGAAGGAAGGCGCACGACGTTCGGTCGATCGCGCACTGACGGTGAGGGCGAGCAATATATGCGAAACACGCCAACGCGCCAGATGTTTTTCCGACACAATATGAGATTTCTGCTGACACCCATTGAACCGAGCTGTAGCATTGATGCTAAAACTGAAATTTCAGTTCTCATCTTGGGTGCCAAACGAAACGTGCCGGATTGCTGACCACATCATGGCAGGCTCTAAGCAATGCGATGACCAACCAGACGCGGTCGGGGTTGAGCACATAGAGACATCGGAGCCTTCATGCGATCCATCGCGTTGCCTTTAGTGCTTTCATTAGTGCTCGCGTCGTCTGCTTGCAGTGCGACGTTGATGACCGGAGATGCGGACGGGATTCCGGCCAACGGCGTCGAACTCGTCGCGACCGTTCAATCGCGCGCGTCGTCCGGCGACAGCGTCACCATCCGATTCACGAACACTGGAACGCGAACCGCATTCATGAGTCGTTGCGGCGCCGGACCACTGATCCTGGTGCAGACATTCGTCGGCGGCGAATGGACAGGCGGAGTGCAGAATTTCGCCTGCGTGACGCCGGCGGCGCCCGGCCCAGTTCGGCTCGAGCCGGGCGAGAGCCTGGTCGTGGCAACCATTCTGTCAGAACCCGGTCGACATCGATTCCGCACGCCGGTCGGCAACCTCGAGGACTTGAGCGACGTGACGCAAGCGGCCTCGAATGCCGTCGACATTCCCTAACCTCGCAAAGCCGTACGCGGGTGATTGCGCGGCCACGAGCACGTTGCTACCTTCCCCTCTAACTCAGAGGGATGGATCATGCTCGATCGCGACGGTGGCCTGCTTCGCGGCACGCTCGACGTGCTCATTCTCAAATCGCTCAGCTGGGGACCGCGGCACGGATACGCCGTCGCCGAGTGGATCAAGGTCATCACGGACGGCGATGTGCTCGTCGAAGAAGGGCCGCTCTACACCGCCCTGCACCGACTCGAGCGCAACGGATGGCTCTCGGCCGAGTGGGGCTATTCCGACAACAACCGCCGCGCGAAGTATTACCAGCTGAGCCGCACCGGACGCACGCAACTTCGCGCCGAGGTGACGTCGTGGGAGCGGTACGCGCGCGCGATCGGGAAAGCGCTGGCGGCCGCGTCGCCGCTGCCGGCGTGAGCCGAGACAAATGCGCCGCGTCTTCCGCATTCCGTTCGCGCGCGGACACATCGCGCGTGAAGTGGACGACGAGTTGTCGTTCCATCTCGAGATGCGCGCGCAGCGACTCATCGCCGCCGGATGGACGCCCGACGCCGCGCGGCGCGAAGCGCTGCGACAATTCGGAGACGTCGACGGTGTCAGACAAGATTGCCTGGTCATGGACGAACAACGGGAGCGCGCAATGCACAGAGCGAACGTGATCGGCGAGCTGCAACAAGACATCGCGTACGCATTGCGAACGCTGCGGCGGAACTTCGGCTTCACCGCGGTGATCGTGTCTGCATTGGCACTCGGCATCGGCGCCAACACGGCGATCTTCAGCTTGATCGACGCCGTGCTCGTGCGCTCGCTCCCCGTGTCGCATCCCGAGCAATTGGTCGCGATCGGCGATCCTACTCGGGTCGGATCCATGTCGAGTGGCTCGCCGCGCACGGATCTCCTCTCGTATCCGTTGTTTCGCGATCTGCGCGACCAGAATCACGTTTTCAGCGGCGTACTGGCTTCGGGCCGCACGGATCGTCTGGATGTTCGCATCGAAGGAACGTCGGGAGAGTTCGAGCATCCGCGCGGTCGCTTCGTCTCCGGCAACTATTTCTCGCTGCTCGGCGTACCTGCATTCGCCGGGAGAACATTCGACGCGAGCGCGGATGCAGTCCTCGGCGCTTCACCGATCGCGACGATCAGCTATGGCTATTGGACTCGCCGCTTTCATAATGACCCGTCGGCAATCGGCCGCACGATCTTGGTGAACGGCACGAAGATCACCATCGTCGGCGTGACGCCGCCGTCATTCAGCGGAGAAATCGTCGGCTCCTCGACCGACATGTGGCTGCCGATCACCATGTACGACGTACTTCGCCCGAATCAAAAGGTGCTCGACGATCGGCTGACGAGTTGGATTCTCGTGCTCGGTCGACTTCAGCCGGGCGTGACGTTGACGCAAGCGAAGCAGCGAGTCTCGGAGCTGCTCAAGCGGGACATCGTGGCAAACGCCAATCCGCAGATAGCGAAAGCGTTCCTCGACCGCGGTGCGAAATACTATGTGTCATCAGGCTCCAAGGGATTCTCGCGTGTACGGAACACGTTCCAGGCGCCCCTTCTCACGCTGATGATCGGCGTCGGTTTGTTGTTGTGCATCATCTGCGCGAACGTCGCGAACTTGTTGTTGGCTCGCGCCATCGCTCGCGGCCGCGAGATGGCGGTGCGCCTCGCGCTTGGCGCCAGCCGTTCGCGGCTCGTGCGGCAACTGCTCACGGAGAGCGCAATCCTCGCGCTGCTCAGCGCCGCTGTCGGCTTACTCGTCGCGTGGTGGGGAAGTCGGGCGTTGCTCGCGCTTGCCTCGGATGGCGCTCCGATGTCGATCAACTTGGGCACGGACGTGAGCGTCTTGGCATTCACGCTCGGCGTGTCGGTGCTCGCGGTCGCGTTGTTCGGCGTGGTGCCGGCGCTGCGCGCATCGCGCGTGGACCTGGCAGCGGCAATGCGCGCGCAGTCGCCGTCGGTCGCGGGAAGCGCGAGCGGCATGCGCGGCGAACGGTTGCCACTTGCCAAGTTGCTCATCGCCGGCCAAGTCGCGTTGTCGGTCGTGTTGCTCATCGGTGCGGCGATGCTCGTGCGGAGCTTGCGCAACGTGCAAGCGGTGGACGTCGGCATGGATCGCGATCACCTTGTGTTGGTCGATCTCGACATCGGCTCTCGCGGCTACCATGGCGAACGACTGGCGAACGCGGTCCATTCGTTGCGCGATCGAGTCGCCACGGTTCCCGGAGTCTCGGCCGTCACGTTCTCGGAAAATGGAATCTTTTCCGGTACGGAGTCCTCGACCACGCTCGAGATCCCAGGCTTCACGGCGCGGACGCCCGACGACACCACGGTGGCTTACGACCAAGTTGGCCCCGACTACGCGACAGCCATCGGTGCCAAGCTCATCGCGGGACGCGATCTGCGCTCGAGCGACGAGCCCATGCTGCCACGTGTCGTGCTCGCCAATCAATCGTTCGCCAAGTTCTACTTTCCCGGGCAGAACGCGGTCGGCAAATACTTGCACTTCAACGATTCGGTCGCGGTGCAGATCGTCGGCATTGTCGCCGACACGCGCGATCACGATCTCGAAGGCCAGCCGGCGCGCCGTCTATACTTTCCGTACGTGCACGCCGACGACCCGAAGAACTTGGGCGAGCCCGGCTCGTTGCGTCTCGAGGTGCGCACGGTCGGCGATCCGTCGGCCGTCGTGCAGCGAATTCGTCGCGCCGTCGTTTCGGTCGACCCATCGCTTCCAATCGACGGCGTCGATCCGCTCCCCACGCTCATGCGCCAATCGATTCGCGAAGAGCGGCTCGTCGCACGTTTGGCGAGCGCGTTCGGCGCATTCGCGCTCTTGCTCGCGGCGATTGGTTTGTATGGCGTGATGACGTACGCGATCACGCGGCGCACTGGAGAGATCGGGTTGCGCGTCGCTCTCGGCGCGCAGCGGGGCGACGTCGTCCGTATGGTGCTGTTCGATGCTCTTCGGCTCGTCGGGTTTGGATTGGTGATCGGATTGCCCGTCGCACTCATGTCGACGCGTTTGCTCCGAACGCAACTCCACGGTGTCGACTCGGCGGATCCGGTGTCGATCGTCGTCGCGGTCGGAGTACTAGTATCGAGCGCCGTCGTTGCGGTCTTGCTTCCGGCATTGAGAGCGGCACGAGTATCGCCCATCGTGGCGTTGAGGGCGGAGTAAACAACGCCGCCAAGTTCCTGACGGCGCTGAAATTCCTGACGACGCCGAATTCCTTACTGCGCAGGATGCCTTACGGCGCAAATGCCGAAAGGCGCAAGACGACGGTCGCTGCTTGGCGCCGTTTGGGGGTTCGCGCCGCTACGCCTTTCGCGCCCTTGACCCTTCCTGCTGACATAGATAGTCTATGTTATGGCTATCCGCGATGAGATTCCGCCCGGCACGCTCGAGATGCTGATTCTCAAAACCCTCGCCAGTCAACGCGAGCTTCACGGCTTCGAGATCGCCGACGCCATCGAGCGACGGTCCGGCGACGTGCTGCATGTCGAAGAAGGATCGCTTTACCCGGCGCTTCAACGAATGCTCATCAAAGGGTGGCTCGTCGGCGAATGGGGACGCACCGCCGAAAATCGGCGCGCGCGCTACTACAAGCTCACACCGGCTGGACGCAAGCAGCTCGACGCCGAGTTGTCGTCCTATAGGCGGGTGTCGGTCGCGATCGATCGGATTCTCAAGCCCGCCTGACCCATGCGCTGGCTCGACGAGCTGCTCCGCCGCATCTGGTATCTCATTCGGCGCGACCGCTTCGCCGCGGAGCTCGATGAAGAGATGCGCCTCCACGTCGAGCTGCGTGAGGCGCGGCTGCGCCAGCAGGGACACGACCCAACGGCAGCTCGTTACGTCGCGCGGCGGCGGTTCGGGAACAAGTCGAGCCTTCAGGAACGGAGCCGCGACGCGTGGGGTCTCAACTGGATCGACAACGGTGTCGCGGATCTCCGGTTCGCGATTCGTCGACTGCGCAATCGCCCTGGCTTCGCGATCGCGACCATTCTCGTCGCGGCGCTTGGTATCGGAGCGACAACGGCCGTGTTCAGCGCAATCGATGCAGCGATGCTTCGCGGACTGCCGTTTCCGCGATCGTCCGAGCTGGTCACGCTCACGGACGTCAGCGTTCCATTCGATCCCGGCGCGCAAGGATTTCCTAGCGGACGCCATTTCACCGACATCAGTGATGTCGCCGCCATGCGCGAGGTATTCAGCAGCGTTGCGGCGTTCGCCGCGGGTGGTCTCAATCTCACGGATCCGATACGACCGCGTCGCGTGCGCGTCGGCGTTGTCACGGCCGGATTCTTCGCAACACTCGGCGTGAGAGCGCAGCTTGGACGCGTCTTCAACGATGCGGAGGCGCATCCGGGCGGCGCGAGCTCCGTCATTCTCTCCGATGCGACTTGGCGCAGAACGTTTGGCGGGCGCGATGTCGTTGGCTCGTCGATCGACCTCAGCGGCACGCGGTACACGATCGTCGGCGTCATGGGGCCCGGATTCGATTTTCCCAATGAGAGCGAGCTCTGGATTCCGCTGACTGTGCCGACGACCTTCGCTACGTTCGCGCCGTTTCGCGGGTTTCTACCGTCGCGAGTAATCGCGAGAGTTGCTCCCGGCATGAGCGTCGCCGCGGCGAGCGCTCGTCTGCTCGATACCTGGCGACGACTTGCCGGCCCGCCGGATCACAGTGGACGATCCAATCTCGAAGAGATGATCGACGAGGCTCGCGCGACCGGCGCGGCAGTTCCGCTGCAGCGAAATCTCGTCGGCCAGAACGAACGCGCGCTCGTCATCCTCATGGGTGCGACTGCGCTGCTCTTGCTCATCGCGTGCGCGAATGTTGCCAACTTACTGCTCTCCGACGCCGCATCTCGGCGGCGCGAAGTCGCGTTGCGCGAAGTACTCGGGGCAACACGCGGTCGAATCGCAAGGCAACTCCTCGCCGAAAGCGTGCTACTCGCATTCGCCGGCGCGGCATTCGGAATCGCGTTGGCGCCGGCAGTGCTTCACGTGCTCCGCGCGATGATGCCGGCCGATCTTGCGGGAGTCGCACCAGCGAAGCTCGATCTTCGCGTTCTCATCTTCGCGACGGGACTCGCGCTCGTGACCGGTCTCGCATTTGGGCTCTGGCCGGCGGTCGGCACTGCACGCGCGGACGCGGGCGAGACCATCAAGTCTGGCGGGAGCGGCGGCGCCACTGCGTCGGGCTTGGGGATGACGCGCCGCGTGCTCATCACCGTGGAGCTCGCACTGACGGTGATGCTGCTCGTCGCATCCGGCCTCATGCTTCGGAGCCTCGACCGTGTGCTCTCACAACCGCTCGGCATGGACCCAGAGCATGTCGGCACGCTCGAGATGTCATTCCGTCCCGAGTCGAAACGCGCCGAAAAGATTGCGAAGTTGCATGCGATCTTGGCACGGCTCGAGGGCGACCCGGGCATTCACAGCGCCGGCATCGTGAATGACATTCCGCTCCGCGGTGGCGGCGGTATCTCGCTATCGATCGAAGTCGATGGCGCGCCGAAGCCGAAGTCGGTCGACGAAATGCAATTCGCGCGAAACTTGAATACGAGCGGTGGCTATTTCGACGCGATGGGCATCCCGTTGCTGCGCGGTCGAACGTTCACTGCGAGCGACGACTCGTTGGCACCGCAGGTGGCGGTGATCAACATGGCGATGGCGAAGCGCTTTTGGCCGGGGACGGACGCGATCGGCCGCACGTTCGGTTTCGCGGGAAGTCCCGGCTCGGTCACCGTCGTCGGCATCGTCGCCGACGTTCGCGAACGCAGTCTCGAGCGCGACGTTCAACCGCAGATGTACTTCCCCATCGATCGCAACACGCCGGACAACGTCGCGATCGTCGCGCGGAGTGGCTTGCCGCCTGGCACGCTGCTCGCGCGGTTGACCGACGCCGTGCATTCGGTCGATCGATCGCAGGCCGTGTACAACGTTCGCATGATGGAAGACGTGATCTCGACGTCGGTGACACCGCGACGCACGAACACGACGCTGATCGCGATCTTCGGCGCGCTCGCGCTGCTGTTGTCGGCGTTCGGCGTGTACGCGGTCGTATCGTTCAGCGTAACGCGTCGGACGCGCGAGTTCGGCATACGCGCGGCGCTGGGCGCGTCTGGGCGCAACATCGCGGTACTCGTTGGCGGCGAGATGATGTGGATCGTCGGCCTCGGTCTCGCGTTGGGTCTCGCGGGCGCGTGGGCGTTGTCGCGCGTGATGACGTCGCTGCTCTACGGAGTCGGCATCCACGACGCCGCGACGTTTGTGGCGGTTCCGCTTGCGCTGATCGTTCCCGCGGCGGTCGCGACGCTCGTCCCGACGTGGCGAGCGGTGCGCGTCGATCCGACGGAAATAATGCGCGCAGAATGAAGTCTCGCGTACCGGCCCGAGGCTAACTGCGCGAGCTTGACGGCGCCAGGTTCCTAACGGCGCTGAATTCCTAACGGCGCCAGGTTCCGTTAGGAATTCAGCGCCGTTAAGCCTTTCGCGTCGTCAGGATGCCGAGCCGCGATTGGGCCGGTATCCCTCCGGGGCGTGCGACGTAGCTGCCGTCGGCTTGTAGATCCCACGCGGTCGGGTCAGCGGTATAGAGACGCAGAATGTCGTCGAGCAAGCGGCGGTGCTGCGCATTCGCGATCGGCACGACGATCTCGACGCGGCGACGGAGATTTCGCGGACGCAAATCGGCCGAACCAATGAAGTAGCGCGGGTCGCCGCCATTTGCAAAACGATAAATGCGAGAATGCTCGAGAAAGCGCCCGACCACCGACTCGACCCGAATGCGCTCGGACCGGCCGAGGATGCCGGGACGCAGCGTACAAATGCCGCGCACGACGAGATCGATCTCCACGCCATCGCGCGACGCGCGATACAGCGCGCGGACGACGTCGGGGTCGGACATTCCGTTCAGCTTGGCGGTGATGCGCGCCTCGCGGCCCGCGCGCGCGTGAGCCGCCTCGCGATCGATACGCTCGAGGATCGATGGCAATAGATGATGCGGCGCGACGAGCAGTGCGCGCGACTTTCGTCGCGGCGGCTCGGACATTCCCGTCAGCTCGTTGAACAGATCGGAGACGTCGCTCGTGATCGCGTCGTCGGTCGTGAAGAAGCTCAAGTCGGTATACTGCTCACCCGAGCGCGCGTTGTAGTTGCCCGTCCCGATGTGCACGTAGCGACGCAGGCCGGCCGACTCACGACGCACGACGAGCGCCACCTTCGCGTGGTTCTTGAACCCAACGAGTCCACGCACGACGTGTCCGCCCGCCGCTTCGAGCGCCCGCGCCCAACCGACATTGATCTCCTCATCGAATCGCGCCTTGAGCTCGACGAACACGGTCACCGCTTTTCCCTGCCGAGCTGCTTCGAGTAACGCGTCCGCAATCGGTGATGGATTGCCGACTCGGTACAGCGTGATCTTGATCGCGGCGACAGCCGGATCCCGCGCGGCATCATGCAGAAAGCGAACAACCGTGTCGGCGAACGAATCGAACGGGTGATGTACGAGCATGTCGCCGGCGGCGATCACATCGAATGCAGATCCGGACAGTTCCGACTCGGCGAATGGCCGACGTGATTCGAGCCGCGGATAACTCGCCGTTGGATCGACGGGGAGGTCGAGCTCCGTCAGCCCCCGCAGATCGACGAGCCCATCGACCTCTTCGACGTCAGTGACCAGACATGACGCCTCTGCCCCGATGTGCTCGCGGCGAACGTCCTCGAGCAGCAACGCGCGCAACACCGGCGGCATCCCGCGATCGACCTCGAGCCGCACGACGATTCCCTGCCCTCGCGTTGCAGTCGCGCGCTCGACTTCGTCCAGCAGATCGTCGGCATTCGCTTCGTCGAGCGCGAGCTCCGCGGTCCGCGTGACACGAAAGACGTAGCTCTGCTCGACGCCGACGTCGGCCGGATAAATCGCGTCGAGGTTTCCGCGTACCACATCCTCGAGCGCGACGAACACGTGTTCGCCGCCCTCGGAAACATCGAAGAAGCGCGGCACGCTCGCCGGCAGCTCGAGCTCCGCGAATCGCGGCGGACCGCCGGCGCGATTGCGCAGCACGATCGCGAGCGACAACGACAGGTGGCTGAGCCGCGGGAGAGGATGGCCCGGACTCAGCGTCATCGCGAACGGAGTGAGCAGCGGCTGAATCTCGCTGCGGAAACGGCCACGCAACGTCTCACGCTGCGTTTCACGGAGCTCCAACCATGAGCAAACATGAATGCCACGCTCGGCCAGTACGTCGTAGCATTCTCGCAAGCAGCGCGACTTGCGCAGCGAGATCGCCGCGACGCTCTCGGTGATTGCGGCCAACTGTTCGGCCGGTGTCAATCCGTCGTCGCTCGGCTCCTCGGGCGCGCCGCCGAACGCCGACAATCGCGCGAGTCGCACCATGAAGAACTCGTCGACGTTGGCGCTGACGATCGACAGGAAGCGCAAGCGCTCGCGGACCGGAGTTGCCGGATCCTCCGCGAGCGACAGCACACGATGCTGAAACGCGAGCAGACTGATCTCGGGGTTGATGAACTCCGGCGCCAAATCGGCATCGCGCTCGATCGATGCGCGAAGAACCGAATCCGAGTAGCCCGCGCCGCGCGGAACGTCCTCGAGTCGCGCCCACTTCACCGCGAGCTCGGCACGTTCGTGCGTGGCCACGGTCGAGGGCCGCAGTCCGTGCTCTTCCTCGAGTGCTCGCTCGAGCGCCTCGAGCTCAGTTCCGTCGCCGCGCAGTCGGTGCGCGCACATCTGAAAGAAGCTCGCGCCGCCGATCGCGCCGTCCCTGCCCCCACGTGAGACGCTGACGCGATCGAGATGCACGGCGACACGCGGGCGACGCAACCAATCGCGTGCCACCGGCCGCGTGAGTCGATCGACTTGCAGGTCGAGCTGAACTTGGAGCAGCGACGGGTCGACGATGCCACGCAGACGATGCACGACGGCGTTGCCGGACGCGATCGCCTCGGCCACCTCGCTCGATCGAGTCGTCGCGCTCACGCGCGTCGGAGGAGTCCCGTTCGACCCAGCGATGCGCAGCGACATGCTGCTGCGTCCGTCGGCGCCCACGCGCATGCGACACACGATCCCGCGGCGCCGAAGGGATCCCTCGGGCGTATCGAGATACAGATCGCGGTGAAGCGAGCGTCGCGACTCGTCGGCCGCCACGCCCGACGGCAGCGGTCCCGACGCGAGCGCCGCGAGCTGGTCGGCAGACAACAACTCGCAGCGGAATTCCGTTTTCGTCAACGGCAAGGCGTCAGTTCGTTCCGGCGACCGATCACTTATGCCCGCCTAGACACGCCTCGATGACGTTTCGCTTCAGTGCACGCGGATCGTTGATCGTCTTATAGAATTCGTCGTAGTACTCGAGTGTCTCCTTCACGATATCCGGTTGCAGCAGTTTGCCGATCTGGTCGTGGTACAACCCGTAGATCGAATCCTTTTTCGCATTGAACAGTGCCACCGCCTTCGGGTACTCCTCTTCCGGGACGCAAAAGCCGCGATAAATGCGCTCGCGCACGGTGCGGGTGCCGAGGCGCGGATCGGGTGTCGCGTATCGAGCGTTGACCGCGCCGGAAAAATCGAAGTCGTAGCCCACCGGAATGAAGTTGCCGGTCTCCTGCCCCACGATCTCGGCGTTGTGCAGCGCGCCGAGCGCGAAGTCGGAGTTGCCGATCAGATATTGGAACATGCCGAGCACGACGTCGGCGAATGGCTCGAGATCGTCGGGTGTCGCGCCTTTCGTCTTGAGAATTCTCCCGTTGAGACGCGCAGCCATCGGGCCGCCCTCTTCACCGATGAATGCATAACGGGTGGTGAGTGGTTTCCCCGATGCGCTATCGACATACGTCACGTGCAGCAAGCGCACCGCGTGACTCGCCGGCGTGAGCAACCGATAGATGCGATAGAGCTGCATCTCCTGAAGCACGTACTGCTCGTATTGGTCGTTGTCGCGACAGTAGTTCGTGAGCTTCGGCTGGTCCAGCCCGTGGAAAACGGTGTGCTTTGTCGAATCGTTGTTGAAGTTGAGCCGGACCGGCGGGAACTCGCAGTTCTTGAGCCGCCAGATGCCGTGCGTCTTCAATCGAATGGGAATGGTGACCGGTTTGCCAGCCGTGTCGTTGACCGTCAGTGTTCCAGGACGCCACGGCGAATTCTCGCCTTTGTCGCCGCGCAGACGCTTGAGATTCGTCGTCAGCGTCACCGTGATCGGCTCTTCGCTCTTGAAGAATTTCTCGATCTTCCCGGTGCTGTCGGGCTTGAACTTGGGCTCGGTCCGTTTCTTCGCGTCCTTCTTTGCTTGGGCGCCCGCGCTCGAGAGCGCGACGAGTCCGAGAAGAGCGACGCGAGTGACAGTGGAAAGTAGACGCCGTTGCATCGCAGCCTCCGAATGACGTACGGGTGGTATCGCTGTTTCAATCGTTGTCGCTGTTACTGCAGCTCCGCCGAGAGGAGCTCGGCGCCGCCGGCGGCGCGAACCGCGGCGAGAAGGTCATCGAGATTCTTGCTCTTCTTCGGCGTCACCGTGTACTCGACGATCGTGACGCCGTCTTCTCCGGGAAAAACGCTCTTGAGCCGCCACTTCTTGGCCATCTCCTCGAGCCGTTCTTCGACGAGCGGACGAACATCGTTCGGATTCCGAGTCTTGAGACGGAACAGCGCTTCGCCCCGTGGTCCGCCCTCCTCGCCCTCAGGGTTGTGCTCGCGCGCGCGGCGCCATGCCCGCTGGGCGACGCCCTCGAGCTGCTCGGCCGTCATGTCGCGAAGCACCTCGTCGTCGATGCGCGCGACGAACGTTCCCGTCCGCGCGAGCTGCCGCGCACGTTGGAGACGGCGCTCGGCCAGCTTTCCCTCGAGCGCGACCGGCGTGCGCCCGAAGTCCGTCATCCAGAGCGCCACGACGACGACGTTGGTCATCACCGACATCACCATCGCAACCGGAAGATCGACGGCGGCCGCGATGCCGATGCCGGTCACGAGAAAGACGTAGACGGCGTCCTTGCTATCCTCGAGCGAATTGCGGAAGCGGACGGCGGCTGCGATGCCTCCCAATCCAAAGGCGAGCGCGACGCTGTACTTGACGAGGACGACGATACCCGCGACACCGACCGGTAGCACGAGCAGAAGCTGCACGACGGATTGCTGGTAGCCGCGGCGCGCCCGGGTGAGCGTGTAGATCCACGCCACCGGAAGCGCGAGGAGCGCCGCCGCGCCCATGGCGAGCATCTCCGTCATGGCGAGCGTTCCCTGATCGACCGGTGCAAGCACCGTGGTCTTGCCGGCGCGTACCAGCTCGCCGCTCGTACCGAACAATGCGTCGAGCGAAGCGCCGTTGATCAGCTTTGTCCGCGGCAAATACCGCAGTATCACGACGCCGATGGCTGACAGCACCGCGTAGTATAGAACACATCGGATGAGAATTTTTGCTGCCGGCGCGGCGCTCGAACCGTTGCTGCCAGTCGCCATTCGCGATCGTCCGGGAAGAGGGGCAACGCAATAATCGCGTTGCGGCCGCTCATTCGCCAGACTGGCCCATCAGAACGACGATCAGAACGACGATCAGACGACGATCAGAGGACGATCAGGACGACTCGGGCGGCCGACCGGTCCGTCCTCCACCACGGCGTCCGCCGCCGCTGTTCCGATCAATCTCGTCCTCGATCGCTTTCTCGGCCGCGGCCTCGAATCCTTGAGCCTTGCTCAGCTGCGATGGCGAGAGCAGCGCATACGCTCTCTCTCGAGCCGCCGAAATGCGGTCGCCGATGGTGCTCGTGGCCTCGAGAGCGACGCCGCGTGCCTCCGCCAGGGAATCGCGATGCGCGGGAGTGGGCTCGCTGAAGATCGGGCCGCCCTTGAAGGCGCGTTGCAGCGAGTCTAGCCGCCGGGCCAGCGGCGCGTTCGTCGAATCGAGCGCGCGCTTGATCACAGCGATTTGGGCGAACTGCGAATCGCTGAGCGCCAAATCCTGCCGATGCTCGATCAACAGGTTGACCGCGTTGGCTTGCTTGGGGATAGCGAGCCCGGGCTCACGCTCGATGTTTCCCGGCCGCCGCCTGCCGATGCCACTCGACCCCCCCATTCCTCCCATACCGCGCTGCGCCAATGCCATTGACGGCACTAGCGCAGTCAAACACGCAATCCGGAACAGCAGACCAGTCGCCACCACGCCTCCGAGCATCGACCAAGAAATAGACACGCAAGTCGGTCGCGCCACCGATCCATTTAACGTGCGGAACGGGCAAATGTTCCCGAGGTCGTACTCGTTCCGTGTTTGGCATAGAGGTCTGCACGCGTGAGCGGAAGCATAGCGTCGCCGTCGCGCGGCTTGGACAGCAAGGTCTGCAGGACATTCAGGCTGCCATGCGCAAAGCCATATCCCGAGGCCGTCATGTACAGCCGCCAGACGCGATAGGTATGCTGGCCAACCAGCGCGATCGCCTCCTCCTCGTGCGACTCCAGGCGTTTGACCCACTCGCGGAGGGTGAGCACGTAGTGCTCGCGCAGACTCTCGACGTCGCGCGTCTCGAAGCCTGATCGCTCGGCCGCGCCAACCACCGAATGGAATGGACCAAGCTTTCCGTCCGGGAACACGTACTGGTCGATGAACGCGTCGCGACGCCACAGCTTTCGCTCGATCTGTTGGGGGATCGAGAGCGGGTGCGACGCCTCGACGCTGACGATCCCGTGGTTGAGGAACAGTCCTCCGGGTCGAATCACCGCGTGGACCGACGTGAAATACTCTGGCAGGTGATCGACGCCCACGTGTTCGACCATTCCGACGCTCGCCGCTTTGTCGAAGGATCCGAGACGCGAGACGTCGCGATAGTCACAGAGCTCGATGTGGCACTGCGAGGCGAGGCCAGCGGCGTCGATGCGATCGCGAGCCAACGCCAGCTGCTGGTCGCTCAACGTGATCCCGACCGCTTGCACGTCGTAGTGCTTGGCGGCGTGCATGACGAGCGCGCCCCAGCCGCAGCCTACATCGAGGAATCGCTCGCCGGGGTGGAGACGCAGCTTCCGGCACACGAGATCCAGCTTCGCTTCCTGAGCCTGATCGAGCGTCATGGCCGGCGACTCGAAGTACGCGCACGAATACACCATGCGCTCGTCGAGCCACATCTGGTAGAAGTCGTTGCCGACGTCGTAGTGATATTGGATAGCCGCCCGATCGCGCTCGGGCTGATGCGGTCGTCCGCTCGGCGCGACCTTGCGATCAGCGCGAATGCGACGCACGTCGTCGACGTGTCCGTCGCTTTTCGGCAGCGCGAGGAGATCGCGCATCACCGATGCGAGCACGAGCGGCGATCGAAGCTGCGCGTTGATCGTGTCGCCGATCGTCACCGCCAGCGACAAGTCTCCGTCCACGTCGACGTCGCCCGACAAATACGCCTCGACGATCGACAGCTCGCTCGGCGGCAGCAACATGCGTCGCAGCGCGCCGGGACGAGTGAGAACGAGCGCAAATCCGGACGCCGTTGGCTTTCCGCGTTCGATGCTCCCATCCCAGTAGCGCACGTCGAAAAGACGCTGCGCCGGTGGACCGAACAGCGTTGCGAGCACGCTCTTGCTGTGTCGCAA
This sequence comes from Gemmatimonadaceae bacterium, assembly GCA_025934075.1. Lineage (GTDB taxonomy): Bacteria > Gemmatimonadota > Gemmatimonadetes > Gemmatimonadales > Gemmatimonadaceae > JAQBQB01. The sequence goes on from JAICYT010000023.1 coordinate 15,433, forward strand.
CGCTGCAGCTGATACCTCGTTCGAAACGGCGAGGTTGGCCGTGCCGCTACCGCTTACGCCCGCGCTTTCCACGATGGTTCTCCGTTTTGCCGGTCGCCCGCATTACATCTTCGCGATTCTCTTCGATCATCTCTCCAATTTCTGCCGCATGCAGTCCCGCCTGTGGGCCGACATCGGCGACAGCCCCACCCAAGCGGACGTCGTCACGTATGAGATCGACGCCATTCGGGGCCTCCAGTAGGTCGTCGACGTCGGCTTGGCGAACACGAAAGCGTCCGTCGACATCGCGACCATTGTGCGTTTTTTCGCGATCAGTCATGTGCTTCACTCCATATCGAAATCAGTTGTCCTGGTGCTCTACGAAACCCGATGCGTCGCAAGGGACAGGCCCTGAGAGCACCAATGAGCAGCGTCGTGAGCGGAGACCCACCGGCCGCCTCCAGGCAAACTCATCGTTGACGCGACGCACCGCCCGGTCAGGGCGCGCCGTTTGCCTCCTTGTCGATTAGCGCGACGGATAAAACGCGCTGCAAAAAGGAGGCAATCACATGCGAATCTTCGAGCGCAAACAAACGATCTCGGCAATGTTGGTCGCGACGGTCGTTGTCGGCATAGCGGCATGCAATCGAACAACAGCCGGAACGGCTGGTGAAGGCGGCAATCCCACGGGTTCCGCCACACCGACGACGAGAGCCACCGGATCATCCGGTGCCGGCGCCATAGCCGTGTCATCGGACTCGGCGGGTCGGGTAGACTCGGCCGCGGGAAGCGTCATGCTCAACCCCAATGGAGTGGCCCCGACCGTACCAGCGCCGGGCACGACATCGATGTTCTTGCCGACCCTCGGGACGACGGTGCAAGTACCCACGCCGTTTTCGACGTCGCCGAACAGCGCATCGGGCTCGGGCTCGCTAAGTTCCGGCTCGTCGTCGTCAAGCTCCGGCTCGTCGACGATGACGCCAATATCGCCGTTCATTCCGATGCCGCCGATGATGAATCCGAATTTCGTCGACTCGAATGCTGTGAGTCGTTCACCCGCGAGTGCGTCGACGAATCCGTTGAACACCACGCGACCGAATTCGACCATGGTGCACCCAATGACTCCTGGCAGCACAGCCACCGTCCCGCGGCGCCCCGAATGAAAAATGGCGCCGACGTGGGCGCGGGCCAGACACCCCGCGCGAAGCCCGAGTCTTTTCGTGGCCGCGAGCTGTCGGCATCGCTCACGGTGAAGGACATTCGGAACAGTCTGGCCTGGTATCGCGACGTGGTTGGATTTACGGTCAGAAAGGAGTTCGAGCGCGACGGCGTGTTGCGAGCCGTATCATTGAAGGCTGGCGCCGTCGCGATCTTGATCACTCAGGACGACGGCGCCAAAGGTCTCGACCGAGTGAAAGGCGACGGGTTCTCGCTGCGAATCACGACGGCGCAGAACATCGACGAGGTCGCCGATCGAATCAAACAGCGGGGCGGCGTCCTCGATTCCGAACCGGCCGATGCCTTGGGTATGCGATTGTTTCGACTGCATGATCCCGACGGCTTTCGCTTCGTGATCTCATCCGAGCCGCCGATCGGGTAACGACCGAGTACGCGGCCGAAGCGTACTGAGCGTACGCGCGATTCCGAACACCGGTACTACCGCGGGCGCTGGCAGCACCGCAACATAAGAGTGCTCACCACCCGCTCGTACCTTGGAGGATCCATGCGCTCCACCACCCTCGGCCGCGCCACAATCGCTGCCGTCGCCATCACGTTTGCCTCGAGTCTGTCGGCGCAACAGCGGATGGCCGCTGCGACCCCGCAGAATCACATCACGCTCGAGCAGTACCTCGATTGGGAAGACGTACAGAATCCGCAGCTCTCGCCCGACGCAACCCAGATCCTCTTCACGCGGCGTTGGGTCGACAAGATGAACGACAAGTGGGAGTCGTCGATCTGGTTGATGAACGCCGATGGCAGCCACGCCCGATCACTGACGCAGGGATCGGACGTACACTGGTCGCCCGACGGAAAGCGCATCGCGTACGTGGCCAAGGGTGAGCCGAGTGGGCAGCAGGTATTCGTGCGTTGGATGGACGCTGAGGGCGCGACGACACAGATCTCGCACCTGAACGACGCGCCGTCGAGCCTCGCTTGGTCGCCGGATGGAAAGTCGTTGGCGTTCACGATGAACGTTCCGGTGCGTGACAGCTGGCGCATCCCGATGCCGACTCCGCCCAAAGGCGCGAAGTGGACGGAGGCGCCGAAAGTGGTGACGCGTTTGAACTATCGGTCCGACCGCGTTGGCTACACCGACGACTCGTATCGCCACATCTTCGTGATCCCGGCCGACGGAGGGACCGCGCGCCAGATCACGAATGGAGACTGGAATCATTCCGGTCCGGCGTTCTCGGCTGACGGCAAATGGATCGCGTTCTCGTCGCTGCGCGAGCCGAATGCCGAAAGCGCGTTCCGCAAATCGCAGATCTACGCCGCGAACGTCGAAACGCGGGAGATTCGCCAGCTCACGCATGGCACCGCGACGAATGGCAATCCGTCGTATTCACCCGACGGCAAGGTCATCGCCTACATCTCCGCCGATTCGACCGACCATTCGGCGTGGGCGGAGAGCAAACTGTGGATGATGAATGCGGATGGGAGCAATGCGCATCTCGTGTCGGGCAATCTCGATCGTCCGATCTCGGGCGTCACCTGGGCGGCGGACAACAGCGGCGTGTACTTCAACGTCGAGAGCGAAGGATCAAAGAACTTGTACTTCACGTCGAGCGCCGGTCAGTTCCATCCGGTGACGTCGGGCAAGCAGGTGCTCACCGTGACGAGTGTCGGCAAGAATGGACTTGGCGTCGGCATTCGTTCGACGCCGACCAAGCCGAATGACGTCGTGAGCTTCATGGTGCCGAAGACCGGAACGGCCTCGACGTTCTCGCAGCTCACCGCGGTGAACGACGATGTGCTTTCCGGCAAGCAGCTCGCGCAGACGGAGGAAATCTGGTATACGTCGAAGGACGGGCTCAAGATCCAGGGCTGGATCGTGAAGCCCGCGGGCTTCGATCCCTCGAAGAAGTATCCGCTCATCCTCGATATCCATGGCGGCCCGCAGTCGATGTACAACGTGGCGTTCAGCTTCGCGCGCCAGGATCACGCGGCGAACGGCTACGTCATTCTCTACACGAATCCGCGTGGCAGCACGGGCTACGGCGAGAAGTTCACGAACGAGATCAAGAATGCGTATCCGGGCAAGGATTTCGATGACCTCATGGCCGGCGTCGACACGGTGGTCGGTCGCGGCTACGTCGACACGAAGAACATGTTCGTGTACGGCTGCTCGGGCGGCGGCGTGCTCACGTCATGGACCGTGGGTCATACGACGCGCTTCGCCGCCGCGGCGGCGCTCTGCCCGGTGATCGATTGGATCAGCTTTGTCGGCGAGACGGACGGCGCGAGCTGGTATGAGAACTTTGAAAAGCCGTTTTGGGAGGATCCGAGCGAGTATCTCAAGCGCTCACCGATCATGTACGTCGGCAACGTGAAGACGCCGACGCTGCTCATGACCGGTGTGCTCGACCTTCGGACGCCGATCCCGCAGATCGAGGAATTCTATCGCGCGCTCAAGATGCGCGGTGTGCCGACGGCGATGATCCGCATGAACAATGAGTACCATGGGACGTCGAGCACGCCGTCCAATTTCCTGCGCACGCAGTTGTATCTACGCAGCTGGTTCGACAAGTATGGAACGAAGGGTGCGAGCGCGGTGACGACCACGCAGCAGGGGCGGTAATGCGGCGATAGGTAAATTTGGGCCGAACTGGGGTGAATTGGGGTCAGACTCCATTTCGCGCAAATGGAGTCTGACCCCAATTCTTTTTCCTACATTCCTTTCTTCGCGGCGGGCGCCGGGAGTGTGTACTCTCCTTCGACGTCGCCAGTGGCCGCACCGTCAGCGGTTGCCGAGCCGCTGTATGTGCCGCTGCCTTTGATTCCTTTGAGCTTGCCGGTTCCGCTTGTGTACTTCCACGTCCCCTTGAAGGTGCCCGAACCGTCTTTGTTCAGCTGCAGCGTTCCCGAATAGCTCGCGGTCGCCTTGTCGCCGTTGTCCATGATCGCCACGCTGTACCCGTGCTGCGTGCCGGAAGCACCGCGTACCTCGGCCGTCGCGACGTCGATCGCCGTTTTTGCCTTGGCGCCGCCGATCTCAATCGACGTCGGCCACGTGCAGCTCGCCTTGGAGACCATCATCACGTGCCCAGCGGCATCGGGTATTTCCGCAGATGAATTCACCTCGGGTTTGCCGCAGGCCAGCCTACCAGAAATCTTGGTCTGCGCACTCGCCGCGAACGTCGCAGCGGAGAGCATCGCGAACACCAGCATCGATTTCTGCATCGTTTGCTCCTCATGGGGGTTGAGGTCAATGCGCTCGAGACGCCGTAAACAATGCCGGTCTCGACAACGATGTCAATGATCGCGAGCCACAGATCTCGCCCGGGGGTCGTCGGAGCGTCGAAGCGCAACCGGACTATTGCGTCACAACAACAGAATACGAGTTGTGATGCGCGCCATCGAGGATGAGACCTCCCCTATTCGAATAGTGATACAAGTTCGCCACGCCGGCGTTCGCGGATGCAAGATTGGGGACGATCGCCCAGCTCGTGCACTTGCCGTTTGCCGCCGCATCGCAAGTAACGGTTGCTCGCCCCGTCCCGAAGTCTTTCGGACCCATCGCGAGCTTGTACTTCGTGCGCGCGGAGGTGACGTCCAGACCGAATGAGCAATTGCCGTTCGAGTCACCCGTGGTCATGCCTAAGAAGCTCACCGGCGCGTTGTTCTCATCGAAGCAACCGCTGTAGACTTCGACGTCCGCTGAGTATTTGCCGTCAGGGATCGGAATACCCTGCGATGCGAGGGCCAAATAGATTGTCCTCGCGGTCTGGCTGCCTAGATAGAGTTGCCAACCGCCATCCGAAGCAACGTGGCTCGTCAGCTTGCCGAGGGTTGCGTACGTCGCGAACCCGGCCCCGTTGTAGTCGTCGCTGCGTGTCGGCAGCAGGTTCCCGGCAGCGTCGGCATCATAGATGGTCGTGATCACGGGAACTGTCGTCGGGGCCGCGGTTCTCGACGCCGCGGTCGGACTCAGACGGGGCGACGTTGGTGTACTTGCTTGGTCAACGCACGCAGCGCCGATCAGTGAACCGATGATGAGCGACGGGAAAAGAACGTAGCGCATGAGAAGGTGCTCCGTTGCAGGGGTTGCGGACCGGTCACTCGGGATTCGGAGGCCAGCACCGGGATTGAGTCCATGAGCAGTTAGACGGACCGACGCTCGCGTTTTGTCGGCCTGCAAACTTTCTCGCGCTCGCGCCGCAAAAGCCCGCCGGCTGTCCGTTGAACGAGAGAGATGCGCTGTAGCCCCTATCCTCCTTCCCTCCGAGTCGCGCGATGACAATCAGTCGAGTCCTTCTCTCCAAGGCGATCCGACTCGCCGTGGCCGGCACGCTTGCCGAAGTAGTTCTCTCCTGCGGTCAGGAGCCTGCCGCGGCACCGCGCGCCATTTCGGCTGGGGGCGCAGTGGCCGCCAAACCGGGACCAACTTCCCCTTCGGTCAACTCGGCGAGTCCTGCGTTCGGCGATCAGGGCACGACGATCGACGTCCACGTCATCGGCAGCGGTTTCACGGCGGGCGCCAAGGCGAGCTGGTTGCTCCATGGAGTTGCCGATTCGGTTCACGTCCACACGAATAGCACAACTGTCGTGAGCTCGACTGAGTTGATCGCGAACATCACGATCGCCAGTGACGCTCAGCTGTCGTTTTGGGACGTGCAGGTCGCGCTGGCAGGCGGAAAAAACGGCGTTGGCAGCGAAGCCTTCGAGGTAACGTCAGCGCAAATTCTCGGTGCAGGTACGACAGGCGGCGACGCGAATGTCCGCGACATGAATGATCTAGGACAGGTTGTCGGCCATGCTGGAGCTTCGACGTTGAACGCATGGGTCTACGACGATGCGTCCGGCATGGTGAATCTCGGACTCGGCGCGGCCTGGGGGATCGATCCACTTGGTGCCTTCATCGTGGGTCAAAACGGAAACTCGCTTCCGACGTCGTGGGTGCACCAGGCCAACGGATCGTGGCTCGCACAGCTATTCCCTCGCCCATCGGGGAGCGTTGCAGGAACCGCTGTCAGCGCGAAACGTCTTGCGGATGGGACGCTCGTCGTTGCCGGCTGGGACGAGATCCAGCCCATCAAGTCGAAGAGCGCTGGGAATCTCAAGCGACCGGTGACATGGCGGCGTACCGCAGATGGACAGTGGACCGCGCCGCAACTCTATTCGATTCCGGCTGGATTCACGAGCGCAGCGGCGTTCGACGTGACCTCGGCCGGGCAAGTCGTTGGCCAACTGGATGCATCCGCCGGCGGAGTCGTATGGGACAGCCCATCGACATTCGTGACGCTCGACGCGCTTCCGATGCGCGTCAATCCCGCTGGCACCTTGATCGTCGGCGGTCGAAACAACGGTCCAGCGGTCTATTGGTGGCGTGACCGCGCGACGAACGCGTGGCACACCACGGGCGTTCCACTTCCCTCTCTCGCCGGATCTTCGTGCCCGGGCGGTTTGGCTCGCGGCGTGAACGATGCCGGGGTGATCGTCGGATGGAGCTGCACCGCGTCCGGTGCGAAGCTTCCGACGGTCTGGCTGCTGGACCTCTCGGGATCCGCGCCGGTATTGGTTGGCGCACCCGCGTTGCTTCCGGGACTTGGCGCGAAGAACGCCGCCTTTCCGACGTCGGCCGCGGGAGTCACCGGGACGGCACCGTACGTCGCGACGGGCAGCGCGATCTTGACTGCGTCGTCGAAGGTGGCCGTACGCTGGAATCTTCGCTAGCGAATCGCCTTTAGAGTTCGAGAAACTCGTTTGGCGGTAAGGCTCTCGAGCGAGAGTGCTGAATGGCGCTAGTGTCCGTCTGACATTACGCCAGCGGTTCAGGCGCCGACACCGCTGGCGGTGGTTCACTGTGCTTCGCCCCGAATGTCGCGCGGACAATACGTTGATACTTACGCCCAACGGCAAGCGAGAGCTCGTTTTCGAGAACGACGACCAGGCGGCGGTTTCCCGAGCGGATCAACCGCCGCACCTTGGCCGGGTTGATCGCGACCCGACGATGGATTTGAACGAGACCCAGCCCGGTCAGTGCCTCGACGACACACTGTAATGGCCGTCGGACCCTGATCGAGGCGCTCCGTGTGATCATCCACGTGTGGTTCTTCGCCGACCTCACCAAGACGAGGTCGTCCCAGTCGACGACGTCCGTCGACGCGCCGGAACAGATCGCGATGCGGTCTGCGCCGATGATGCGGACGTAGCCGATGCTGGTTTGCCGAGTGCTCACGCGTCCGACCACGGTCATATGAGATGGCTAATCGTGGGTTCGCGTCATGACGAGAATGACGCCGGCCGAACAATGGCAGCCGGATCCGAAGCGATCGCGCGCGACCGAAGGCGTGAGGAATCGGAGGTCGGTCACCGCGGAGACTGGAATCAGGCGCAGCGCATCGAGCTCACCGACATACAGGTCGTCGACGTACACCGACGCACGCGCCGGCTCCACGGTCGCGCGCGACGATGCGTTAACCCGCAGCCATTCAGGACGAATCTGGCGGAGCGCTTCGTCGATCGATATTTCTTGCAACGGCAGGAGTTCGGCGTGTGCGACATGGTTACCCGATGACTCACCATGCGCCGCGATCATGAGAGTGGCATCGAGCGGCGAGTCGATCGGGTGAACGATCGCCGCAGTGCACGCGGAGCCGACCAGCAACGTGACCGCCAGAGACGATGCCACAACGTGGTGTCGCATGATGCCCTCGTCTAGTATCGTTCAATAAGAATCGTCTCATTGATAGACGGACATCGGGCGGCGGATTTGCGGAGCGTGAAATTCGGGCTGTGCGCCAACGGACCAGCCGGCGATGCGGTGTGGCCGTTCGTCCGCAAAAATCTTCCGTCAGGACCGTTTAACAATCACGTAGCGCCATCCTCCGCTCTCGCCAGAATTGGAGTCACAATGACCGTTCGCCGGGATTTGCCCCATCGAGCCGCCTCGCTCGTTGTGTACGGAATGTGCTTGGCCGCAATCTTCTCATGCTCGCGCGAACCGGTCGCCGCGCCGCCGATGCACGCCGATGCGGCATCGGCCGTAGATGGGAAATCGCCCGCGGCGCTCGCGGTCACGGCTGTCAGTCCGCCCTTCGGCGACCAGGGCGTGACGATCGACGTACATGTCTTCGGCAGCGGCTTCACGGCGGGCGCGCAAGCGACGTGGCTTCTCCACGGCGCCGCGGATCCCGCGCACGTGCATACGAACAGCACCACCTTCGTCAGCTCGACGGAGGTCGTGGCCAACGTCACGATCGCGAGCGACGCGACGCTCGATTTCTGGGATGTACAGATCGCGCTCGCCGGGGGTAAGAATGGAGTCGGCAGTGAACTCTTCGAGGTGACGTCGGCGCAGATCCTCGGCCCTGGGACGCCCGGTGGCATCAATCCAGAGGTCTACGGAATGAGCCAGAACCTTCAGATCATGGGATGGGTTACCGGCGGCGGCGGCACGCCGTTCGTCTATGACGATGTCGCGGGCATGGTCAACCTCGGGGCCGGTCAGGCTTGGACCATCGATCCGCTCGGGACGATCATTGGTGGCCGTGATTCCAACCTCTTCGCGAGAGCGTGGGTGCAACAATCGCCGTCGACGTGGAGAGCCGAGCAGATGCCGCGCCTTCCGTTCAGCGTCGGCGGGAATGTGTTGGGGGCAGCCCGCACGTCGGATGGCACGTTGCTCGTCTCCGGCTTCGACGACTCGGCCACATCGACCAAGCCAAACACGCCGACGTTCCACCGTCCCGTCGTGTGGCAGCGGGTCGGCAGCTCGTGGTCGGCGCCGCAGCGATACACGCTGCCCGTGGGGGCAGTCAGGGCTGCAGCGCGCGCAATCAACGGCTTGGGACAAATCGCCGGAGGCGTTGATGGCGGACCAACAGGGGCAACAACAGGGGCGGTCTGGGAGAACCCTACGACGTCCACCAGGCTCGATGGTGCGCCGCGGGCGATCAATGCCGCGGGCACGCTCATTGTTGGTGAGAAGACGATCACCACGAGCTCGGGTTCGACCATCATTCCTGCCTACTGGTGGCGGAATCCGTCGACCGGGATTTGGGATGGCACTGGGAAACCACTGCCCTCACTCGCCGGCGCCAGCTGCGCCACGGGAACGGTTCGAGGATTGAACAGTGCCGGCATTTTGGTGGGCAGTAGCTGCAATGCAGCCGGTCAGACTCAAGCGACGGTGTGGCGGCTCGATCTCTCGGGACCCGTCCCCGTACTCGTCGCCGGCCCGACAGGATTGTCAGGCCTCGGAACCGGACCAAAAAACCTAGACGTCTCCGACGCGATCAGCGTCTCTGAAGCAGCGCCGTTCACCGTTGCCGGGATGGCGCTCGAAAGTGGTGTTACCCGGCTCGCAGTGCGGTGGCGATTGATTGTTCAGTAATGGTTCTCGAATAGGCAGCGTGAGGCGCGCTTGACGTGCCGCGTTGGACTGCCATCTTAGGCGTCACCCTCACGCTGCATTCCGCTGCACCGTTGCCGACGGCGGCCATCCGGTGACACTCCTTCCCCGTTCCCTCGATCGTCTCCTCGCGGTATGCACCGCCGACATCGACGCCGTCGATGTCGCCTGGCGTGCGTTCGTCACCGAGCACACGCGGCTGCTGCTTCACGTCGCTCGCTCCGTATCGACGAACCACGACGATACGATGGACGCCTACACCTTCGTCCTAGAGCAGTTGCGTGCGGAGGAATTCCGCCGGTTGCGCGAGTTCGCCGCCGATCCCCGAAGCAAACTCACAACCTGGCTCGTCGTCGTCGCGCGGCGATTGTGCCTCGATCTCTACCGTCGCCGATATGGGCGCAACCGCGGCATCGAGTCGAGTGCACGGCGTGCCGTTCGGCGACGACTCCGCGATCTCGTCGCGGAGGATTTGGAGTTCCATGATCTACCGGCGACGCACACGGGCGGCGGCGCCGAGCTCGCGGTGCGGCAGGCAGAGCTGCACCTGGCGCTCGACGAGGCGCTGCTCACACTGCTACCTCAGGACCGATTGCTGCTCCGGTTACGGTTCGACGATGACCTTTCCGCCCATGAGATCGCGGGACTGCTCGATTATCCATCGCCGTTTCATGTCTATCGGCGTGTGAACGTCGTGCTCGGTCAGCTCCGAGCGCTGCTCGAACGACGCGGCATCGAGAACGCGATTCCATGAGCAGCGGCCGCAAACTGGGACTGTCCGGCCGTTCAATGTACGTATGCGAATGCTCGCCATACATCGATCCGCGCTGAGCCTCGTGATGACGCCGCAACACCTCACGCCACTGCAGATCGCCGCGTTCATAGATCGCTCAATGTCGCGGGCCGACCGTGCCGAGTCTGAGCTACATCTGAGTGGATGCGATCGGTGCCGCGAAGAGCTCGCGGCGTGCGCGCGGCTCTCCGCCAACGTTCCACCACAGTCTCGGCGACATGTCCCGTGGCGGTTCGTCGGCGTTCTCGCCGCGGCCGTTCTGGTCGCGCTCGTGGTGCGGCCCACGGTAGGCCGGGATGAACGCGGATCCTCGCGAGAGCGAACGTCTTCCGCTGAAACGAGCCGCATCGTGACTCTCCGGCCAGCGGCCGACGCTGGCATTCCTCGATCAATGCTCAGCTTCGCATGGCGAGCGGACGAGCACAGCACTGGTTATCGCGTGATCATCACCAGTGACAAAGGCGAGCCCGTATGGACGGCGGATGTCGACAGCACGCAGATCACGCCGCCGGACTCGGTGATCCTCGGTGTCGGAGCGCGATACTTCTGGCGCGTCGAGACGCTCCACGCCGACGGCTCCGCGGCACAGAGCCCCACGACCGCGTTCCATATCGTCGCCGAGTGACGCCGTGACGTTGCGGTGCCGATCAGTCGTCGTGCTTGCCGCAAGCGTTGCCGCAGCGGGGGTCGGCGGTTGCACGAAATACGATGCCTCGACGAAGACTCCCGCCGACGCGCACGTCATTCAGCAGTCGACGGCGACGAACCAGTCCGCACCTCTGCTCGCCGCCGGCGACTCCGCGTACTTTCGCTCCGAATACGATAGCGCGCGTGCGCTCTACGATCGCGCATCGCGCGATGCTGGTGCACGAAACGACTCCGCCACGGTTGCACGCGCTCTCACGGATCTGGGACTCGTGGCGTGGCGCCAGGGTCGCCTTGCCGACGCGGAGTCGATCGGTGCGCGGGCCCTTGCCCTCAAACAGCGTTTGAAGCTGCAGGCGGATCTCGCCAAGTCCTTCAACGCGCTTGGCCTGCTTGCTCAAGTTCAGGGCAATTTGGAAACTGCGCTGGTCGATTTCCTCGCCGCGCGCAATGCGGCAGAACTGGTGCACGATTCCGGTTACGTGGCGAAAGCGCGCGGTAATCTCGGTCTGGTGTATCAGGACCTCGGGGACTTCGAGCGCGCTCGCGTCGAGATGATGGCACTGCGAGACGCGGCGGCAGCGAGGGGCGAGCTGCGACTCGAGGGCAATGCGCTCAACAATCTGGGAATGCTCGAGACCCGCATTGGCGATCCTGAGGAAGCGATCGCGTGGCTCACGCAAGCGCGAGTACGCTACGCGTCGGTGAAGTCCGCAGTCGGCGAGGAGAATGCGCTCGGGCAACTGTCTGTTGCCTATACGGAACGCGGCGAGCCTTCGCGCGCACTTGCCTACTTGGATAGTGCGCTCGCCATCGCCACCAAGTACGGCCTGCGCGAGCCCGAGGCGGACGACCTCGAGCTCATGGCGGAGCAATATGAGAATGCTGGCGGTCACCGGCGAGCTTTGGAGCTTTTGCAGCGGGCGCGCATCGTCTGCGATTCGCTCAAGATGGAGACGAAGCTCGGCCATGTAGCCTTCGCGGAGGCTCACGTCTACGAGGCACTCGGCAATCGGCGACTGGCGCGAGCGCGGGCTCGGGAAGCGGTCGATCGTCTACGGAAAGCAGAAGCGCGCATGGAGGAACTGGACGCGGAACTGTTTGTCGCCGACTTGGCTCAGCTTGCAGGGGACACGGCCGTGGTGGCGCAAGCCATGCGCGAGGCCAGCGCGACTGCTGACCAACTGGGTTTTGGAAGAGCTAGGATCAGGTTCGCGCTTGGCACCGCGCGCATCGCCGACGTGGCTCGTCGGCCGCGAGACGTGCTCACTGTGCTCGACGCTGAGCAGCGCGACACCTCGCTGCTGACGACCGAAGAACGGGCCGACGCCAACGCGCTGCGGGCGCGCGCGAACTTTCGGCTCAAGCAGTACGCGCAGGCCGCGGATGCGGGTCGCCGCGCGGTGGCGAGCTTGGAACGCATCAGGCAGAATCTCACGACCGGATCGGAACGCTCATCGTTCACGGCGGATCGAGTTGGCACGTATGCCGATCTCGTCATTACACTTCTCACACTGGGCCAAACGGACGAAGCGTTTCGCGTGGCCGATGCGGCGCGCGGTCGCGGCCTGGTCGAGCGTCTTGGCGCGGCGACGCGCGGACTCCCGTCGCGCGGCGCTATTCGAGACCTCGCGGCGTCGGACAGTCTCTTGCGTCGGATCGACGCGTTGATCGGGCGCCTGCGCTCCAGCGACACCGCCGGATCGCCACATCCAAACCGCGCGCCTGAACCACTCGAAGGATCGGTATTGCGAGAGCTTACCGAAGCGCGGCATCAGTACGAGACCCTCGTCGACCGGGTCGCCCGCTCAGACCCAAATTCGGCGATCATTGGCGCCGGCCGAGTCGACGTCGCCGCCATCCGCCAGTCGCTTGGCGCGGATGAAGCGTTGATCGAGTTCCTCTCGTCTGCCGACCGGCTCGTAATCTTCGTCGTCACTCGCGAGCGAGTGCGATGGTTGAACCTGCCTGTTGCGAGCACCCAGTTGGCGGAGCGAGTTCACCTCGCGCGCGAGTTGATCGCGTCGCGCGGCAGCGGAGTCGATGTGCCTTTACGCGACCTGTACGCACGTCTCATCGCACCGGCCGAAACCGCGGGGCTGTTGCCCGGTGTCAGATCGTTGGTGATCGTGCCCCATGGCGCACTCACCTATCTGCCATTCGCGGCGCTTCGCACATCCGGCCCCGCTGGAGCGTCGCAGTTTCTCGTGGAGCGCTATTCCATTGTTACAATTGGATCGGCGTCTGCGTTGCCGGCGCTTCGGGCGCGGCCGAGCGTGCGGGTGCCCGCGTCGGCGGTTGTATTGGCGCCGCTGTCGCGCGAACTGCCCTTCACTGTCGCTGAGGCCAACGCCATCGCCAGTCAGATGGTTCACGCACGTGTGGTCACGGGCGACTCGGCCACCGAGCTGGTACTGCGTCGCGCGCTGTCGAGCGCTTCGGCCGTGCACATCGCCACGCACGGCACCATGAACGTCCAGAGCCCGATGTTTTCCAGTCTCAGTCTCGCAAGACCGGCAACGGAATCGGACGCGCAATCCGAGAACAATGGGCGGCTGGAGACGTATGAGGTGTTGTCGATGGAGATTCGCAGCCGGCTCATCTTTCTTTCCGGCTGCGAGACCGCCCTCGGTCCGGCGTGGTCGACGAGCTTCAATCGTGGTGACGACTACGCGACGCTCGCGCAGGCCTTCCTATTCTCCGGCGCCGAGGACGTTGTAGCCACGTTGTGGAGAATCGACGATCGCGCCGCCGCGGGTTTCGCGCGCGAATTCTACAAGGCTCTGGCGGCGGCGCCGTCGTCGATCGCTCTTGCCAGTGCACAGCGAGCATTCATTCACAACCCAGCGTTCGCCGCGCCATACTTCTGGGCGGCCTACACGCTGAGCGGAAGTGGCGCCTCGCTGCCATCCGGCCAATGACTCCTGAGCGATGCCTCATAATGTCGGAAGGTGATTCCGCCACATAGGGCTCGGACTCGTCGATGGCGGGCTATTGAACGATCAGATGCCCCTTCATGCCGAGTGCGGCGTGCGGGTCGCACTGGAAGTAGTATGTGCCCGCGGCGAAGTTCACCGCGACGTCGTACGTCTGACCCGGAAGTTGGAGAAACTCGCTCGGAGCCTGCGGGTAGCCCGTGCGGCCCGCATTCGAGTCGGCCACAAAGTGAACGTTGTGCACACCTACCTTGAGCGTGAAGCGCACGACGTCACCACGCTTCGCGTTGATCTCGGCCGGCTTGAAATAGTTTCCGTCTGCATCCGATGTGAGCTCCACCTTGATGATCTTGCCACCGGGATCAGGCGTCAGCGGACCACTGGTTGCCGCCGCTGCAGGCGCGCTAGCGGTTGGAG
>JAICYT010000041.1 GCA_025934075.1 Gemmatimonadaceae bacterium
AAATGGCGGCGCTGGCAATAGAATGATGATGCGTCATCGTCCGCCGCGCGCCAAACTGCGGCCATGCGAAACCCTACAAGACTCCGACTGATTCCGGCTCCCGAGGATTTGGCGGTCGAGACGTACTCGGTTACGGGAGCCTTCCCAGCGAGCGAGCGGTTTGGGTTAACTGCTCAAATTCGTCGGGCGGCGGTTTCCGTCGGCTCGAACGTTGTCGAGGGCAGTCAGCGACAAGGCAATCGCGCGTTTCTCGCGTATTTGCATCAGGCCCTGGGCTCAGCGGCCGAGATGCAATTTCAACTGCGGGTTGCATCACGCCTAGAGTTTGGTGATCGGGACCACGTTGAGACGTTGATCGATCAGGCCAATCACGTCCAGCGCATGACAGCCCGTCTGATCACGGCCCTTCGCGACAAAGGCGACTAGCCGCGGGCATTGCGCGTACCACCGTACCACCGTACCACCGTACCACCGTACCACCGTTCCGCCGTTCCACCGTTCAGGCCACCACCACCCGCAGATGTCCCGGCACGTGCCGGTATTCCAGCGGGGGCGCAATCTGAACGATCTCTCCATCCACCGAAACGCTGCGCGCACGTCTCTCGATGCGACATGAGTGGACGAGAAACGCGTCCAGCGCGGGTGTCCGAGACACGGCCTTGACGCCCCGCGCCGCCGCCGCGAGTCCAAGTGCGAGCGCCCGAGCGCCCGAGCGCCGACGCACCACCATTACATGCAGGCCGGTCTTCCCGTCCGGAACGCGTGCGCCGAGTGTCGGCAGGCGCAACTCCCGTTCGCCAACACCGATGAAGACGAGCGGTGTGATATACTCGCGCGTCACTTGCTCGACCTCCACCGTCACGCGGAATGTCGGCATGTGTACGAGAAGCTGGACGCCGGCAACGAGCGACCCGACGTGATAGCCGAAGCGGCGCTCCAGGCGCTCGCGCGCGCGAACAAACGCCACATACGCGCCGACGGAGCTGGTGTTCAGAAAGAGACGATCGTTGACGACCGCGGCGTCGACGGCCACCGAGTGCCCGGTCTTCGCAATTCGCGCGGCCTCCTCCAAGTTGAGTGGTAGCGACAGATCTCTCGCCAGATGATTCAACGTGCCGCACGGGAGAATCGCGAGCTCGGTGGCGGTGCCCGCGATCGCGCCGGCGGCACTGCCGATCGAACCGTCCCCGCCCGCCACCAAGATGCGCCGGGCGCCGTTGCCAATCGCCGCTTTGACCTGCTCCGCCAACGTCGCCGGCTGAACATCGCGGATCTCGAAGCCGCCCACCGACTCCAGCGCGTCGCGCGCCGCCTCCGCATTGCCGGCGCGCGGGTTGATGAGAGCTGGAATCATATCTGGGGACCGTTCGGTCATGCCAGCGGCGAGTAGGACAAGAAGTATACCCGCCGGGGACGGTCTCCCCGCCCTACGCGACGGCCAGGGCCCGGCTCAGCTGTGCGACGATGGACTCCAGCGTCCGGAGCTCGAATGGTTTCTGCATCACGATGCAGCGTGTTCGCTGCACGAACTCCGCGGCTTCCTTGGATGCGGTGTCGCCCGTCGAAAAAATGATGCGATCCAGCAGCTCCGGCGCGACCGTCGCGACATGGTCGTGCAACTCGACGCCGGAGCATCCCGGCATCATCAGATCCGAAATGACGATCGTGAACTCCGACTTGCCGCCCAGCAGGATCGACAAGCCTTCGACGCCGTCGCCGGCCTCCTCCACCTGCCAGCCGCGTCGAGCGAAGAAGCGGCGCAACGCCGCACGAATCGCTGCCTCGTCGTCGATGATCAAGACGCGCCGCGCGGAAACCTCCGCGGAATGGCCTGGGGTCATCTTGTCACCGGCAACCGGTGACGCACGGCCCGGCGAATCGGCGGTCGCTGCGCCGTCGATCGGCAATTTCACAGTGAAACGGGCGCCAGACTGGCCCGGCTCCATCCGATTCTCGACGGCGATGTCGCCGCCGAGCTGCTGAACGATCCCAAGCGTTACCGACAACCCGAGTCCAGTGCCTTGGCCCACCGGCTTCGTCGTGAAGAACGGCTCGAAGATTCGATCCATCAATTGCGGAGGCACGCCCGGTCCACTGTCCTCCACGACGACCACGAGGTCGGACGACGTCAAGCGCGCCCGCAGATGGACCATTCCCCCGAGTCCCGACGCCTGCGCCGCATTGACGACGAGGTTTGTGACGATCTGTTGAAGTCCGGCACGATCGGTGTTTCCAAACGCATTTCCGGTCGGCAGGTCGGCCGTCAATCGTGCGCCCAAATCTTCGACCATCGGTTGCAGCGCTTTTACGCTCGACGCAAGCGCGTCGGCGAGCTGCACGCGCTCGCGCGATGCGTCCCGGAAACGAACGAACGACAGCAAGTCGCGCACGATCGATTTCGACCGACGCGCCTGATCTCGAATGACCGACAACGCTTCCAAGTCGGCTGGCGAGCGTTCGTCGTCGAGCAGGTCTTCGGCAAAATGCAGAATTGCCGCGAGCGGGTTGTTCAACTCGTGCGCAACGCCAGAAACCAACTGTCCAAGCGCCGCTAGCTTTTCCGACTGACGCAGCGCTCGCTCCGCGGCGCGCAGCGGCGTCACGTTCTCCACGAAGCCTTCGGAGAACCACACTGACGCACGTTCGTCGCGGTACGCGCGCGCGCTCACCCGCACCGTGGCGATCGTACCGTCTTTTCGCCGCCACTCCATTTCTCGGCTTCGTGCCTCGCCGTCTGCTTCCAGCTGTCGAAGCAAGCTTTCGCGATCGGCCGGCGTCGCGAACACATCATGATCCATCCCGAGCTCGAGGACCTCGGCCGGCGACGAATAGCCGAGGAGCTCGACGAGAGACGCGTTCACCGCGACCAAGCGTCCGGTTCCAGTCGCGCGATAAATGCCGATCGGTGAATTCTCGACGAACGACCGGAAGCTTGCTTCTGATTGACGAACGGTTTCCGCGGCGTGCGCCCGGTCGATGGCGATTCCCGCGAGCTGCGTCGCCATTGCGGTGATTCGCAACTCGGCCGGCGTCGGGACACGCGAGCCGCGCAAATAACACGCGACGACGCCGAGCACACGGCCCTGCGGTGCGCGGATCGGTGTCGCCCAACAGGCGCGGTAGCCCTCTTCGAGTGCCCAGGCCCGATAATCCTTCCACACGTCATCGATGCTTATGTCGACAGTGACCACCGGCTCGCGTCGATAGACGGCGGCTCCGCACGACGCCGCGTACGGCCCGGCGACGATCTCGTCCATTGCTTCAGCAAATCTCGGCCGCATCGACGGAGCCGATGCAAGACGGAGAGTTAGCCCATCATCGTCGATCAGATGGATGGCGCAGTCGACGCTGTCGCTCTGCGTCTCATGAAAGCGTGCGATGGTGGTGAGCACACTGCGTAGCTCCACACCGGTGGCGATCGCTTCGAGCACGCGGCGTTGCCATTCGGAGTTGTCCTCTGTCTGTCGCCATTCGGTCATATCGCGGATCACGATCGTTAGATGTGGCTGACCGTCGATCTGCGTTCGCGACACGCTCATGTCGATTGGGAATAGCGAGCCGTCGCGACGCCAGCCTGCGGCATGTCGATCCGCCGAGAACACCGGCGGCCCGTCGGCTCCGATCAAGACTTGCTGGAGCGCGCGTCGAAGCTCTTCTCTCGTGCCGTCTGGCACCAGGGAAAGCACTGAACGTCCTATGGCGTCGGCCGACGCGTAGCCGAACATCAGCTCGGCAGCGCTATTCACGGTTTCGATGTCGTATCGCTGATCCACGATGATGATCGCGTCCATCGCGGTGTTGACGATGGCGGCGAAGCGCTCTTCCGTCTGTGCGCGGTCCGTCAATCGACGCAAGTGCACCGACCGGTCATACGCGTAGATCCCCAATCCGGCGATGAAGAGAATGCCGACCAGTATCACCGCATCGAAGCGCAGGCGGTCGCGGACGGCGTCGAACTGCGTTGCTTCATCGACGGCGAGATAGACGGCCCATGGGACGACGGTGGCTCGCTGGGTCGCGACGAGTAATCGCCGGCCATTCGCCGCCGTCATTGACGCATAGCTGCTCGAACGCTCGAGTGCGAGCCGGGCCAACGTGGTGTTGGCCGGCCGCATGCAGAATTTCGGCCTCGGCGTTGCGCACATTGTGATACCATCGGTGGCGCCATCGGCCGACATCACGATGACGGGCATCGAGGTGAACACCGTCTGCGCCGCTGCCGGTTGCCCTCCTGTCGGCATGAGCGAGCGGTTCAGATCGGCCCGCAGGACGACGGCGGCTTCTGCGTGCCGGACGCCGTTCTTGGTGACGAGGATGGGCTCAGCGAAGCCGATGGTCACTGTGCTGTCGCGGGCCTCAGGGCGTCCGACCGCGAGCGTCGACGTCCGAATTGCGCGTCCAGCGGCGCTATCCTCGGCCGGGCTCAGTGTTTGTTCGCCAACGGAGCCTAGGACCTTGCCGCGTGCATCAACCATCCACACGGCGAGGTAGCCGCCGCGATGGTGAAGCCCCTCCATCTGCAGATGGAGAATGCGCCCTGCGATCGCCGGAGAAATGTCCGTGGGATCGGCGCCATGGATTCCGGCGCCCTCGGCGAGCGTCGTGGCGTCACCGTCACGCTCGCCAATCCACATGTCGATGCTGCGCGCGACCCGTGTCGCACCCATTCGCAGCGCGCGTTCGGCATCCGAGCGTGCGCGGGAGCGCAAATCGCTGACATGCCATGCAGCGGCGACAAGCAGCACGATAGCTGCCCACGCGGCTCCGGCTACCGCGACGGCGCGGCGCCTGCGCGGATCGTCGTGAGGGGACACATCATCTGACGACGACGCGTCCCCTCACGTTACCTATTAGCGTTCTTTGGAACTACGAGAATCAAGCTGCCCAGAAGCCGCAGAGTGCGCGTCCGTCCGGTGACTCGCGGAGCTTCTCGAAAGCACGCTCGCGGATCTGACGAATCCGCTCGCGGGTCACACCCATGAGCGCGCCAATTTTCTCGAGCGTCATCGCCTCTGATCCTTCTTCGAGACCGTAGTAGAGATAGAGAATCTTTCGCTCGCGCGGCGTGAGATACTTCTTGAATACGCGGTCGATGAACTCGCGCATCAATTTGTAGTCAGTTACTTCCTCAATCTCGGTCCCGTCGACGCCGGCGAAGCGCTCGCCTAAAGTGGATGCTTCTCGATCGGAGCGATCAATCGGAGCGTCGAGTGAGACCTCGGTCGCCGACATCTGCTTGGCCGCACGGACGTTCTCCGGCGTTTCTTCGAGCAGACGGCTGACTTCATCTTCGGTGGGGTCGCGCTTGAGGACTTGTGCGAGGATCGTTTCGGCGCGGGCGAGACGAATGAGCTGCGAGTTCTGGTTGAGCGGGATGCGTACGGAGCGAGTCTGTTCGGCCAGCGCCTTCAGGACTGCTTGTCGCACCCACCAGACAGCGTACGAAATAAATTTGACCCCCTGGTCCGGGTCGAACTTCCGGACTGCCTTCAGGAGGCCTTCGTTTCCAATGGCGACGAGCTCGCTCAGGTCGAGGCCATGTCCCTGATATTTTTTTACGTAGGAGATGACGAAGCGCAGGTTTGCGGTAACAAGTCGCTCCGCCGCGGTTTCATCTCCTTTTTGCGCCCGCCTCGCGAGTCGGCGCTCTTCTTCAGGATCACTGATCAGCGGCAGTTTTTGGATATCCTGCAGGTACTGATCAAATGCAGTCGACGGAGACGATCGGAAGTATCCCTTCGACGATCTGGTCTCGGTCACTTGCTCCATACACGCTCCTTCCCGAAAAACGCCGGTTAGTGGAGCGAGCGCTCGTCCGCTCGCGCGTTGCAGAGCCCATGGTGGGGACGCGCACGATAATGTTGGGCCCCAGAGGCGTCAACAGAGAGTTACGCCAATATGACCGCGACCGAGATCACAAATAGGCTATGTTGTTGATGTGACAGCATTTTGCAGGTTACTTCATCAAACGCGGGCCAAGACGCGAAATCAGTCAACCTGACCGAGTTCGGGTCAATTTGCGAACAAGAGCTCGCTAGCAGCGATCAGAACCGGCGGCTCGTCACGCGTTCCAAGCGCCTTGTCACGCACTACGGCGGACTCAAAGCATCAGGCGGTCGGGCCCGATGGCGGTCGCCTCTCGACCACGGTCGTGTTCGTTCCACCTGCACCGGGGGTCGGATCTCGCATCTTCGTGCGGCTCGTCGCGCTCAGAACGCCGATGCCGAGCAATACGATGACGCCAACCACAATCCACGTCGTCGGGATGTTGAGCAAGTAGGCGGCGAACGCGAGCCCGACGATGAGAATCAAAAAACCGATCAGATACGATGCGAACGATGACATGGCTCCCAATCCGCGCGTTGAGGATGCCGGTCAACAAAGCAAGGGATGAGCCGAGGTGACGCTCCCCGTCCCGGTCGACGGACGCAATGGCTAGGCGAGCACAGCGCGCACCTCATTGTCGTCGACCGGGACGGACCATCCGCGCTCCGCGGACATTTCGCCAATCCGTCGCGGCAGCGCGTACTCTGCTCGGCCCGCACGCGCCTTTTTGTCGCCGTGCGTCGCGCGCAAGGTTTCGTCGAGGCCAATCGAAGAAGGACGGGCCTCCGGCAATCCCGCGACGCGCACTACCTCGCGAACCCGCTCGGCCGTGCCGTGCTCGGCAACGCCGATGCGCTCGGCGAGTTGCGCTTCGTACACCATCCCGATCGCGACCGCGTCGCCGTGCAGCAGTGTGTATCGACTGCACAGCTCGACGGCGTGGCCAATCGTGTGGCCGAAATTGAGAATCTTTCGGATGCCACCTTCACGCTCGTCGCGCCGAACGACGTCGGCTTTGATCTCGATACTTCGCGCGACGACGTCGAGGAATGCGTCGCTGGCGATGTCGAGACGATCGAGGTCGGCCGCGAGGAACTCCACGTTTCTCAGATAGCTGGCATCAGCGATAACGCCATGCTTGATGGCCTCGGCGAATCCGGCCCGCAGGTGCTCGAGCGACAATGTAGCCAACACCGCGGTGTCGGCGATGACGGCTGCGGGCTGATGAAATGCGCCCACCAAGTTCTTACCTGTCGGCGTGTCGACGCCTGTCTTGCCGCCGATCGACGCGTCGATCATTGCGAGAAGGCTGGTCGGAACCTGGACGTACGGTATCCCGCGCATGAAGGTCGCGGCGACGAAACCGCCAAGGTCACCGACCACTCCGCCACCAAGTGCGATGATTGTCGAATCGCGAGCAAATCCTGACACGAGCAACTCGTCGGTGAGGCGCGACCATGTATCGCGTGTCTTCTGTACCTCGCCGGCAGCAATTGTGAAAACCGACGTTCGGTTCGCGCCGAGGGCGGTCGCCACCTGTCTCGCGTAGTGCGGGCCAACGTTGGCGTCTGTGATGACTGCGTAACGGTACGCCGGCGCCGCTTCGTTCACGATTTCGCCGATGCGATTCATGATGCCGGCGCCGACGGACACGCGATACGTCGGCAAAGCGATGGCCCGCGTCTCCGTCACCAGGTGACCTCGCCAGCGCCCGAACGCTTGTTCGCCACGCGGGCGAGCGTGAACAGGAGGTCGGACAGCCGATTCAAGTAAATGACAACGAGTGGAGGAAGCTCTGTCTCGAGTCCGAGCTCGACGACGCGTCGCTCGGCGCGACGACAGACTGTGCGTGCGACGTGAAGCGCGGCTGCCTTTGGACTGCCGCCGGGAACGATGAATGATCGGAGCGGCTCGAGCTCGGCGTCACCGTCGTCGATTGCGCGCTCGAGCGCGGTGATACGCGCGTCGTCGATGTTCGCCTTCTCGAGGTGTTGTCGCATCTTGTCGCGATCGGGGGTAGCCAGCAACGCGCCGATCGCGAACAGGTCGCGTTGAATCGGGACCAGCACCTCGTCGATGCGCGGCATCTGCTCGGCGGCGCGAACGAAGCCCAATACGGCATTCAACTCATCGACGTCTCCGTATGCTTCGACGCGCGGATGGTTCTTGAGAACGCGTCCGCCACCGAACAGGCCCGTGTCACCGGAGTCGCCGGTCTTCGTATAAATCTTCATGGCGAGACAAATGTAAGACGACGAGCGGCGCAGCGCGCCCCGCGCATTGTCTCAGTATGTTTGCAACCATGCCTGTGAACGACCTCAAGGACATCACAATCATCGGCGGCGGACCAACCGGGGTCTTCGCTCTCTTCTACGCCGGGATGCGGCGCGCGACCGCGCAGGTCGTGGACGCCCTGCCGGAACTCGGCGGCCAATTGACGGCGCTGTATCCGGAGAAATACATCTTCGACGTCGCCGGGTTTCCCAAGATCCTGGCGAAGGATCTCGTGAAATCGCTCGCCGAACAGGCGAAGCAGTTTCAGCAA
Organism: Gemmatimonadaceae bacterium; assembly: GCA_025934075.1. Lineage (GTDB taxonomy): Bacteria > Gemmatimonadota > Gemmatimonadetes > Gemmatimonadales > Gemmatimonadaceae > JAQBQB01. The sequence continues at coordinate 8,372 of JAICYT010000041.1, forward strand.
CCAATCCATCTCGCGCAACGCGTCGTCGGTCTCGAGGAGGAGCACGGGCATTTCGTGCTTGTCACCGAGACCGATCGCTTCCCGTCCAAGGCGATCGTGATCGCGGCGGGCATCGGCGCGTTCTCGCCGCGACGCCTCCCGCAGGTGTGCGCGGAGCCGTGGTACGGTCGGGGTATTTTCGACGTCGTCACCGACCCGGAAGATTTTCGCGGCCGACGTGTCGTGATTATCGGCGGCGGCGACTCGGCGTTCGATTGGGGAACGCAACTGCTCGATCGCGCGGAGCGTGTGACGATCGTGCATCGTAGCGATCGCTTCCGCGCGCACGGCGCCACGATCGCGCAATTTCAAGCCGCGGTTTCTGCTGGGCGCGCCGATCTATTCACGTTTCATGAGCTGTTCGACATCAAGTGCATTGATGGTGCGGATCACTTTTCACGCGTCGAGCTACGTGAGGTCAAGACGAAGACGACCCGTGAGATTGGCGCCGACGTCGTCCTGCCGATGCTCGGCTTCGTGAGCGACTTGGGGCCGCTGGCCGAGTGGGGACTCACGCTCGAAAAGGACGAGATTGTGGTGAACAGCATGATGGAAACCGGGCGGGCGGGTATTTACGCCGCCGGCGACATCGTGACGTATCCGGGGAAGCTCAAGCTGATCGCGACCGGCTTCGGAGATGCGGCGACCGCGGTGAATCAAGCGGTGCACTGGATTTATCCCGAGCGCAAAGTCGCGCCCGGGCATTCATCGAACATGGAAATCTTCGGGCAGAAGGACGATTGAACGTGGAACGGTTCCAGCGTTCCGCCGTTCAATCGTCACTCCTTCAGGGATCGCGACCAGTTCTCAGGACCCCGCGACGCCGGTGATTTGAAGCCATCGGGGTGCCGGCGGCGAAGCTTCGCTTCGTTCGCCTCGGCCACTTGCGAGAGCCGAATTCCCAGCGTGTCCGCGCTTATCGCGAGGCACCACAGGACGTCGCCGAGTTCTTCGCTCAAGCGCGCCGGGTCGATATCGCGGCCCTGAAAAACGCGTTTGCGAATGAGGCCGAGAAGCTCGGCGGCTTCCTCGGCCAGACCGATGCCCGCGTCAAGCAGACGATCGCTGTCGTTCAGCGCTGGATTGATCGTGCGAAGTGCTCGCTGCTGATAGTCGTCGATGTCCATGAGGTCACTCGTAGCTGACTCGAGGGTCGGCTTTGGCGTATGCGAGATCGGTAATGAGGTTGACGAGAACGAAAACCGTACTCAGGAAAAGCACTGCACCCTGAATCGCCGGAAGATCGCGACGCGAGATCGCGTTGACGACGTAGCGACCAATGCCCGGCCAGGAGAAGATCGTCTCAGTCAGGATGCTTCCGGTGAGATATGCGCCGAAATCGAGACCGAGCACGGTAATGATGGGAATGAGCGCGTTGCGCAGCGCATGCTTGAACGTCACGAACCATTCATTCAATCCTTTTGCGCGCGCGGTGCGAACGAAATCAGCGCTCAGTGCCTCGAGCATGGCTGAACGCGTCATCCGCGCCAGGAACGCAATCGAACGCATGCCGAGTGTGAGTGCGGGAAGCGCGAGAAAACGCAGACTCCCATAACCCGATGGCGGCAGCCAGCGCAGCGTGACAGCGAAAAGAAGGATGAGCAGCAAGCCCACCCAGTACACGGGAAATGAAATTCCCAAGTACGCGACCCCGAGCGCGAATCTGTCGGCGAGCCCGCCGGGGCGGCGCGCGCTGAGCACGCCGAGCGTGATCCCGATGACCGTGGCGAGTAGCATCGCGGCGCCGGCGAGCTGCAGCGTTTTGGGGAATCGTTCGCGGATGTCTTGCGTGATCGGACGATTGGTGATGTAGGATTGCCCGAGATCGCCCGTGACGACGCGCGCGACGTAATGACCGAAGCGCGAGGGCAGCGGATCGTCGAGCCGAAGCTGGGCGCGCAGGCGGGCGATGGTGGCGCTGTCGGCGCGTTCACCGATCATCGATTCCACCGGGTCGCCGGGCGCGACGTAGAGCAACAGGAACGCGACAATGAGCACGCCGAACAGGGTCGGGATCGACAACAGAATGCGACGCAGGATGAATCGGCTCATCGTTTGGTCGTGTCGATCGAGACGTCGGTCCAACGTTGGCCGTTGAAGATCACCGGCGGAACGAAGTGGCGAATCCAGGGCTGCACCGCATACAGCTCGTTGTAGAAGTACAAGAACACCATCGGCGCGTCGTTGAACGCGATCGAATCGGCGCTGCGGTACAATGCGTTGCGCTTGCCTTCATCGAGCTCGTGGCGCGACGCGCTGACGATCGAATCGAAGACGGGATTGGCGTAGAAGGACACGTTTCCCCCGGCGCCTTTGTTCGCGCTGTGGAGCAGCGGATAGAGGAAATCTTCGGCGTCCGGATAGTCGGCGTACCAGTCTTTGAGAATCAGATCTGTCTGTCCTTTGCGCGCAGCCGCCCGCGATGCCGCCGACTCACGCTGAACAATCTTCGTTCGAATGCCGACGGCGTTGAGATACGCCTGTACCGTTTCCGCGATGCGCAAGTAGATCGGCGTCACGGACGTCCACAGCTCGATGTCGATGCCGTTCGGATGACCGGCAGCGGCGAGCAGCTGCTTCGCCTTTGCAGGATCGTACGGGTACGCTTTTCGTGTGCTGTCGTAGCCGCTGAGTGCCGGCGGAACGACGCCGGCGGCGCGAGTGCCGCGGCCGCCGATCAATCGTTCGATGATGCGATTGATATCGATCGCGTAGTTGATCGCCTGACGAACGCGAGGGTCAACGAGTGGGCCACGTGTTGTATTGATCCCGATGTAGACGAGCTCCAGTGCCGGCGTCGACATCAACATCGGCTTCTTGCTCTCGTCCTCGATCCAGTCCGACGCCTCGATGGCGGGAATCTGGAGAATATCGACGTTGCCGCTCTCGTACTCGGCCACGGCGGTGCTCGGCTCGGCGATGATGCGTGCGCGGAGAGAGTCCGTCTTCGGCGGACCGTCGAAGTACGATGGATTCTTGGCGAACAGCAAATAGTCGTCATGCTTCCATTCGACGAGCTTCCATGGACCGGTGCCGATCGGATGCTCGCCGAAATTGCCGGCGACGTTGCTCGGAACGATCGCCGCAACCGGCATCGCCAGCATCTTCACGAAAATCGCCAACGGTTCGGCGAGTGTGACAACGAGTGTACTGTCGTCGCGAACGGTGAGACCGCTGATCGTCTTGGCCGAGTCTGCGTTGAATGCTTTGGCGCCTTTGATCGGAAAGAGGAATTGCGCCGCGCCGCTTTTCGTTTTCGGATCGAGCGCCCGGTACCAGCTGCTTGCGACGTTTCGCGCGGTGAACGGCGTGCCGTCGTGGAACGTGATGCCCGCGCGGAGATGGAACGTGTACGTCAATCCGTCGGGCGAAACGTCCCAGCGTGACGCGAGCGCGGGCTCGACTTTGGCGTCGGGCGTGAAGCGCGTGAGTCCGTCGAACAAGTAACCGACGGCGCGTCCGGTTGGGACGTCGGTCGAGAGTGCCGGATCGAGCGAGCGCGGATCGTAGTTGTCGCGCGAATCGATCAGCTCATGCCGGGACGGTGCACCCGGCGACCCGCATCCCGCGAGCACGAGTGACGCTAGCACGGCGAGGAGCGGTCGGCTTTCTTCCATTGACACTGGCAAAGTGGCGCGAGAACTTACTGCATCCCGCCGTCAAGCGTCAATCAGACGCGCCCGCCGGAGGCAGTGCCGAGCGGGCGCGTTGTACGTCGGCACCGTGGCTAGACGACGGTATTGACGATGATCAGCGCTTCCCCGCGTCCGAGGTGACCCCGGGGCTCACGAGGTTGGAATGTCTGCAAAGAGCGATCCGCGCGACGAGTCCGCCGGTGCGGAGTATTCGTACCGACGCACGCTGAGCGCCGGCGAACTATTGCCCGCGATCGGAGTGGGCATGGCCGCCGGCCTGCTCGCGTTCTACGTGACGCGCGTATTTCTCCAGCGCACGCCGCTCTCGGCTCGTGCGGTGGCGACCTCGCCTCGTCGATCGCGCGTCGCCCGCGCGCCTGGCGGTTGATGCATCGCCGGCTTGACGCCTGGCTCGTGAGGCCGCTCATCGCCGCGGCTCTGATCATTGTCGCCGCGATACCTTCGGCGGCGCACGGGCACGAGGTGGAGTGCGACAGGACAGCCGACACCGTCGTCCGGACGCTCAAGTTCGAGGGCAATCACGCGTTCGATGACGACGAGCTCTCGGCGCGCGTGCTCACGACGGCCTCGTCGTTTTGGCGACGGACCTTTCACGTTTTCGGTGCGCGGCGGTGTTATCCCGATGTGGGACTCAAACCGGATGTCGACGCGCTGAAGGCGCTTTACCAGAACAATGGATTCTACCGAACGACTGTCGACACGGTTGTGAAGCTCGTCGCGCCGCGAACGGTCGACATCACGTTTCGCATCAACGAAGGAGAGCCGCTGCGGATCGATACCTTGACGATCACGGGGCTGGACTCCGTACCGGATCCGCAGAGCATCACGCGCGACTTGCAGATGAAAGTCGGCGGTCGCTTTGGGCTGCTGCTGCTCTTCACCGACATCGATTCGATCAACGCGCGGTTGAGGAACGCGGGATATCCGCGGGCAGACATCCTCAAGTCGTATCGAACGAACCTCGATCAGTTGCGCGCCGAGGTCACTCTCGATGTCACGACCGGACCACGAACGAGAATCGGGTCGATTGATGTGCAGCGAACCGGCGTCAAGGACAAGCCTGCACAGATCGACAGCGCAGTGGTGCTGCGGCTGCTCGGCTTCAGTTCAGGAAATTGGTACAGCGACCGCGCGCTCTCCGACGCTCAGCGCAACCTCTACAATCTCGGCGCGTACAGGCACGTTGGCATCTCGCTCGACACGACGGCGCAGCAGGCTGACAGCGTTGCCGACGTGTTGGTCGATTTGCGCGAGGACTACATGCGCCAGTACGACCAGGAAGAGGGTTGGGCGACGCTCGACTGTTTCCGGATCAACGCGCAGTACACGGACAAGAATTTTCTCGATGCGGCGCATCATCTGGAATTGACGGGACGAGCCTCCAAGCTCGGCTACGGCGAGCCCACGAGCTCGCGAGTGACGCGCAATCTGTGCTATCGATCTCAGCTCGACCAAGACAGCGTCGCGAGCTCCAAGCTCAACTACTACGCCGGCGCGACGCTGCGTGAGCCGACGCTATTCGGGACGCATTGGGTTCCGTCGTACTCGGTGTACACGGAGCGACGCGGCGAGTGGAAGGCCTATCTCCGAAACACCGAAGTGGGAAGCCAGTTGTCTGCGACGCGCAACGTGGGTGTGGGGATGCCGTTTCGCGTCGGTTACACGTTCGAAGTGGGGCGGACGTTGACGGAGCCGGCTGTCTTGTGTGCGCAGTTCAGTCGATGCGACCAAACCAGCCAAGCGGATGTGCAGAAACGATTGCGACTCGCGGTCGCCAGCGCGTCCCTGCAACGAGTGCGCACGGACAATCCTGTCGAGCCGAGTCGTGGATACGTTGTCGCCGGAGAAGTGCGCGGATCCGGTTCGGGAATAGGATCTGATCCGTCCCTGCAGTTCCTGAAGGGGACGGCGGATGGCGCTTGGTATCACAAGCTGCAATCGCGAATCGTGTTCGCGGGCCGAGTGCGCGGCGGCATCATCGGCGGCGGCACGTCGCGAGACACCGCGGCCAAGCTGCCACCGCCGCAGGAGCGGCTCTATGCGGGCGGCGCGACGAGCGTGCGCGGCTTCCAGCAGAACGAGCTTGGACCACTTGTCTATCTCGTAAATCACAGCGATCTCGACACCATTCCGCTTGGCCACGCGCCGGGGAAGCCCGACACCGCGTACGCGCTTGTCACCAAGCCGGGCGCACCGGCCTTCCGATCGATTCCCGTCGGGGGAAATTTGTTGTTGGTCATCAACGCCGAGCTGCGCGTGCGCGATCCGTTTTTCCCGGCGCTGCTCGAGTATGTGCCGTTTTTGGACGCCGGCGCCGTGCAGCAGGTAGGCGCGCACAATCTGACGCCGAGTAAGCTGTCGTACACGCCCGGATTGGGTCTCAGAGTGTTTTCGCCGATCGGTCCCATTCAGTTGAACGCGGGGTACAATCCCTACGGGGGCAGGCCTGGCACGGCATACTTTGCATCACCGGTGAACACCGCCACGAACAAGGCTCCGCTGATATGCGTGACGGCACCGGGGCAACCAGTGGTCCCGGTGTTCGTCACGGAGACGCAGCTCAAACAGGACGTCGCCGCCTGTCCGAGCACGTTCCGCCCCGCGCTGTCGTCCGGATTCTTGAGGCATCTTACGTTCACGCTGTCGATCGGTACCGATTTCTAGATGACCCGCCGCCGCTTGGTGGCGCTCGTGAGCGCCATCGTGCTTGCCTCGCTCGGAATCCTGGTGTTCGCCACGGGGTTCTTCGTGACGCATACGTCGATGGGGCGCGACAAGCTGCGGGACCTGATCAAGCCGGTGATCGCCGGCAAGTTTCCGAACGCGACTTTCTATCTCGGCCAGATCAGCGGCAGCTTCATCGGCAGCATCACGCTCGATACGCTCGCGATTCGCGACAAGCGCGGCGAGCTCTTTCTGAGCACTGGCCGCGTGACGGTCGGCTACAACTGGCGCGACCTCGTCGACAATCGCGTCAAGATTCAGCACGCCGACGTGCAGCATCCCTATCTGCACTTCGTACAGCACTCGAACGGCGAATGGAACTTCAAGGAGATCTTCGCCGGCCCGAAGACCAACGTGCCGAGTCTTCCGAAGGATCTGAATACGCGCAATTGGGGCGACTACATCGTGGTCGATTCGGCGCGGACGCGCGGTGCGACGTTTTTGTTGACGCTGCCGTGGCATCCTGACGACTCGCTGCGCGGCGTCAAACGCGATAGCGTGATTCGGGCGCATCTGACGAATCCCGCCAAGGCCGTGACCAAGACGTTCGACGGCTACGGTCGAACGTACGCTTGGCGCAACGCCCACGGGCTGATCTCACACGCTCGGCTCGCCGATCCGGACAGCGACAAGAAGTTCGGGCAGCAGTTCCGGGTCGATACACTGTCGGCCGACGAGTTCGAGCCGACGTTCAAGTTCCGAAACGTCAGCGCGAACGTGCGTCATCAGGGAGATTCGATCTGGTTCGACGTGCCGCACTTCGACATGCCTGCGTCAACCGGAACTGGACGCGGCAAAGTCTGGTGGGGCAGCGAGCTGCCGACGCGATACGACATCGCCATCCGCGGTGATTCCGTCTCGCTCGACGACGTCAACTGGGTCTATCCGACGCTGCCGCGCACCGGAGGTGGCAAGCTCGACCTAGCGATCAAGAACGATCCGGATCCGAAAAAACTCCAGATCGTCGACTTCAAGTTGTCGAATATGGATGTTCGCAGCACGAAGTCGCATCTCATCGGCGACATGACGTTCAGCATCGGCGCGCCGGTTCTCTTGGTGCGCAACGTGGATTTGCGCGCGGAGCCGATGGACTTCGATTTGATCCGCGCATTGAATGGCAAACCGTTTCCAGTGGATTGGCAGGGCCAGCTCATTGGAACGGTGAAGGCGCGCGGTGGACCGTTGACGCACTTTTATGTCGATGACGCGCGCGGAAGATTCGAGGACGCGCATGTGGCCGGCGCGGTATCGCGCTTCGCCGCCAAAGGTGAGCTGGATATTCTCCAGCCGGCATTCACCGCATTCCACGGACTCTACGTCGACGCAGGCTCGATCGATCTACGCTCGATCGAGTATCTATATCCGGCATTTCCGCGGCTGAAAGGCTTCGTCTCCGGGACGGCGACGCTCGATTCTTCGTGGCTCGATGTGCGCTTCTCGAACGCGCATCTCACGCATCAGGATGGTCCTGGCGAGCCGACGCAGGTGAGTGGAAGCGGTCGGATCACATACGGTGATCCGTTCATGATGTACGATGTCTCGCTCGACGCGCAGCCATTGTCGCTGACGACGCTTGCGCGATCGTACCCCATTCCTCTGCGTGGGCTGGTGAGCGGGCCGATCCGCGCGAAAGGTTCGTCGCCCGATCTCGAGCTGTCGATGTCGCTTCAGGGCAACGACGGCGCATTCAGCTACGACGGACGGCTCGACATCGATTCTATTGGCGGCTACGGCGCGCACGGTCGCGGACAATTCAGCGCGTTGAATCTCGCGACGCTCCTCGACAACGCGAAAATTCCGACCGGCGTCGCAAGCGGTCATTACGACATCGACGTCGCCGGAAAAGCCGCCTCATCGCTGGAGGGTTCGGCGCATCTGGACGTCGAGCGCACGGTGATCGACAGCATCAACGTGTATCCGTCGTACGCGAGTCTTCGATTTGGCGGCGGCAAGCTGCTGGTTGATTCGATGTTCGTGCGCACTGCGGCGGCAAGGCTGACGGCGTCGGGAGCGATTGGTCTGCCGAAGGGCACCGCCGATTCGTTGTCCTTCGCGGTGACTGCTGATTCACTCGGAGGACTGCTGCGCCCGTATTTGGCCAAACCCGATACGACTCGGCTCGGTGCGGCGGCGACGCCGCCAGACTCGATGACCGGCTTCTTGAAGCTCCAGGGGGTGGCGGCCGGGACGCTCGATGCGTTCGATGTCGCGGGTCGACTCCTCGGTACTGACTTGTATTTGAACAAACAGCGTGCTGACACGGTTGTCGCGGACTTCGCGGTCAGCGATGTCTTGCACTCGCGCGTTGGTTCGGCGCAGATCCGGATGAAAGCGTTGACGGTCGCCGGCGTCGTGCTCGATTCAATAAATGGCGATTTGGGATTGACTGACTCGACGCATACGCGATTCAGCATCGTGGCCGCGAGCCATAACGGACCAACTGCGACGGCGGCGGGAACGTGGAGCGCGCCGCGAGGCGTGCACACGCTGGCGATCGATTCGCTTGGGTTCGGCCTGGTCAATGATCAGTGGCGGCTCGCGGGGCCGGCGCATCTCGCGATCGACAGTATTGGCAACATGCAGCTCGATTCGCTCGTTCTGCGAAATGCGGATAGCGCATCGATCGCACTCAGCGGAACTATTCCGAGCGCTGGCGGAGTGACGCTGGCTCAGCTTCGCGGCTCGCGTTTACCGCTTCGCGATTTTGGCGTACTCGCGCAACTTCCCGACACGATCATCGGACTCGGCGACGTTGCGTTGTCTGTTACGGGAACGAAAGCCAGGCCGCAGATCACGTCGAACGCGATACTGCGGGCCATCAAATGGAATGGCGTCGACATCGATAGCGTGGCGGCGAACGGCCAGTACCGGGATGGGCGGATCAACCTCGCGCTCAACATGAGTCCCAAAGGTCAGCCGGTCGTCTCCGGTACGGCGACGCTTCCGTATGACGTAACGCTTTTCAGCGTCAAGCCGCGCAATGATTCGTTGTCCGCAGCTTTGCACGCCGACAAGACTGATCTCTCGATCTTCCAGACGTTGCTACCGAGGGGAGTCGCGCTGTCGGGCGTCCTCAGCGTAGACAGCCTGAATGTGCATGGAACGCTTCGAGCGCCAGTATTCGGCGGCGGTCTCCGGATCGTGAACGGGACCGCTCAGCTGGCGCCGCTTGGCGTCACGTTGACGGACATCAATGGTGCCGTTTCGGGATCCGGGACGACGGCTGGGCAGGACAGCATTCAGGTGAACCTGAGGGCTTCGAGCCAAGGCGATGTGCCGGGGACGGTGACAATCGGCGGCTGGGTCAAAGATCTCTTGCAGCCAAAGGCGAATCAGCCGCTCGCGATCACGATCACGGCGAATTCGTTTCACATCTACGATCGCCGCACGGTTGCCGACGTCTATCTGACGACGACACAGCCGTTGCAGCTCACCGGCAGCATACAGTCTGCCGTGCTCACCGGCGCGATGTTCGTTGATCGCAGCGCGATCTTCCTCGCCGACCGAGACTTGGCGCGCAAGAGAGCCGTGCAGCTGATTGCCGATGCCTCAGCGCGGTCCGGCGGCGTGAATCTGCCTGCATCGTTCTCGACGCTCATGACGAATCTCACCATATCGAATGTCCCGGTGAGACTGGGCAACGATGTACGCCTCCGCTCGGCTGAAGCCAACGTGCGGCTGGCCGGCGAGCTGCAGCTCACGACGTCGACCGCGCAGTCGACTCGCACGCTTGCCTCGACCGGACAGTTGGTGCCGCGATTGGCGCTCGAAGGTTCGCTCAATACGGTCGGCGGCACGTACAACCTCAACCTCGGCCTGGTTCAGCGCGAGTTCCAAGTGTTGCCCGACGGCAAGGTCGCGTTCAATGGTCCGCCGGACAATCCAACCTTGGACATCCGCGCCCAGTACAACGTGAAACAGGTGCGCGACAAAGACCTCGGCATCCTCGTGCACCTGCATGGCCCGCTGCTGCCAAATCCCGTCATCGATTTCCAGAGCACGGCGGAGTACGACATTTCGACATCGGATTTGTTGAGCTACATGATCACGGGGCGACCGGGGTTCGATTTCAGCTCGAACCAAGGCCAGGTGTTGTCGTCCTTCCTCGCTCCTACCGTCAGCGCGGTCACGTCGAGTGCACTGCGACAGACGTTCGGCTCGCGAATCGACATGCTTCAGTTCCAGCTCGGCACGGGCGGGTCGACCGGCGAGAGCGGCACCCAGTCGACGGTCGGCAATCAATTCTCCAACTACCTGTTCGGGTCGACCATCGGTGCGGAGCAGCAATTCGGCAACAACCTGTTCTTGAGTGTCAACACGGGACTCTGTCAATTCAGCGGCAACAACAGCCCGGCGCTCAACTCTCTCGTCGGGGCCAAGGTCGAGTATCGATTCCAGCCGACCTTTTCGACGCAGATCGCCTACGATCCGCCCACCTACGGTCGAACAGGCGCGTGCGGTACTGGACAAAGCATCATTGGCCTAGTGCCGACGCCGGGACAGTTCAGCCTGGGCTTCTTCCACACATGGCGGTTCTGATACGACGGGTCGTCGTCATCGCCAACCCGGCATCGCGCCGAGGTAAGCGGCTCGCCACACGTGCGCAATCGGCACTGGCGAGCCGTTCCGTTGTCGCAGACTTGGTCTTCACGGAGCGCCCGGGCCACGCCGCCGAGTTGGCGGTGCAACACTCGCCGCATTACGACGCGGTTTTCATTCTGGGTGGCGACGGCACCGTGATGGAGGTCGCGGGCGCGCTCGCCGGGAGCGATGCCCGGATCGGCGTGCTCGCGGGCGGAACGGGGAATCTGCTCGCGCGTGCCCTCGGAATTCCGTTGTCAGTTCCCGACGCAGTCGCCGCGCTCGTCGACGGCGAGGACCTGCTCATTGACCTCGGCAAGTTCGATTCCGGGCGTCGGTTCGCCATCGCGGCCGGCGTCGGGATCGACGCCACGATGATCGCCGAAACGCCGGACTGGCTGAAGCGTCGATTGGGTGTACTCGCGTACGCGATCATCGGCTCGAGGGCGGCGCTGCGGGCAGTTTTGCGTCGTGATTTTTTTCGCGCGCGAGTGACGGTCGACAACACGGTTCACGAGCGCGACGCCGCGGCCGTGATGATTGCCAATTTTGGCGCCGTGCTTGGTGAACGCATAATGCTCGGGCCCGGAATTCGGACGGACGATGGCTTTCTCGACGGTTGCATCTTCTCTCCGCGAACGCTCGGCGATGCCTTCCGCATCATGTGGCGTTTGCTGCGACACGATTTCAAGTCCGACCCGTGCATGCTTTACTGTCGCGGTCGGAGCATTCGGGTCGAGACCACTCCGGCCATGCCGTGGCAGGCGGACGGAGAACTGATGGGGACGACGCCGTTTCGTGTGGTTGTCGAGCCGCGGGCCGTGCGACTCATGGTACCCAGGCGAGGGTGAGCATGACGCAACCATGTTCGCGGAACAGGAAGCCTCGCCGCTAATTTGAAATTATGACACAACTTCAAGAGCGTGACGCAATGATCTGCCGCGCCTGTGGCCGCGAGGAACGCGCGTCCGAAGGCTATCCATGCGTCGATTGTGCGAGGTTCATCTGCATTATGTGCGACATGCGCGGTGTGACGCGTTGCCGCGATTGCCAGAGCAAGCACGACGCAAAGGTCGATGCGTCGAGCCCGACGAAGCCGGCAACATGACCGCTCGCGTCGATACAGATCTCGTCGATGCGGCGATATCGGTGCTGTACACGGCCACGGTTGCCTCACCCGTGGCTCCGATGCATGGCGAGCCGGGAATCGGCAGCCAGATGATCTCTCAGCAAGTCGCGGGGCATCGTGTCGACGTGCTCGACGAAGTCGGCGATTGGGTTCGAGCGCGCGGCGAGGATGGGTACGAAGGTTGGATGCACACCGGCTTCTTGAAGCGCACGAATGGCACGTCGCCCACTGCCTCTTTGATCTCGCTGGGTTGTATCACGCGTACGTCGGCGGGCGACAATCGATCGCTTCCGCTGCGCGCGATTCTCTCGGCGGATGAGACGCCGATTTCCGGCGAGACAATCGAGTCGAGCCAGCTCGCGAGCGCATTTCCGCCCGATCCGGTCCCGATTACGAAGAGTGCGCGACGCTTCTTCGTGTGCACCAGCTATTTGTGGGGCGGCGTCACGCCGTGGGGAGCCGACTGTTCCGGGCTCGTTCAATCGACATTCGCGCTGCACGGTCTCGAGATGCCTCGTGACGCGTGGCAACAAGCGGAGCTTGGCGAAGACGCGGGTCGTGACGTCGGCGAGTTACGCGCGGCGGATCTCTTGTTCTTCTCCGATCGGCCGGACAAGCGCATCACGCACGTCGGCATCGCCCTTGGCGATCGACGCATGGTTCACCTCGCGTTGGGTCGCGGTGGCTATGGCGTCGAGAATTTGAGCGATCGCGCCGATCCGTACGTGGCGAAGCTGCGCGAGCGGTTCCTGTTCGCGAGGAGAGTGGTGTAGACCGTGGAGCTCGAGGGTGAAGCGGCGGAACGCATGAAACGAGAGAGGCGGAGTTCAAATCAATTGATGCAGTCGGGGAGAATCTGAGGAAGCAAAGAACAAACTCTTTGCCTTGAACCGCGCTCCGCGGGACGGTCGCCGGCGTTCCACCATACCACCGTTCCACCGTTCCACCGCACCACCGCACCACCGTACCACCGTACCACCGTACCACCGTACCACCGTACCACCGTACCACCGTACCACCGTACCACCGTCGAGCTCCGTCGTTCTCAGCTCACCATCACGTTCGGCGAAATCTGTGCAGCGGTGCGTACCTGCACGCCGACATCGATCGTGTGCTCGCCATCGATCGCGATCGCCATCGTGTAGCTGCCAGTAGCGTCCATCGGTAGATCGAGCTGGGCGATCAACGGAAGATCCATCTCGAGAACGCCTGGTGGCGGCGCGCCGACGTTGAGATCTCCGGAGCTGCTCCACAGCTCTTGTCCGGCTGGGCTGAGCCAACGGAACGAAACCGTGTGCCCGCCCATGTCGGCATTCGAGCCCTTGAGATGCACGACGAGATGCGCGCGCGGATGAATCGCGGGCAGCGACGCGACCTGCAATGCGTCGAACACGCCGAGGATGTTGAGCTTCCCCTCCTGGGAGAGGTTCGCCGCGTCGGCGAAGAGTGCGAACGACACATGCATCCCACAACATAGACAGGGCCGAGCCCGCACGTCTACTTTCCATCATGAGCTCGACTGTGAGTGAAGCAACAGAACCGGCGGGCTCCGGCACGCCCGGCCACGCGACCACGCGGCCGGGTGTTTGGCTCACGGACATCTCGCTCGTGCTGATGGCCCTCATTTGGGGCATCAATTTTTCGATCGTCAAATTCGGCACGACCCTCGTTGCTCCGCTCGCCTATAACGGACTACGCGTCATGATCGCGGCGGTCCTGTTGATGACGATCGTCGTCGCATCGAGGGCTCCGCTACCCCCACGCCGGGTCATCGCATCGCTTCTCGGGCTCGGTGTGTTGGGAAACGGGATCTACCAGTTCTTTTTTGTCGAGGGGATTGCGCAGACGCGGGCGAGCGACGCGGCGCTCGTCGTTGCGGCATCTCCGGCGTTCATCGCGATCATCGGACGTATGCGCGGTGTGGAACGCGCGAGCGCCCGGCGCGTGGCTGGCATTCTGTTGTCGATCGCCGGTATAGCGCTCGTGGTGTTCGCGACGACGCGCGGCGACGACGGCCGCTCGTCGCTCACCGGCGATTTGCTCGTGCTGGCCGGATCGCTCTCGTGGGCGACGTACACTGTTCTCCTCAAGCCATACACCGAGCATGTCTCGGGAATTCAGGTCTCGGCATTCACGATGGTTGGCGGCGCGGTGCCGCTCTTCCTCGTCGCATTGCCGCAGATTATCCACGCAAATTGGAGGTCGGTACCGGCGCTTGGTTGGGGAGCGCTCTTCTACAGCGCGGTGTTTGCACTCGTGATCGCTTACCTGTTTTGGTATCGCGGCGTTCGCGTCATCGGTCCCACGCGTACAGCGATGTACTCCAACGTTCAGCCGGTGATCGCGGTGATCTTTGCGTGGTTGGTGCTCAGCGAAACGCCAACGATATGGCAGGGCATCGGAATGGTCTGCATCATGACCGGCCTGCTTCTGACGCGAACGTGAAACTCGTTCTCTTCGACATCGACGGAACGATCTTGCTCACCGACGGCGCCGGCCGTCGCGCCGTGAATCGTGTGCTCATGGAGGTGTTCGGCGCGACGGGAGCGGCAGATCATCGCTTCGATGGCAAGACGGATCCGCAGATCGTTCGCGAACTGATGCGCTTGGAGGGACACGCCGACGAGCACATCGACGAGCGCATGGGCCGCATGCTTTCGCGCTACGTCGAACTTCTTCATGAGGAATTGCGCAGCGGAATGGGACGCACGCGCGTCATGCCCGGCGTGCACGCCCTCCTCGACGCGCTCGATGCGCGTGATGATGTGCTGCTCGGGCTTCTGACGGGCAACCTGGCCGCCGGCGCCCGAGCGAAGTTGAGCGCCGCGGGGATCGACCCCGATCGGTTTCGCGTCGGCGCGTACGGCTCCGATCATGAGACGCGCGGCGAGCTCCCTCGTGTCGCCCAGGAGCGTGCACGCACGGAGCTTGGACTCGACATTCCGGGGAAAGATGTCGTCGTGATCGGTGACACCCCGGCTGATATTCAATGCGGCCGCGGCATCGGCGCGCGCGCGATCGGCGTCGCGACCGGCCATTATTCCCTGGAGGAACTGGCGGGCCACGATCCCGCCGCTGTATTCCCAGACCTCTCGCCGACCGCCGATGTCGTCCGCGCGATCTTATCGTCGTCCACCGGATAGATTTTGTACATGATCGATCGTGCGGGCGCACCGGCGCCACGAAGCGCAACGCGCGCGGGCAGAAAAGATCTCGGCGCCGCAACAGCGGCGGTCGATGACGAAGCACTGACGATCGTCGCGCAATCGCGCGCCGACGACGTCCCGCTTCGCGTGCGTCTGGCAAACATCGACGGCGTTTCGTCGAGCGAGGGACAACTGGCCATCGCACTTCGCGACGGGACGCGGCTGACGCTGGTCTGCGAGTCGCCCGTCGAGCTGCATAACGATCTGCTCGTGCGTTGCCGAACGCTGCCCGAGCTCACCAGAACGTTGCGGGGATTTGGATCGCGGCGCGGCAGTCGCGGATCCCGCGACAGCGCGCATGGCGATCAGCAGCGATTCTTCGCGCCGCTGCTCGATGCTCGTCGCAAAGCGTGGGGCACGCGCGAGCCGGCCGCGACGATCGCGGCGTTCGACGCCACAACCCTCGCCAGCGCGTTCGAGACGATTCTCGAAGCGTTCGCGAGGGAACGTCACGGAGACTATGGACCCGCGCGCCGAGCACTGACGGCCGAGCTGGTCGATCTGAGCGAGCCGCTACGTGACGCACTCGATGCGCTCCGCAGCGCCGCCGATCAAGCGACCGCGGCCACCGACGATTTGCGTCTTTGGCGAGTTTGGTCGACGCAGCTTCGCGTCACGTTCGAAACGGCCGACCGCGTCTGGCTTTCCCTCGACGCAGCGCTCGACGCAAATCCAACAAGGCCGTGATCGCCGGCGTCGGGATCGACGCGGTCGACATCGACCGGATCGAGCGGATGTTGGCCGACAAAGGCGACCGGATGCTGCAGCGCCTGTTCACTGCCGACGAGCTGTCGTATCTGTCGACCAAGATTGCACCGGCTCAACACCTGGCCGTGCGCATCGCAGCCAAGGAGGCGACGTACAAAGCGCTAGCCGGGAACGACTTGGCGCGCGGCATCGGTTGGCGCGACGTCGAGGTGTTCTCGCGCGACGACGGTGCGCCGCAACTCCGGCTCCACGGGCACGCCGCCACGCGGTATGCGGAGCTGCAGGCGACCAGCATCCACATCTCGTTGACGCACAGCAGAGCAACGGCCGTCGCAGTCGTCATCGTGGAGCGCTGAGCGCGGCCTCGGGTCATGGTCTACAACCAGACGATTAATCCCGATATATTCCCTCGGCAATGAATTCTAGAGCCAGACTCGGCCGCTTCGTCGCCGTGATCGCGATTGTGGGACTTTCCACGCGCCTCGCGGCTCAGGACGAGCACCCAATCCGCCGTGTCGCGAACATCGTCAGCGTGGCGGTCGAGGAATACAAGAAGGGCGTCGACGATAAGGGTCGGTTGATCTCGGCAGACGAATACAACGAGGCCGTCGGTTTCTTGACCGATGCGCGCGAGGCGTCCGCTCGCCTGTCTGGTGACCGCGCGGTTGCTGGCCGGGCGATTCTGGATTCGATCATCGCGGCGGTCGCGGCGAAGAAGTCGCCGGCGGCGATCGAGCCGATGAATCAGCGATTCGCCGCGGCGCTGGGCAGCGAAGCCGCGCTGGAACTGCCTCGGAAGCCGATCGATATCGCCGCCGGCGA
>JAICYT010000193.1 GCA_025934075.1 Gemmatimonadaceae bacterium
AATAATTCTCTTCGCTCATCCACTCGTTTGGCGCGTGGGCATTCTCACCAGGCAAGCCGAAGCCGACGAGCAACACCGGCGCGCCGAGGATGCGTTGGAAGTCGCCGACGACGGGGATCGAGCCGCCTTCGCCGGTGATCACCGGCTGTCGATCGAACGCCGTCGCGAGCGCGCGGCGCGCCGCGTCGAACAGCGGACCGTCGAGATCGGCGCGCCATGGAGCGCCGCCATGCAGATGCGTCACCGTGACCGTGACGCCTGGCGGAGCGACGCGCGACACATGCTCGCGCATCAGTCGCTCGATCTCGCCAGGAGTTTGGTCCGGAACGAGTCGGCAGCTCACCTTGGCCATCGCTTTCGCCGGAAGAACCGTTTTCGCGCCTTCGCCCGTGTAGCCGCTGAGCAACCCGTTCACCTCGCAGGTCGGACGCATCCAGAGTCGCTCGAGCGTCGAGTATCCCTTCTCGCCAAACAATGCGGGCGATCCAGTCTCGGCGCGGAAATGCTCGTCGTCGAACGGCAGTGAGCGAACCTGCTTGCGCGCCGTGTCGCCCCAGTCGCGGACTTTGTCGTAGAAGCCTGCGATCGCGATGTGGCCATTGGCGTCGTGCATCGTCGCAAGGATCCGCGCGAGAGCCATCGCCGGATTCATCACGCCGCCACCGTAGCTGCCGGAGTGCAGATCGGTTGCTGGGCCTTGCACGTCGATCTGGAAGTAGGCCAATCCGCGCAACGAGGAGAGAATCGACGGAAGCCCGGGCGCAAACATCGCCGAGTCTGAGATGACCACCGCGTCGCACGCAAGCTCTTTGGCGTGCGCCTCGATGAATTCGGCGAGATGATCGCTGCCGACTTCCTCTTCGCCTTCGGCGAGGACGATGATGTTGACCGGCAGCGTGCCGCGCGTCGAGAGATGCGCCTCGAGCGCTTTGATGTGGAGATAGAGTTGGCCTTTGTCGTCGACCGAGCCGCGGGCGAAGATCTTTCCGTCGCGAACGGCGGGCTCGAACGGAGGGCTGTCCCACAAGTCCAACGGCTCCGCGGGTTGGACGTCGTAGTGCCCGTAGACGAGAACCGTCTGCGCTCCCGCCGGAGCGTTGCGCCATTCGCCGACGACAATCGGATGACCTTTGGTCGGATGGACGGTCGCGGTCAAACCGATTCGTTGTAGCGATGCGGCGACCCATTCCGCGGCGCGCGCGGTGTCGGCATTGTGCTCGGATCGGGAGCTGACGCTCGGAATGCGCAGCAGGTCGAACAGCTCGTCGCGTGCGCGCGCCTGGTTGGCGGCGAAGAACAAGTCGAGATCTTTGGCTAGTGGCATCCGGAAAAGCTGCATAGGGCCATGGGCTGGGCGCAACGCCGCGCTCAGCGTCTTTACTGACGAAATCGACCAGGCTTCGCCTGCGTTTGGAACCGGCGGTCGGCTTGTCGTACTGATCGTCGTGTAATGACGCGAGCGTCCCAGAAATTTCCCGCCGCCACGCCTCGCGCGACCCGCGTCAAATGTCTATCATCAGGCACGCAGCAGTGGCCGGAGGAGGTTCGTGCGGATGTACGCGGGCGAACAGGAGGTGTGGTGACCGCTTTTGAGAACGACGAGCAGGACGGAAACGGCGTTCGCGCCGAGATCGTGCAACGCCGGCCCTTCCACTCAGTGAAGGCCGAGCTGGCGGTCAGCATTCTCAGGACCGCGGCGTTGCTCGAGCGGCATTTCGCGCAGGTCGTCGCGGAAAGTGGTGTCACGGTGCAGCAATACAACGTGCTGCGCATTCTGCGAGGCGCTGGGAGCGAGGGGCTGCCAACGCTCGTGATTCGCGACCGTATGATCCATGCGGCACCGGGCATCACGCGTCTGCTCGACAAGCTCGAAAAGGCCGGGCTCGCTCGTCGCGAACGGTGCTCACCGGATCGCCGCCAGGTTTTTTGCTACATCACGGAGCGCGGGCTCGCGGTGCTCGAGCGGCTCGATGAGGATATGCGAAAGGCCGACGAGACGGCAGCCGGAAATCTCACCGATGCCGAACAGCGTCAGCTTCTCAAGCTGCTCGAAGGCGTGCGCGCCGGCCAGCGCCGCGGCGACATTCCGATCGACAGCGCGCTAACGGACAACGGGCCAACCGCCGCGCCAACCGACTAGCAGCCAAAGCCGCCGGGTTCCGATCGTCCCGGCGCCACGCCGCATCACGACGAGATCGCCGCGGCGCGCGCCGGCAAAATACGGCAGCAACGCCCTCACCGCCGCGTGCGGCTGGTCCGAATCATCGAGGGCAAGCAGCAAGTTGTCGCCTTGATGCGCGAGATTTGGAAAACCGGGCCACAGATCGTATTGGTTCGCGCGTCCCGATAGGTTGGTCGCGAACGTCGTTGGATGCGACGGGAGGAGAAGTGACAGCTCGGACGCCTCCTGATATCGATCTCCTCCGAGCCAAGTGGTCCCCGCAGTCGTGCTCTTGGCGACGCTGTCCGCCTCGGCAATGAGCTCGGTCCAACCGAATGCGCGCGCGATGGGATCTTTGGCTGCCGGGATGGGCAGCACCGGCGCCATGGCCTGTGCGTAGATGAGAACCGACATCACGGCGGCGAGCATTACGCCGCCGTCGAACCATTTTTTCGCAATGCGCTTCGACGACGTCATCGCGAGTAGAACAATCGCCGGGATATACGCCGGCGCCGGCCAATTCGGTTCGACGCGCTGTCGCAGCGCGCTGTAGATGAAGAATACGAAAGAGATGAACGCGACCATCGCGAGCACGAACTGCGCGTCACTGGCGCGGCGCATGAGCGATCGGCCCGTAGCGATGGCGAGCAAAACGAACAGGATGGGCGAAACGAGCGCCGCCTGTCCGCCGAAGAAATCACCTTCGTGTTTCCATGCAGCGAGCAGCGCGGACCCCTGTGGTGCTGACAATCCGTGACGCACCTGAAAGAGGAACGAGATCCAGTCGTGGTGCGCATTCCACATCAAAACCGGCAGGAACACCAGCGTCGCGACAACGCATGCGACGTAGGGTCCCGGCTCCCGCAATCGCGCGCGCAGTCGCGGTCGAACGAGCACCGCGATGAAGACGGCGATCGGAAGAAAGATGGACGTGTACTTCGACGCGAATGCGGCGCCGAGCGCGAGACCGGCGGCAATCCACCAGAGAAACGAAGCGCGAGAGCGGATCGGCTCGTGAAGCGCGCGGATGAGGCAATACAAGCTGAGCGCCGTCGTCGCGAGCAACGGCGAGTCGGGTGTCGCGAGAATCAGTCCCGCGGCCGCGAGTGGAAGCACGGTGATCACGATCGCCGCCCGCAGCGCGGCACGACCGCCACCCAAGCGTCGCGCGATCGCGGTCGTCGTCACCGCAGCGACAAATCCGGAGATGAGCGTGCCAAATCGTACGCCGAGTGGCGACGCATCCCCGCTCAGGCGAATGAGCAGTGCGATTGCGGGCGGATGATCGAAGTAGCCGGCCGAGAGGTGGCGCGACCACGTCCAGTAGTACGCTTCGTCGGGGAAGACCGGAATGCTCGCGGCGAACGCCAATCGGAGGACGGCGCCCGCCGTGACGATGAACAGCGCGCGCGCCCATCGAGTATCGCGCTCGTCAGACTGGCGGACGCGCGAGCTCCTCACGCGGCCGAAGCAGGCCGCTGGCGATATGTGCGCACCGCGCGCACGACGAGAACGATTCCCCACACCCACACCAGCCACATCACGCGTTCGTCGGCGGAAAGCGTGGTGAGCATTCGCCAGACGACGGCGGGACCCGCGAACGCAACAGCGATCGGAGATGTTGCGTCGGCGACGCGGCGCTCGACGACGCGCGTGGCTTGACGCCGGCCGTTGCGCAGAATGGCCTCGATGCGGCGCGACAACGAATCGGTCGGCATTCCGCGCCATTCGGGAATGCGAAGCAGCGTCCAGCCGGGTGCCGTGCGACCCCACCCGTGATTGTCCGAGCCGGCGACGAGCGCGAGGTTGAGACTGTCCGCGAGACGAACGATGCGCGCACGCTCACGTCGCCCCTGCGACAAGCCGCGCGGCGACCCGTCGACGATCTCGATCGCGTCGACGGCGGGCGCGGTGTTGGGTACGGGCGATGAGAGCTTACTCAAGTCTCCAGGCACGGTCTCGATCACGACCGGTGATGTGCCTGGAATCAGATCCGCCAACGCCAGCGCTTGATCGTCGACGTCCCTCAAGTCGGGAGACGTGATGCCGCGATACAATCGGCCCGCGCTGAGAATGTTCACATGCTCGCCGCGATCGATTGCTTCGAGCCCCTGGAGCAGAACCGCGCCCTCGCCGGCTTGCGCTGGATTGCCCGCGATGCCACGCTCGGCGCCCTCGAACGTGGCGTGATCGGTGATGTACGCGACGTCGTAGCCGGCGCCGTGATGCCAGCGACGAACATCCTCTTCGTCCCAACCCGGCCGACCGTCGTGCGAGTATTTGGTGTGCGCATGAAAATCGATCGCGAGCACGGTGGCGTCCGACGTCGTGATCTGCGCCATCGGCCGCGGCGCAACCGCCGCGGCGGCGTACACGATCACGATGGCGATGAGCAGTCCGCCTGCAGCGGCGATCTCTCGCAGGACCGTGACGTCGTGCGTGCGCGCGCGCACGATGCGGTAGGCAGCGAACAGCACGATCACCCAAAGCGCCACCGAGATGTGTTGGCCCACCGTGAGCAATGTCAGCGTGTCGAGTACGCTCGAGATCGGCGCAATCGAGAGATATCCGGCCGTGACATCGAGTCGCGCCTCGCCGACGACGTCGAGGGTGGCGGCGTCGCGAACCGGATCGACGCCGAATGCGGCGCTCAGAACAACGAGGACCGAGATCACGATCGGCCACAAGAGCGCGCGAAGCACAGCACCGGGCGACAAGCGGGCGCGAGGCGGGCCGGACGCGCGTGGCGATCGCGGGGTGGAACGTGGCAATGCGGTATAGTTTGAGCGTGACGTTCGATCGATCGATTGACGGACAAACTGACGCTCCAACTCGCTTCTCACAATGGCCAATCGACTGGCGCACGAGACCAGCCCGTATCTGCTGCAGCACGCGAACAACCCGGTGGATTGGTATCCGTGGGGGCCGGAGGCGCTCGATCGCGCGCACAACGAGAATCGACCGATTCTGCTCAGCATCGGCTACGCGGCGTGCCACTGGTGCCACGTGATGGCGCACGAGTCGTTCGACGATCGCGCCACGGCCGCGCTCATGAATGAGCGCTTCGTCAACATCAAAGTCGATCGCGAAGAGCGCCCCGATCTCGACGCGATCTACATGCAAGCGGTTCAGGCGATGACAGGCCACGGCGGGTGGCCGATGACCGTCTTCCTGACACCTGAAGGCGTGCCATTCTACGGCGGCACGTATTTCCCGAAAGTCGATCGTCACGGAATGCCGTCGTTCACACGGATACTGACCGCGGTCTCGGACGCATACGGCGCGAAGCCGGCCGACATTGCGCGCACCGCGGAGTCGGTGCGCGAGATGTATCGCGTGACGATCGAGCCGACGAGGAGCGCCGGTCCGCTCAGCGCGGAACTGCTCGACAACGCCTATCGCACCCTCAGTCAGCGCTACGACGAGCTCGATGGTGGCTTCGACGGCGCGCCGAAATTTCCGCAAACCATGGCGCTCGATTTCCTGCTGCGCTATTGGGCGCGTCGCGACGTCGAGAATGCGCTCGCCATCGTGTCGCACTCATTCAAGCAGATGGCGCGCGGCGGCATCTACGATCAGGTTGCCGGGGGATTCGCACGCTACTCCGTCGACGCGCAGTGGCTCGTGCCCCACTTTGAAAAAATGCTGTACGACAACGCGCTGCTGATTCGACTCGGTGCCCATCTCTGGCAGGCGACGCAGGACGTCGAGGTGCGTCGCGTCATCGAGGAGACGGTTGATTGGGCGATTCGTGAGATGCGCTCGCCGGAGGGCGGATTTTATTCGTCGTACGACGCCGACAGCGACGGACATGAAGGCAAGTTCTACGTTTGGAGCGAGGAGGAGTTCGATCGCGTCGTCGGAAAGGATGCGCCGCTGATGCGCGCGTACTGGGGAGTGACGGCCGACGGAAACTTCGAAGGCAGCAACATTCTCTTCGTGAAAGGCGACCGACGTGCGCTGGCCGCGCGCTTCTCGGTTTCCGAACAAGAACTCGATCAAGCCGTGCGTCGTGCGAAGTCGGCGCTGTACGAGGTTCGCAAGCAGCGCGTGTGGCCAGGTCGCGACGACAAGATCCTCGCATCGTGGAATGGGCTGATGGTGCGAGGCATCGCCGAGGCGGCGCGCGCGTTTGCGGACGAGAAGTATCGGGACGTTGCGATCGACAGCGCAACGTTCTTGTTCCAGAATCTCGTCAATGATGGACGCGTACTGCGCTCATTCAACGACGGCCGCGCACGCATTGCCGGATATCTCGAGGATCACGCGTCGCTCGGCCTCGCCGCACTGACGATCTACGAGTTGACGTTCGAGCGGTCGTGGCTCGACAAGGCGCGGCAGCTAGGCGACTCCGTGGTGCGCTGGTTTTGGGACGACGAGACCGGCGCGTTCTACGACACAGCGTCCGATCACGAGCAACTCATCGTGCGGCCACGCGAGGTCAGCGACAATGCGACGCCGTCGGGTACGTCGCTCGCGGTGGAGCTGTTGATCCGCCTCGCCGAATTGTTCGGCGACGCCGATGACCGGCGTCGGGCGACATATGTCGTCGAGTCACTGGCGCCGGCGATCGGGCGATATCCGTCAGCCTTCGGAAACATTCTTGGCTGCGCCGACATGTTGATCAATGGCGCGGTCGAAGTGGCGATCGTGGGCGATCCGGCGAGCGATGACTTTCGCACGCTCGAGCGGACGGCGGCGGAGCGTTATGTGCCGTCGCTCGTCTTGGCTGGCGGCGCACCGCGAGGCGACGACGCGATTGCGCTGTTATCCGCACGTGACACGCGAGGCGGGCACGCGACAGCCTACGTCTGCCGCAACTACGCGTGCGAGGAGCCCGCGACCACGCGTGACGAGCTCGACGACCAGCTTCGGCGCGTCACGGCGGCGGCACCGCCAAGAGCATAGGCGTTTCCCGGCCGTAACTCGCCACGGACTGTCGCCGTAGTGTTAGGACGTCACTCACCCTGGAGGGAGAAATGGATCATGACGTCTTGATGTTCGCTCAAGTCATGACGGTGATCGTGCTTTCGGTCGGGTCGTTCGTCGCGATCGGGCTGGGTTCGCGAATTCTTTGGCGACTGGGATCGCGCGCAAAGCCGCGACAGTTGCAGCCTCCAGCAGACATGGGCGCGATACAGCGGCTCGAGACAGCCGTGGACACCATCGCCATCGAAGTCGAGCGGATCTCCGAGGCGCAGCGCTTCACCGTTGCCATTCTGGCCGAGCGACTTCCGGCTCGCACCGGCGAGCGAGCCGGCGACCCATCAGTAACGCCGTCGGTGAAGCGAGTGAACACTCCGCACTAGCGGCAAGGGATCTGCTGTTGGCAACCGCGTTCGGAAAAGCAGATCCTTCGCTACGCTCAGGACGACAGCAGCAGCAGATCCTTCGCCTCTCAGGATGACTTCCGCGCCCAGTGCGGCGCCGTCGACCACTGCTTTGGGTCGAACAGCGCGTCGGAGATCGGC
>JAICYT010000235.1 GCA_025934075.1 Gemmatimonadaceae bacterium
AGCCGCGCACGACGGCGCCGCGAACGTCGTGCCACGAACGGGCCTGCACGATATCCATCCGCCAGCGCAGCGGCGCCGTACGAGCTTGCTCCGTGATGTCCGTCCACTGCGCGATCCCAACGTACGAGTACGTCCGTCCGGCCACGAGACCAAAGCGTGACGATTCGATCTGGGCCGGCGCATAAGGGCTCGGCAAGACGAGGAGAGCAATGATACCCGCCCGGAAGCGCATGCTATGAACTGACGAGAACGCCTTTTCTCGAGTACATCGCGTCGTCGAGCTGCGTCAGCATGAAGTGAGCAACGTCAGCGCGCGCTATTTTCGGCAAACCGCGAAGGTCGAGCCGTTCGCCGAACCGAAAGCGTCCGGTCTCCGGGCCATTAGTCAGCGTCACGGGATACACGATGGTCCAGTCGATCCCATCGCCGATTCGGCGCAGCTCGTCTTCGCCGGCATTCTTGTCGGCGTACATGTCTTTGAGAAGCGTGCGCGTGATGATACGCGGCAGCAGCGGTGTATCTCGATACGTCGCTCCTGCGCCGTAGGCGGACATGAAGACCAGACGACGGACACGTCCCGCTTCCATCGCGCGCACGATGTTTGGAATGCTGCGCGCGATCAATCCATGCGACGTGAGCGATCTCCCCAAGCCGAGCGCGCTGACAACGGCATCCTGGTCGCGCGTGGCGGCGCGGAGTGCGTCGCCGGCATCCGTGACATCACCAACGAGCACGCGCAGTCTGTCCCGATTTGATTCGAGACGGTTGGGATCGCGCACAAACACCGTGACCTTGTGACCACGCGCGAGCGCCTGCGCGACAACCGCTTTTCCGGTCCCGCCAGTAGCTCCGAGCACGAGTATGCGCTTTGTTGGCATGTGTGATGGCTGGCGGCGTCTAAGTTGGTCGGCCCATTGCTAGGCCCTTGGCTCGGAATCTAGCGGCCGTATTTTTTCATCGCGGCCATTAGGCGGTCCACCGGCAATGCAAACACGCGCGCGTCATCGGCTCCGGTCATCGTCTCCGCGGCGAGCAACGCGTTGAGGATGGATTCCTCCGTCGCCTGCACGGTGGCGTAGAACAGCGGATTGATCGCCGCATTCGGCACCATCTCGACGTGTGCGATTCCGGTGTCGGACGCCGCCTTCGGATTGGCCGTCGAGAACGCGACAAAGATGTCGCCCGAGCCGTTCTCGCCCTTTCCACCCATGCGTCCGACGCCGAGCGCGGCGCGTGTCACGAGACGCTTGAGCTGGTGCGGAAGCAGCGGCGCGTCTGTCGCCACGATGATGATGATCGATCCGGCGCCTTCGTCACCCGCGTCTCGCACACCCTCATGGGTCGCGCCCGAGCAGCGAGGAATCGTCGGACGGATCGAAGCATCGCTCGACGCAATGCATCGTGTGAGATCTGGAATCTCTTCGCCGACCGGCACGCCGGCGACGCGCAGCTCGCGCCGCTGGCCGTAGTTGCACTGTACCAGAACCCCGACGGTATAGGCTCGTCCACTCGTCTCGACTTTGCGCGACGCAGTCCCGATGCCGCCCTTGAAGCCGTGACAAACCATGCCCGTGCCGCCGCCGACCGCGCCTTCGACGACGGGACCGCCTTTGGCGCCATCGAGCGCGGCGATCACATGCTCGGGCTTCACGTGAAACCCGTTGATGTCGTTGAGAAATCCGTCAAACGTCTCGGCGACGACCGGCAATCCCCACGGCTGCAATCCGGGACGATGAACTTGCCACTGGAGAATCGCGTCGCGCACGACGCCGACCGAATGCGTGTTCGTGATGGCGATCGGCCCCTCGAGAAAGCCGGACTCTTGGAGCCACGTCGTACCCGTCATCTCGCCATTGCCGTTGAGCGTGAACCATGCGCCCATCACGGGGTCCGCGTTCGCTTTGCCGCGCGGATGCACGACGGTCACGCCGGTGCGCACCGGCCCCTGGCCAACGACGAGCCTTCCACTGCCGGAGACCAGCGTCGTATGTCCGACCTCGACGCCGGCAACGTCCGTGATCGCGTCCAACGTTCCCGGAATACCGCCAATTCTCGAAGCGATACCGAGCTCACGGGCTCGAGCCTTGGGCGCCTGCGCACCAAGCGCCGCCGCAATCAGCACGAACGGTATCCAAAGTCTTGTCATATGGCCTCTACGGCTGATGAAGCGCTTCTTCGATTGCCTTCTCGGCGAGGGGCGCCATGATGCGATAGCCTGCTTCGGTCGGATGCACGCCATCACGTGTCAGATCCGCTCGAAGGCCCTGTCGTTCGTCGACCATCGCCGTGTGGTAGTCGAGGTAGACTGCGCCGACGCGCGCGGCGTATGACTTCATCCAGGTATTGAGTGCGATGATTTTCGACGCGGGCTGCAACCCCTGACGCCATGGATAGTCGTACACTGGCAGCACTGACGAGAGCACGACGCGAATCCCGTTTGCCTTCGCGATCTCCGTCATCGACATCAGGTTGTCCTCGATCATCTCGAGCGAAGAGGGCCCGGTATTCCCGGCAATGTCGTTCGTTCCAGCGAGAATGACGACGACCGCCGGTTTGAGTGCGACGACATCCTGGCGAAAACGCACGAGCATTTGTGGCGTCGTTTGTCCGCTGATGCCGCGGCCGATGTAAGGTTTTCCCGGAAACATGGCGGGGAAGAAACGCGCCCAACTGTCCGTGATCGAGTTTCCCATGAACACGACGCGCCGTTCGTCTGGTGCCGGAGCAGGCAGACTGTCATTGGCTGGGCGATAGCGTCCCAAACCCGCCCAGTCGTTCCGCAAGCGCTCGTCTTCGGCGCGCTGGCGCTCTGCAACCTGTTGCGGCGTCGGCGGCTGTTGTGATCCGAGTGGTGCGACGCAAAGCAACGCCGCGAATACCGCCAGGCGGCCAGCGGCGGGGAAGCGCCGAGTGGTGCGGACCGCGAGTGTAATCATGAGGGGCGCGAGATGTGGTGGTGAAGCGACAGGCGTTCGTCTAAATCTGGGTCGCTGAAAGGCGGCTCAGCAACCAAGCGAGAAGGGCAGCACCCTGTCCGGCTTTCCGCCGCGACGATTAGCTTCCAGTTCAACCACCACCGTCGGCGGCGCTGTGCTCGCATACCTGAACGGGCAGTACCTCCCGCGCTCATCCGCGACGATTCCGGTCGAGGATCGCGGCTTCATTTTCGGCGATGGCGTGTACGAAGTTTGGCGCGCCGTGAATGGCCGGCTCTTCGAGACCGATCGGCATCTCGCGCGCTTGGCGTTCGGGCTTCGAGAGCTGCGCATCGCGGCACCGGACATCGCCCGCCGCGATATTCTCGAGGCGGTCGCCGATCGACTTTTCACCGAGTCCGGTCTACTCGATGGAGAGGCGACGCTCTACGTCGAGATCACCCGCGGCGTCGCGCCTCGCACGCATCAATTCCCGCCCGTGGGCACCGCGCCGACAATCTTCGCGATGGCGAATCGGTTCAACCCGCCGAATGATGTGCGCTCCCGTGGGGCCAGCGCGATCACCGCGCCCGACATTCGCTGGTTGCGCTGCGACATCAAGACCATTCAACTGCTGCCGAATGTCATGGCCAAGCAGGCAGCGGCTGAGCGCGGCGCGATGGAAGCGCTCATGATTCGCGATGGTGTCGTGACCGAAGGCTCGCACGCCAACGTTCTCGGCGTCATCGACGGCGTGATTCGCACTCACCCACTCGGCAATCTCATCCTGCCGGGAATCACGCGCGCTGTCGTCCTGGAGATTGCGCACGCGCTCTCGATTCCTGTGCACGAAGCGGCATTCACCGAGCGCGACATCGCGCGGCTCAACGAGTGCTTTCTTGCCGGTACTACGGCCGACGTCATGCCCATCGTGCGCGTGAACGATCAGCCAATCGGCTCAGGCGCGCCCGGCCCAATCACGGTGCGCCTCTTCAATGAGTTCCGCGCGTATCTCGACGCGAGCTGCGCCGCGGCCTCGGCGTCGCCCTGATACGCATTACACAATCGGAGCGACGACCATTCTCGAGCTGCTGCAGGTTGCGACGCGGCACCCGCAAGCACTGGCCGCCCTCCATCGGCTGTGGGCGTACATCACGCTTGCCGCGACCGGCATCATCACTGAAGAAGCGACGCCGATCATCGGTGGACTCGCGGCGCATGATCGCTATCTGCGATTGTCGGTCGTCGGAATCTGCGTCGCGGGCGGAACGTGGGTCGCCGACCTCGGATTGTACTATATCGGTCGCTGGCGGGGGCATTGGGTTCGGAAACGCTGGCCGTCGCTTCGGAAGTGGATGCTTCGGACGCTCAAGATCGTGCGTCGTCATCCGTGGCGTGCGTCGATTGCGGTGCGCTGGGCGTATGGATTGCGGCTCACGCTTCCGATCGCTTGTGGGGCGGCCCGGGTGTCGCTGCCGATCTACTTGATCGGCTCGGCAATCAGCGCTCTGACCTGGTCATTCCTGTTCACCCTGCTCGGCTGGGCTTTTGGCCGCACGACTCTGATCGTTCTCGGACATGTTCGGCGCTATGAGAACCAATTGGTCGTTGCGATCGTAATAGGAGTAGCGATCGCATTCTGGGTGATGCGCAAGCGGCACGTCGAGGAAGAGGTGGTCGAGGTGCTTTCGTCGGGCGATACGGCCGAGTTTCCTAAAGCCGAGCGTCCGGATGACATGCGCCAAGGAAGTTGACCGAGTCCTGAACTCACGGAGTGGACGACAATGAAGCGCAGCGTCAGTCGCGGAAACGCGGTGTTTGGTGGTCTGTTGGTGATGGCGGGTCTCGTGTTCGCGCAGAGCCTCAGGGCGGCGACGCGTGGTCCGGTGTCCATCCCTGCTCCAGCGCGCGACGAGCTCGCCGCGAACGCAAAGAGTGAAACGGCCGTGTTTGCCGGCGGCTGTTTCTGGGGGATCCAGGCAGTGTTCCAACACGTGAAAGGCGTGGTGAGCGCAACGTCTGGCTATGCCGGCGGCACCATGGACCGTCCTTCGTACGAAGACGTCGGTTCAGGCAGCACAGGCCACGCGGAGTCGGTACGTGTGGTGTTTGATCCGTCGCAGGTGACATATGGACAGTTGCTGCGCGTGTTCTTCTCCGTCGCGCACGACCCGACGGAACTCAATCGCCAGGGTCCGGACGTCGGCACGCAATATCGCTCGGCGATCTTCTACACGAATGACGAGCAGAAGAAGACGGCGGAGGCGTACATCGAGCAGCTGAGCAAATCGCACGCGTACTCGAAGCCGATCGTGACGCAGGTCGCGCCGCTCAAGGCGTTCTACATTGCGGAGGCGTATCACCAGAACTACGCCGAGCTGCATCCGGACGATCTTTACATCCGAATCAACGATGCGCCGAAGGTGGTGAATCTGAAGAAGGAGTTCCCGGCCATGTACACCGAGAAGTTGGCGGCGCACGAATAGCCGGTGGAACGGTGGAACGGTGGAACGGTGGAACGGTGGAACGGTGGAACGGTGGAACGGTGGAACGGTGGAACGGTGGAACGGTGGAACGGTGGAACGGTGGAACGGTGGAACGGTGGAACGCGTG
>JAICYT010000180.1 GCA_025934075.1 Gemmatimonadaceae bacterium
ACGGTTCTCGTGATGGCGGGCATTCTGTTCTTCGGCATCAATGCCTACGGGCGGTTGCCGGTGAGCGACCTGCCGACGGTCGACTTCCCGACGATCACGGTGAACGCGAGCTTGCCGGGCGCTAGTCCGGAGACGATGGCGTCGGCGGTCGCGACTCCGCTCGAGAAACAGTTCTCGACCATCGCGGGCATCGACAACATGACGTCGACGTCGGGACTGGGATCGTGCTCGATCACGATTCAATTCTCGCTCGAGCGGAACATCGATGCCGCGGCGCAAGACGTTCAAGCGATGATCGCGAAGACGCTGAAGAATCTGCCGCCCGGCATCATTCCACCGTCCTACCAGAAGGTCAATCCCGCCGACCAGCCGATCGTTTTCTACGGCTTCACGTCGTCGCTCATGCCCATCTCGCAGCTCGACCAGTACGCTGAGACGTTCATGGCGCAGCGGATCTCGATGATCCCGGGCGTGGCGCAGGTGAACGTATACGGCTCGGCGAAATATGCGGTGCGCATCCAACTCGATCCGAACACGCTCGCGAGCCGCCAGATCGGCATCGACGAAGTGGCGGACGCCGTCAATGATCAGAACGTCAATCTTCCGACTGGCATTCTAAACGGCCCGAATAAGACGTATACGGTTCAGGCGAACGGGCAACTGCAGGACGCTGCTTCGTTCCGCCGCATGGTCGTCACGTACCGCAACGGCGCACCTGTGCATCTCGGTGATCTCGGCCAGGTGCTCGACGACATTCAGAACAACAAATCAATCGCGTGGTTCGCCGAGAAGGGCAATTACACGCGCGGCGTCATTCTGGCGATTCAGCGTCAGCCGGGCACGAACACGGTCGCCGTCGCGGATGCCGTGAAGGAAACGATGGCCAAGCTGCAGAAACAGATTCCGGCCAGCGTCAACATGACGTTGATGTACGACCGTGCGGCAACGATTCGCGAATCGGTGAGGGACGTGAAGTTCACGCTCGTGTTGACGCTGGTCCTCGTCATCGCGGTGATCTTCCTGTTCCTGCGCAACGTTTCGGCGACCGTAATTCCGAGTCTCGCGTTGCCCATCTCGGTGATCGGCACGTTCGCCGTGATGTTCCTACTCGACTACAGCCTCGACAATCTGTCGTTGATGGCGCTCACGCTCGCCGTCGGCTTCGTGGTCGATGACGCGATCGTCATGCTCGAGAACATCGTGCGGCACATGGAGATGGGAAAACCGCCGATGAAGGCGGCGATCGACGGCGCGGGGGAAGTCGGATTCACCATCATCTCGATGACGATCTCGCTCACCGCGGTCTTCATCCCGATTCTCTTCCTCGGCGGCATCGTAGGGCGGCTGTTCCACGAGTTCGCAGTCGTGATCGCTGTTTCGATTCTCGTGTCGGGCTTCGTGTCGCTGACCCTGACGCCGATGCTCTCGAGCCGCTTTCTGCGCCCGCATGCGCACGATGAAAAGCACGGCCGCGCATACGAGGTCAGCGAGGCGGGGTATGAGTGGCTTCTTGCGCGGTACAAGGGCGGCCTCGAGTGGGTGATGAACCACCGTGTGACGACGATGGTGTTCTCTTTCGGGATTCTCGTCGGCACGGTCGTGTTGTTCGTGCTTGTCCCGAAGGGTTTCATCCCCAGCCAAGACAACGGCCAGCTCTTCGTGACCACGGAGACTGCGCAGGGTACGTCGTTCGACGATATGGTGATGCACCAGAAGCAGGTGAACTCGATATTGGCGGCCGACACGAACATCGCCGGCTTCTATTCGGCGGTTGGCGGCAGCTCTACTGTATCGGGGACGAATCAGGGGCGCCTCCTCATCGGTCTTGGAGACCGCAATAAGCGGCTCGGCGTAGACGACATGATCAAGGAGCTGCGCCCCAAGCTGGCGAAGATTCCCGGCATCGTCGTGTACATGCAGAACCCACCGCCGATCCAGATCGGCGGACGGGTGTCGAAGAGCTTGTACCAATTCACAATGCAAAGCTCCGACATCGCGACGCTTTATCCGGCGGCGGACCAGCTCGTGGCGGAGGCGCGCAAGTCGCCACTGCTGCAGGACGTGACGACCGATCTTCAGCTCGGCAATCCGCAGGCGAGCGTCGAGATCGATCGTGAGCGCGCGGCATCGCTCGGTGTGACGGCTGACCAGATCGAGACGGCGCTGTACGATGCGTACGGCTCACGGCAGGTATCGACGATCTACACGCCGAACGACGAATACTGGGTCGTGATGGAGTTGCTGCCGGAGTATCAGCTCGATCTTTCGGCGATGAATCTGTTGTACGTTCGCTCGAAGATGGGCACGCTCGTTCCGCTCAGCGCGGTGGCGAGGATCACGCAGAGCGCCGGCGCGCTGAGCGTCAACCATTCTGGTCAGCTCCCGTCAGTGACGCTGTCCTTCAACCTCCGCCCCGGAGTGGCGCTCGGCGAAGCGACGGCCGTCGTGCAGAAGATCGCCGACAAGACGCTGCCGTCGGCGATCAGTACCGGTTTTAGCGGCACCGCGCAGGCGTTTCAATCGACGCAAGCCGGCATGCTCGCCTTGCTCGGCATCGCGATCTTCGTGATCTACGTCGTGCTCGGAATCCTGTACGAGAGCTTCATCCATCCGATCACGATTTTGTCGGGCTTGCCCTTCGCCGCGTTCGGCGCGCTGCTGACGTTGCTGATCTTCAAGATCGATCTCAGCGTGTATGCCTTCGTCGGCATCATTCTGCTGGTCGGTCTCGTGAAGAAGAACGCCATCATGATGATCGACTTCGCGCTGGAAGCGGAGCGGTCGGAAGGCCGGACGCCGGCGGATGCGATTGTCCATGCGGCCTTGATCCGCTTCCGTCCGATCATGATGACGACGATGGCCGCGTTGATGGGAACGCTGCCCATCGCATTGTCGCATGGTGCGGGCGCGGAGTCTCGTCGCCCGCTCGGCGTGGCAGTGGTTGGCGGTCTCGCGTTCTCGCAGCTGATCACGCTGTTCGTCACGCCTGTGGTGTATACGTACATGGATAACGCGAGCCATCGCGTTAGTGGTTGGCTGAGCCGCTTCGGCCGGAAACGCGGTGAAGAGGCGGCGCCGGCTCCAGTGCCTGTCACGGCCGTCGCGCTCGACACGCGTGTCGTCGCGAGCTCGAGCGGCGACGCGGCCGATTGACCTCCATTTCCAGGTGAATCCGACGGCGCGCATCGTGGCGTACTCCTTGTACGAACGATGCGCGACGATGGAGCGCGCCAAAGATGGGAGATGAGTATGCTGAAGATGATTGGAATGGGCGCGCGACGTTTTCAACTTCTTGCGGTCGCCGCTACACTCGCGACTGGCGGTGTTAGCGGTCTCGCGGCTCAAGCGTCTCAGTCGAAGCTGAGTGGAGGTCATTCCATGAGTGGATACAAGAAGCCGGCGGACAGTGAGCTCAAGCACGAGCTCACGCCGATGCAGTATCAGGTCACACAACATGAAGCAACCGAACGTCCCTTTCAGAACGAGTACTGGAATAATCACGAGGCCGGCATTTACGTCGATGTCGTGTCGGGCGAACCGTTGTTCAGCTCACTGGACAAGTTCGACTCTGGGACTGGTTGGCCGAGCTTCACCAAGCCGCTCGTGCCGGAGAACGTCAAGACGAAGACCGATCGGAGTCTCTTCATGACGCGGACGGAGGTTCGTTCAGCGCACGCGGACTCGCATCTGGGCCACCTGTTCGATGATGGGCCGAAGCCGACGGGCATGCGCTACTGCATGAATTCCGCGTCGATGCGCTTCATTCCGGTCGCGAAGTTGGCGGAGGAAGGATACGGCGAATACCTGAAGCTGTTCGAGACGGCGAAGAAATAATTCACAACAAGATGCCGGCAACGGATCTCGACTCATCGCACCTCAAGGTGGCATGAGAATCTTCTGGTCGGTTGCGGTGGGCGGCGCATTGGGGTGTGTCTCTCGCTACTATCTCACCGCGTTCATCCAGCAGCGTGCCGGCGCCGGCTTTCCGGCTGGAACGTTGATCATCAACATCACTGGAAGCTTCTTGCTCGGATTCCTCATGCGCTACGCACTCCAATCGGGAGTGGTCAGCGCGGAGACGAGAACGCTGTTGACGAGCGGCTTCTGTGGCGGCTACACGACGTTCTCGACCTACAGCTACGAGACCGCGATGATGTTGGAGGATCGCGAATACGGTCGCGCCGCACTGTACGCCAGTGCGAGCGTTGTGCTCGCGTTGGCCGGAACCCTGGTCGGTTTCGCCGCCGCGGATCGGGTGTTGTCGCTTCGCCAGGGTGCGTGACAGTCAGCGTGGCCAGGGAATGACTCGGAGGCAGCATGCACGGCTTCAAAGGCGAGCGCGTCTTGATGCGGATTCATATCGGCGAAGCGGATCGCTATCACGGAAAGCCGTTGTATCAGCAAATCGTCGAGCTCCTTCGCGCACGGCATTATGCCGGCGCGACCGTTCACCGCGGCATCATGGGATTTGGGCCGAGCTCGAAGCTGCACACCGATCGGTTCCTGGAGCTGTCGAGCGACCTACCGATCGTGATCGAATGCATCGAAACTGAAGAAAAGATCGAAGCCATTCTTCCCGAGCTCGACGCAATGCTCGGCGGGGGATTGATTACGCTCGAGCGCGCCCGTGTGATCATGTATCGCGCGGACCAACCGCCGGAGCACCGTACGGATAGCTGGCCGATCGACGTCGCAGGGGTGCGCCCGCGAGGCGACTCCGGCGGCACTGGCTGACCGCCCGCCACCAGACGTGGCCGCCGTGACCAACTGATGCGCCCGCCAGTCTGAATTTGGAGGCAGACCCCGAGCGGGCAGACGTCCCTTGCCGCCCGCGCTAAAGATTTGCCGCACGGCCATTTGCGCACCGCCAGTCCTGTCGCCTAGGCGACGATATCCCTCGAACGGAATGATCAGCCACCGTATCCGACTCAGGAGTCTGTGGCCACGCGACGGTGTTGTCGTGGCGGGGCCAGTCGCGGTGCAAGTCGGTCTGATCATCGGGTATGTCTGGGCGCTGTTCGCTCTTCGCAGCCTGCCCGAAGCTCAGTCGAATCCGACGCTTTGCCTCCTCTACGCGCCCGTCGAGATCATTTCGACCGCGATGGCGTGGCTTGCGGCGCGATCGGCCCCAGCACGAATGCGAAGAGGCTGGCAACTGATCGCTGTCGGAATGGGATGCTCGGCCTTCGTCAATCTCGATTGGGTCTGGTTGGCATTTGACCCGACGCACCATTTCTCGTGGCCGATCTACATTGTCGCGTACGCACAGTATCCGCTCGCCTTTTGGGCGTTCGCGTCATTCCCGCGTGCGGGATCCGACGAGGTCGACGGCCCCACCCATCTGCTCGACGCCGCGATTGTTCTCGTAGCGGCCGCGGTGCTTGCCTGGCATTTCGTCTTCGGTGACATCCTGGAACAGACTGGTGCCGGCGCGCTCGCGACCACACGGGCCCTGGCATACACGGTTCTTTGCCTGACGGTGTTGTTCGGCGCCGTCACCTTGTTCGTCCAACGACCGGCGCGGCGGCTTGTCATACCACTTGGCCTGCTGACCGTGGCCTGGGCGGCGCTGACGCTCGCGAACACGCTTCAGATGCGCGCGTCGGTCCTCAAGCAGCCACTGTCTGACGTCGCGCTCAATGCCTGCTTTGCCGTTGCGGCCTTTTTCGTCGCTATCGCTGCCGCGTGGTTCCGGGCCCGCCGAGTCGTTTCGGCGCGAGTCGAGGGGAAGCGACGGGATTCGATGCATGCACGCTCGGCGCCATCCTACAGCCTACTTCCGTATGCGGCGATAGCCGGCGTATTCGTCGTGTTGTTCCAACAAGCGCGTCAAGCGACGGGCGAGCCGGCGCACGCGACGACGGCGCCGCTCATGCCGCTCGTACTCGGCGCGATAGCGGTCACGTTTCTGGTCGTTCTGCGACAGATCTCGGCGCAGCGACGGAATGCCGCGCTGCAAGCGCATTTTGGCGCGCTCGTCGAAAATTCATCCGACGTCGTGCTCGTCGTCGACGTCGATGGGATCATTCGCGAAGCGAGCCCCTCGGTCGCGCACACGCTGGGTCATGCGCCCGGCACGTTGATTGGGCGCGCGCTCTCGGAGCTGGTCGCGCCGGACGATCGTGAGCTCGTGTACGCTGACTTCGCGCAGATCACAGACGCCTCGACAATCGCCGGACGGCCGCGACCTTCAGCGCCCTGCGAGTGGCGTGTCATGCATGCCGACGGCGCGATGCGTTGGTTGGAGGTGCTCTGCACCAATCTGGTGCACGATCCAGCGGTCCGCGGAGTGGTCATCAACGGTCGCGACGTGAGCGAGCGCAAGGCGCTCGAGATCGAGCTGACGCACCAGGCGTATCACGACGCGCTTACAGGCCTGGTCAATCAAGCGCGTTTTCGGAAGATCGTCGAGCAGTCACTCGATCGGCGAAGAGGCAACTTCAAGGGAACCAGAAAGAGCAGCAGCGCGGATCGCACGTCGGTGGCAGTGCTCTACATCGATCTGGATGAATTCAAGCCGGTCAATGACTCGCTTGGCCACGGCGCCGGCGACCGCGTCCTGGAGGTGGTCACGGAGCGCCTGCTCGACGCTACGCGTGGATCCGATGTGGTAGCGCGAGTCGGCGGAGACGAGTTCGCGGTGCTGCTCGAGTATATTCGAGATGTCGACGAGGCCCGAGCGGTCGCCCATCGCGTTCTCGAACGTCTGCACCAACCGATTATGGTCGGCGGAGCGACGGTCACCGTCGGAGCCAGCATCGGAATTGCTTGCACCGAGGTTGGCGACTCTCTGTCCCATGACGAAGGCTCGGTACTTGCCGAAACCTGCGAGATCCTGCTTCGCGACGCAGACGAAGCGATGTATGCGGCCAAAGCGCGCGGCGGCAGGCGTTACGAGGTGTTCGCCGGCTAGACTGACGTCATGATCGTCGTGGAATAGGGCGCCGCCGCTTCACCTTTCTTTGGAGAATCGGTATGAGCGCAGCTGAAGAGCGCCTCCGCCCACACCCCGCGAGCCGAATGGGCGGCGCCGAGAACACGCTCGATCTGCGTGCGAAGTTGCGGTCGTTGCGCGCTGAACCCCACTCCACCGACGGTCATCGCCAGATCGCGTTGCTTCACCACGGGCCGGTGCGGCTCATCCTCTACGCGTTCGATGAGGGTGGGCGAATTCCCCAGCACCAGGCGCCGGGCTGGGTCACGATCCACGTCCTCCGCGGCACCCTTCGCGTGAAGGCTCCCGACGGCGAACACGTTTTGAACGAAGCCCATTTGTTGACGCTCGCCCCCAACGTGCCGCACGACGTCGATGCCCTCGCCGAGTCGGACATGCTGCTCGGCGTGTATCCCGACGGGCCGACCGGTTCTGGGGCGGCGGAAGGCGACTAAAACAAACCAGTCTCGAGCGTCGTAGTTTTCACGGACCCCTGCACGCCGAGCCGAAAACATGCCCTGTCTATTCGCGATCTTCACGCTTGCCGCGCCGCGTTTGTTGATCGTTTTGTTGTGGCTGTTCTCGAACTGGTTCAAGGGCTTGTTCACCACCGCGCTCTGGCCGGTACTCGGCTTCCTCTTTCTCCCGACCACGTTCTTGTGGTACACGGCCGTCCAGAACTGGTGGCATGGCGTCTGGTCGCTGTGGCCGATCGTTGGCCTCGTGATCGCGTTGATGGTCGACGTGTCGCCGGCGAAGCGCCGGCGTCGTCCACCGCGTCCAGTCGAGTGATTCGCGCGACGCTGTCGCCGCCACGGCGCGATGAGGACGGTCGTTGACGAGGGTCGCCATTGTCCAAGCGGAGCTCGCGCCTGATCTCGCGAGCGGGATCGAAGCGACAGATCGCCTGACCGGCGACGCCGCCCGAAACGGTGCCGCGCTCGTCGCTTTTCCCGAAACGTGGTTGCCCGGCTATCCTGCGTGGCTCGATGTCTGTCGAGACGTTGCTCTCTGGAACCACGCGCCGGTCAAACAAGTGTTCGCCCGAATGGCCGAGAATAGCGTTGTCGTCGAAGGGGAATCGGGGCGAGCGCTCCAGCGGATCGCGCGCGAGCACGGAGTTACGCTCGTCGTCGGGGTCACGGAGCGAATCGACGCGGGCGTCGGTCGCGGCACGTTGTACAATTCACTGCTCACGTTCGGGCCCGATGGGGTACTACTGAATCACCATCGCAAGCTGGTGCCGACCT
>JAICYT010000209.1 GCA_025934075.1 Gemmatimonadaceae bacterium
AGCACGGTTCCCGTCATCGCGAACGGATACATCTTCCCCGCGGTCACGTTGGGTGCGCCGCACACGACGTCGAGCAGCGTTCCCGTGCCGGCGTCGACCTTGGTGACGTGCAGGTGGTCGGAATCCGGATGCGGCGCTTCTTCGACGACGCGCGCAATGACGATGGACGCCAGATCGTCGCGCAACGCGACCAGCTCGTCGACGGGCGCGATGTGCGCGGTGATCAGGTCTCGAAGCTGCGTCGACGATTCGTCGAACGGGACGAACGCGCGCAGCCACTCGTACGAAACATTCATTCGGAAATCTGCTCCAGGAATCTCACGTCGGAATCATAGAGAATTCTGATGTCGGGAATGCCACTGCGACTGATGGCAATGCGTCCCGGCCCCATGCCGAACGCCCAGCCAGTGTATCGCTCGCTGTCGATCCCCGCGGCTTCGAGCACTTTGGGATGCACCATTCCCGATCCGAGGATCTCGATCCAGCCGGTGCCTTTGCACGCGGGACAGCCGCTGCCGCCGC
Source organism: Gemmatimonadaceae bacterium (assembly GCA_025934075.1). Lineage (GTDB taxonomy): Bacteria > Gemmatimonadota > Gemmatimonadetes > Gemmatimonadales > Gemmatimonadaceae > JAQBQB01. Next base: position 523 of record JAICYT010000209.1, read on the forward strand.
AGATGCCGCACTGCACGTCCATCTCGGCCGACGGTTCCGTGAACGGAAAGAACGACGGACGAAAGCGCGTGCGCGAGGCGCCGAAGATTCGCTCGGCGAATCGATTGAGCGTCGACTTGAGGTCGACGAAGCTGATGCCTTCATCGACGCAGAGACCTTCGACCTGCGCGAACATCGGCGCGTGCGACGCGTCGAAGAAGTCGCGCCGATACACGTTGCCAGGGATGAGCACGCGAATCGGCGGCTCGTATTTCTGGAGCGTTCGCACCTGCACGGGAGACGTGTGCGTGCGCAGGACGCCGCCCTTCTCGAGATACAGCGTGTCGTGTGCGTCGAGCGCGGGATGGTTCGGCGGGAAGTTGAGTGAGCCGAAGTTGTACCACTCCGTTTCGGCCTCGGGTCCTTGAGCGATCGTGAACCCGAGCTCGCGGAAGATCTCTTCGATCTCCTCGATGACGAGCGTGACGGGATGCTTGGCGCCGCGCCACGTTCGGCGCGCCGGGAGCGAGAGGTCTTCGGTCGTCGTTGGGGCATGCGCGCGGTCGAGTGCCGCTTTTCGTTCGGCGTGCAGCGCCTCCAGCTTCTGGCGCGCTTCATTGAAGCGTTTTCCGGCGGCGGGCTTGTCTTCCTTCGCGATCGAGCGCAGCGCTTCCTGAAGCGCTTTCACGCGTCCATGGCGATCGCCGAGTGTGGCGATGCGGGCCGCCTCGAGGGCGTCGAGGTCGGCCGCGGATTGGAGCGCGGCGACGCCTTCGTGCTCGACCTCGTGAGCTTGAGCGATGTAGTCCTGGAGATTCACGGTTCGTCGAGTTCTGAATACACGAAATGACGACGGCGGCAGAACGACTGAATGTCGCGCTGCCGCCGTGTGTGACGAGCGAGTCCTTACGCTGCGTTCACTGCGGAGCGCGCCTTCTCGGCGAGGGCCGTAAACGCCGCGGGATCGTGGACGGCGAGATCGGCGAGGATCTTCCGATTGACTTCGATGCCCGCGAGCTTGAGCCCGTTCATGAACGTGTTGTAGTTCATGTCGTGCTGATGTGCGCCTGCGTTGATGCGCATGATCCACAGTTTGCGGAAGTCACGCTTCTTGTTCTTGCGATCGCGGTAGGCGTATTTCCAGCCGCGCTCGACGGTCTCCTTCGCTGGCTTCCACAACTTGCTGCGGGCGCCAAAGGCGCCACGCGCAGCCTTCATGATCTGCTTTTTCCGCTTGAGGCGCGGAACGTTCGATACGGCACGAGGCATGGATCTCTCTCCTTAGGCCTGGATCAGGCGCTTGACGCGTTTCTGGTCACCGGTCGTGGCCACGAGTCCGGCCTGACGCAGGCGGCGCTTCCGCTTCGAGGTCTTCTTGGTCAGGATGTGGCTCTTGAACGCCTTGTAGCGGCGTACCTTGCCTGTTCCCGTGACCTTGAAGCGCTTCGACGCTCCTTTGTGGGTCTTCATCTTCGGCATTCGAATTTCCTCAATTATTTCGGCGCGAGAATCATGGTCATGGACTTCCCTTCCAGTCGTCCCGCGCTCTCGATTTTTCCAATGTCGCCCAGCGCCGTCGCCACGCGCTCGAGGACGGCCTGGCCCAACTCGGGGTGCGCGACCTGACGGCCGCGGAACATCATCGTGACCTTCACTTTGTTCTTCTCTTCGAGGAACCGTCGTGCGTGACGCGTCTTGGTGTCGAAGTCGTGATCATCGATGCCCGGTCGGTACTTCACTTCCTTGAGCTCGATCACGTGTTGCTTCTTCTTCGCCATGCGCGCTTGCTTGGCCATCTCGAACTTGTACTTGCCGTAGTCCATGATGCGGACGACGGGTGGCCGAGCGGTTGCTGCAACTTCGACCAAGTCCAACCCTTGGTCTTCCGCCATGCGAAGGGCGGAATCGACTTCGAGAATCCCGAGCTGTGAGCCGTCAGACCCGATCACACGCACTGGACTGATGCGGATCTGTCGATTGACCCGCACACGCTTGGTTGTGTCCTGAATACCGAGTTCCTCACCGAGAGAAAACAAAAAAACGCGAACCCTGGCGAGTCCGCGTGTACGACCGCCTTGCGCCCAAGGGGCCTTGACGGTCTTTCACTAGACTCCAATAGCACGCCTCGAATGCGTTCGAGGGCCAGAGGGTGGGACTGAGCATCCAGTCCACTTGACGAGTTGTTCGCTAAAGCTAGGCGACTTGGTGGGTTAGGTCAAGTCTCGGGAAGTATGGCGTTGACGCAAGGCCGCTTTTTCCGCCGAGGCCGGTCATGACGTCTAGCCTCTTAATCGGCGTACTCGTAATCGGGATCGTCCACGCGGACGAACTTTTCCTCCGTCAGGGTGAAGACGCGAAGGAAGCCGGTCCTGCGCAGCACTTTGACAGCGTCCTCGTATTCGAGGTACCCAACAAGATGGATCGGAGCGTGCCAAAGAACGCTCCGATCTGCACGGATTGTTGGATCACACTCCCGTCAACTTCAGCGGTCCACGAGGCGCCGCTTTCCAAAGTGATCGGCTCGCTCAAGTTGGAGACGTAGCGTTCATCGTCAGGAGTCCAAACCCGGAAAGTTGCAACGGGCCAAAGCGATGTGACACTCCGTGTGATTGTAGCCGGGGAACTACCGACGTTTACAACGTGGTAGCGGACATCACGAATCAACGTTTGGTAGTTCGGGGACCCCGGGTTCGGAATCGAGACACGTTCGATGTGCACGTTGCGAACGACGAGTTTCGGGCGGAACGTCGCGGCGAACTCTTGCCGAGAGAGATCAACGCTATCCCTCGTGCCATCGGCGGCACGCGTGGACGTCTTGTCGGCTTTGATGAGAAACGCAATCTGCGTGGACGAGACGATCACCAAGGCTCCGGTAAATACGGCAAGGACCAGCGTGAAAAAGGCGACTGGGTCGGAGAACGCCCGCTGCCAAAACCCTTCGCGTGGTTCGCGCTTGCTGGTGTCGGTATTGGTGCGGCTCTCGGGGGCGGCTTGTGTTACCTGCTGTGGCGGCGCTTCCGATGACGCCCGTATCTGTTGGCCACATCCGAGCAAAAGCCATCCGGCGACGAGTGGCATAATGCGCATATCAATCCCAGGGTGGGTGTGCTTATCGGTGCGGCAAATGGTGGTAGTGCCGTTCAGTGCCGGCGGATTTTCGTTGAGGTACTTCCACGTGGGATTCTCGATGTTGTACGCGAACCCCTCCAGCAGGTTGCCCACACTGGAGGCTTGGTAGATGATGCCCGCAGCTACGAGTCCCTGCACGACGCCGTCATCGTAGCCGACCCGCCGCTCGCATTCTGGTGGGTCGAAACCGAGGGCCGGAAGCCGTGGCGCTCACCGATGCGCGTGATTGGCAACGAATCACCGGAGTTTTTCCATGGGCTCGCACGACGATGGGACGAACAGTCATGAGGGAAAGCCTTGCGTCAACGCCATACTTCCCCAAGTCTCCGGAAACCAAACCGCGTTCTTTGACGTGACCATCCGACGACGGGCGCCACCAGGCACTTTCAGGTGGCGCGCAGCGAATACGTCTTCCCGTCGTGCTGGATCTTGCTCCATGGCGTCGTCGCGTCGTGCTCGAAGACGACCAGCCAGTCTTCGTCGACCGCGCGCTTGAGGATGCGGCGTTTCGTTTCGAGCGTCACCAATGGCTCGACGTCATAGCCCATGATCCATGGCAGCGGCAGATGCGCGGTCGTCGGGACTAGATCGGCGATGTAGAACGCTCGCTCACCGTTGGACTCGATCAGCAAGCCATGGTGGTGTGGCGTATGGCCGGGTGTGGGGATGGCGCGAATACCAGCGATGATCTCACGCTCGCCATCGACGAAATCGAACCGGCCCGACTCCTGGAGCGGCACGAAGTTGTGCGGAAAATAGCTGCCCGCGGTCCGTTCATTCGTGTGCGTCGCGTAGTGATACTCACCCGCCTGTACGACGTACCGGGCGTTGGGGAACGTCGGGCGGATGCTTCCATCGGTGTCGCGCGTCAGGTTGCCGCCGGCGTGATCGAAGTGGAGATGGCTGTTGATCACGAGAACGATGTCCTCGACGCCAAACCCTAGCTCCCGGAGGCCGTCCTCCAGACGTGTCGGCCCCGACGCTCCGCGATTCTCGATGCCGTAGATGTCGTAGAACTTCTCGTTCTCTTTGTTGCCGGCCCCGGTGTCAATGAGCACGGGACCAATCTCATGCTCGATCAGCAGGCATCGCATGCCGAGCTGAATTCGATTTCTCTCATCGGGCGCAATGCGGCGCTCCCAGAGCGTTTTCGGGACGACGCCAAACATCGCGCCACCGTCCAAACGTTGTCCTCCGGCCTGGATCGCGTGTATGCGCCAAGCGCCAAGCTGCCGGGTTTCGGTGAGCGGTTCCGGTATCATGCGGATGCGTCGTCGGGGGTACTGTGAGGCATGGCTGGTGGCCGCCGCCGCTTGCGCTTGCCGCTTCCCGGCGCGAGCAACTTCTCGACGTCGTCGACCGTGCTGCAGCCGCGATCACGCGCGGCATCGAGCAACCGCAGGAGAATTTTCGCCGTCGCCTCCGCATCGCCGCCGGCGCGATGTCGCGCGCGGATGTCGACACCATAAAACGATGCGAGCGAATCCAAATTTCGCCGCCGCAATTGTGGCAGGAGTCGCCGGGCCATTCGTACCGTGCACAGCTTCCGACCCAGCAGCGGCCGACGCGTCACCCGTTCGATCTCGGACGACAAAAAACGCCAGTCGAACGTCGCATTGTGGGCGACGAAGACATTGCCTTCGAGCACGCCCAACAACTGATCGCACACGTCGGCGAAGCGCGGCGCGTCCTTCACCATCTCCCACGTGATATTCGTGATGGCGACGATCGCCGGCGGGATCGAGCGCTCCGGATTGATCAGCGTATCAAACACCGTAGTCGCGGCTCCGTCTTTCACGAGCACGACCGCGATTTCTGTGACGCGATCTCCGTGATAGGCGCGCGAGCCAGTGGTCTCGACGTCGACGACGACGAACGATTCGCCGCTCAACTCATTCGTTCCGCGGATCGGCCATGCTGTCGGCGCCGGCGTTGCGCGCAGACGCCACCGCCCGTCACGGTCGCGCTCGAATTTCTTGTGACCGGCGAACAGCGCTGCCGCCATGTGCTCGGCGACATTCCGCGGCGCGCCGGGCAATCGGCAGACATATGAGATCAGTGATTGCGCATCGGCGGGGCCGGTCGCCAAGAACGCGGCGGCGGCATCGGTGAGTGGCGTGTCGGCGTTGCCAAGTGTGAGACCGGTGGACATCGTCAGGCCCAGGGGTCGTCGCGCACCACGGGACATGTCATGCAGTGCGGCCCGCCGCCCGCGCGCACGAGCTCCGCGCCCTCGAACGTGATCACGGCGCGATCGCCCTCCGCGATTCGATCTTCACCGGTCAGAAACGCCGTGCTCGATACCACTCGAAATCCCATGCGCTGCAGCTCGTGAAGTGTCGCCTCGTTTCGCTGGTACGATAAGATTACGCCTGGACGCATCGCGACGAAGTTGCAGCCAGACCCCCACTGCTCGCGCTCCTGTAAAGTACGAGTCTCGCCGCCGCAAAACACCGGTTCGATGGGCATGTCACAGGCAGCGAGCGCGGCGAAAATGCTCGAGCGTTCGTGAATCGTGTTCTCGCCTTTGCGGAAGTGAAGCACCGGAAGCCGCTCGGGGCCGATGAAGTGTGGCGGAAACACGATGGCCAGGTCGCGGTCGAGCTGCGTGAAGATCATGTCGAGGTGAATCGCCGTGTTCTCCTTCGGCATGACGACGACGATCACGTCGCGAACCTCCGTTTGTTCGAAGAAGAGGCACGCGAGCTGGTCGATCGCCGCCGGGCTTGATCGCTCACTGAATCCGATCACCACCAAATCTCGACGGAGTGGATGCACGTCGCCGCCTTCGACCGTGTAATTCACGCGGCGCTCCGCCGAGCCGTCATAGAGGATGCCGGAATTGGCGAGGGCCGGGTGGTGCATGAAGATCGCCTTCATGATGATTGCTTCCGTCCACCGGATCGCGTACCGCATCGATCCGATGAGCACCCGATCGCCCGCGACGATGCAGCTGTCAC
>JAICYT010000166.1 GCA_025934075.1 Gemmatimonadaceae bacterium
CCTGCTCCGGCTGACGTGTCGCGTCTTCCGAACGACCATCCTTCACATCTCGCTTCCGTGTACTCACCTGCCAATTCGATCCGAACTTGATCCCGTACGGCGGATCGAAGTAAATGCACTGCACCTTCCCCTTGAGCCCTTCCTTCTCGGCCAAGCTCGACATCACGAGCAATGAATCGCCGAGGATCATCCGATTCGACCAGTGTCCTTCGTGATGATAAAAGTCGACCTTCTTGTCGAAATCCTCGATCCCGTTGAAATCAGCAAACAGTGATAGCTCGGGCTCCGCCTCGCCGGGCGCCGCGGTGTCGCGCAGGTTCTCGATGAGCGCCTGCGGATGCACCTTCTCCTGGATGTAGATCGGCACCACGGGAACGGCGAGATCCTGCCCGTCCTGTTCGTCCTTGCCCTTCCACACGAGCTGCGGGTCGAGCGACGGATCGCGCGGATACAACATCGTCGCCGGCGCCGCTTCGTCGGCGCTCACGAAATCGCGTAGCTCGCGCGTTGGAATGTTGACGCGCGCATCCTTGTGCTTGATCGCTTCCACCTGAGTCGCCTTGTGGGTCTTTCCCTTCACAGTGCTCGCCTTCCCCGGCTTCTTCGGCATCGTTGCGTTTCAGGTGGGGTTCGAATCGCGCGGTCCGACGCTCGCCGGATGGACGCCGGCGACGTTAGAAGAATGCTATACGTCGACCGGCATGACCGACAGACGCCGCACCCGAGCATCGCCTTAGCCGGAGCGTTCCGTCTCGACTGCCGCGTCACGGGTCATCAACACCGCAGCGTCGCAGCGTCCCTGGCAGAGAAGCTCGAGGAGTTGCAGGCGCCAAAAAAACCCCGAGGCCGTGGCCCCGGGGAATCCGAGGGCCGTAGCCGCTCGGGGATGATCGAACCAAAAGCTAGGCGCCGTGTTCGCAGCGGTCAAGCAGATTGCTCGGTGGACATGAGTCCGAATCCTAGACAGGAAACGCTTCGCGCAGAGCTCTCGCTCGCACTGGTTCTACAAGAGAAGCTTCGGTAGCGACGTCGATCGGTCGTCCAAGGATCCCCTCCAGCCTCGACTCGAGGCGAACGAGGTCCAGAAGAGTTCGACCAGATTCTAGAGAGACGAGAAAATCAACGACGCTAGACTCATCCTCCTCGCCGCGTGCAGCTGAACCAAACACGCGAACATTCGACGCCCCGCAGTCTGCTGCTGCCGCGATGATGGTCTCGCGTAGCTCCGAAAGTTGCTCTCTAAATCGCATATGCCAAGCCATGTCTCCTTCCCCTGGAACAAAAAGGGTTCAGTCGCACTCGCCTCGGCCGACTGCAACCTCCAAATTGTTGCAGTCATCACTGCGTATCTGCTCACGACATGAAGGAATCCTATCTCGAAGTTACCTATCGGCATGGCGAACCGCTTGCTGCGTATCTTTACTTGCCCTACGACGGGCCGCGAAAGGCTCGACGGAGTCGGCGGGTCGGGTTTGATCTCGTCATCGACCTCTCAGCAGATGGTCGGCCCGTCGGAATAGAGATCACCGCACCACGGCAGGTCACCGTTCGCGCCCTCAACCGCGTGCTCCGAGGTCTTCGCTGCGCGCCGGTTCACGGCGCGGATCTGGCTCCGCTACAAGCGGCTCTGAAACGCCGGAGCCATGCCACGTAAGACTCATTTCGGCGTCTTCAAGCCCCATACGCTCACGAAGCACGCCATCCTTAACGCGTATCTCAAGGCGTGGGCCACCATCCTCGTACCCCACTTCGGCGAGTTGTGGTTCGTGGACGCGTTCGCCGGCGAAGGTCGTGACGATGCTGGACACCCCGGGTCGCCGCTGATCGCCGCAAAAGTCGCCGAGCAAATCAATGCGAAGTATTTCCCAGCAGGAATCACGCGTCACAAGGGTATGCGACTGGTCGCATTCGAGGCTGAACACGATCGATTCCTCTTACTCGTCGAAGTCATGTCGCCCTACGTTGCCAAGCCCTGGTACCAGGGTACGGCACTGGTTCGCGAAGGCACGCTCGAAGAGAAGCTCGAACCCGTCTTGAAGACGTTCGGAAATGCGCCCACGCTGTTCTTCCTGGACCCGTTTGGAATCGACGGGTTGTCGGCAGCGGTTCTGCCAAGGCTTCTCGCCCCGCCACAGAATGAGTTGTTGATTCTGTTTTCCGACGAAGGCGCTGTGCGGCTCGCGGGTAAGGTTCGCGCGGGCAAGCCGGACGCGAACGCCATGATTTCTCGCGCTGAGGCGAGCGTGCCCGACTCCCTCTTTGGCAGCGAGGAAACCGAAGCGCTGCGCGCCGAAAAACGGGCCGCGGCGAAACGATCAGTTGCGGGCCACAAGTCCAACGAGGACGCGGAGCGAATTCTCGATACGGCGTTTGGCGGTGACTGGTGGCGCGCGATTATCGACAGCACCCCGGATGAGTTGCGTCAAGCCAAATTCGTTGAGCTTTACGAAGGCATGCTCGAACGATTCGGTGCCAGCCACCGACTGCGGTTCTCGATCGACACTCTCGATGGCCGCCACAAGTATTTCCTGATTCACGCCTCGAAGAACAAACGCGCGTACGCCGCGATGAAGGATGCGATGCACCGCGCCCGGAAGACGAGGACAGATTCGGCGACAACACCTTCGCTACTGGATCACCTGATCACGGGCACGAATGTCGAGGCGGTCGCCACGACGATCGCTCGACATTTCGCCGGACGGCGCGTCCGCTGGCAGGGAGACCATCCCTCAGTGAGAGACTTCGCCATCGATGAGACGCCGGTTTGGTACCACGAGTTCGACGCGCTGAAAGCCGAACTACTCCGGCGCGGTTACACGGATTTGAATGAGAAAGGCAAGCCGAAATCTCCACTTGCCTTCACCTTTGCATCCGTCTGACTGAACCCGCCCGATTCATGCCGTGAGCGCGACTGGATATTCGTCGTAGGTCTTGCCGTCGAGTAGCCGGCCACCCGCCTTCGGCGTGAATCCTCCCCATTGCTTCCAGAAAAAGGCGACTCCGGCACGCTTGCAGTTGTCGCGGAGCTCGCGCGCCCAAACTGGATCGACCCGGCGGTGGCCTCGTCCACTCTCTCCACCGCCGATTACCCACTCGATACCATCGAGATTCAAATTCGCCAACGATCCGAGCAATGGTTCCGCTGAAATGAATCGCACGGACGCCTGAGCAATACCGCGGAGCGCGTCCGCGCGCTTTGCGACGTCCATATTCTCGATCGACGTGCCAATCCAAATATTCGGCGACCACGGGAGATCGTCCGCAAACCGGAGCGCGCGCTCGGGACGCTTGGTGAGTACTTGAAACTGATGCCAGTGCGCTTCGTTCATGACCTCGAAAACCCGGCGAATCATTTCGAGTGAGAAATGCGCGTGAAAAACATCGCTCATGCTATTCACGAAGATGCGTTTTGGGGTCCGCCAACTCAGCGGCTGACGGACTCTATCTTCCCAAAATCGCGGCGCGAACGGATTCTCGCGGTTTTCGGCCGAGTCCTTCACCGGCGCCCGTCGTAGATAATTCTCCCGCGTCTTTGTCTCGGCGAGTGTCTTGGCGTAGCAATGATCGCAGCCGGTGGATATCTGCGTGCAGCCCGTCATCGGGTTCCACGTTGCGTCGGTCCACTCGATTCCGGTTGTCGTCGAGCTCATCGCAGCGTCCTCTCCCGGTTGCAGGTATTGCCCCTATCTCGCCCCGATCCATCGAGATGCGCCAAAAGTAGCCTGGGCTACCTCTTGAAGGATTACCGAACAAACGCCGAATCCGCAAGCGTCCACGCATCGATGCACAGGGAGCGGCGTTGGTGTGGCTACGCGGCGGCCGGCCTCGATAGCGCCGATCGTAACGCCGTCTTGGCCCGCCATGGATCAGTGATCTCGACGATCGCCCACCGGCCGAACCCGCCGTGGTTGTTCACCGCCGGTACCCAAAGACGCCGAGCCGTCGCAACCTTGGCCTCCTTTTCCTTTCGCATCTCGCCAGTCACCTCGATGATGACGTTGAGCAAATCGTCATTGCCGCGACCATCGTCGACGCGCGCGATGAAGTCGGGGTAATACTCACGCTGCTCGCCGTCGACCGTGTAGGGAATCGAGAATCCCGGCTGCCGGTCGTTCTTCACGTACGACCGCACCTCGTCCATGTCCTCGAGCGACTGCGCGACCTTTTGCTCCCAGCTGCCCGTGTCGCAGACGATGTGCGACACGTGACACTTGTCGCGCGTCGCATACACCGGACGCGTGGTGTCGAAGTCGACGTGATCGGTCGTTCGCTCCCACTCGTACGGCGCGAGCAACGGGCGCAGACTCGGCGTGCCTTCGGCCGCGGCAGCAATGCTTCGATAGATGCGATCGGCGGCGTTGTGCGCGTTCTCGGCGAAGTACAGGAGCTGTGGAAACGCGTCGTCCTTGCAGTCGACGCACTCGTCGAACCACTGCCGCGCAATCGCGACGAGCTGCGGGAACAGCCACGCCTTGGGCGGTGCTCCACGATCGTCGCGATAGTATTTCTCCAACACCAGCTTGGCCAGTAAGAACTGCACTTGCTGCGGTCGGATCGCCCTCAGAGCGTCAAGCGTGTGGACCTCGTGCGGTCCGATCACCGGCGCGACTTCAACGCGGGTCGGTACGTCCTCCGGCGACAGGACAGTGCGCGAATCGGCGGTGAACCGCGCGGCGATCCGCTCGTCGCTCAGCTCGTAGCGATAGCCGAGCACGCGGGGGAAGCGAATTCCATTGCCCGATCGATCGGGCAGGGCGTGGACGCGCGTCGGTGTCGGTCCCATGCGCGGCTCTTTCGCCGAGCCGGCGCACGGGATGAACGAGAAGGGCACGCCGTAGACTTCGGCGTATTCCGGCTCGAAGCCCGTGAGCTCGACGTCGCGACCGTCGACCGTGACGCGAATTTGCGTTGGCGCGTAGCTTCGACGGCGCAACGCGCGGCCAACGACCTGCTCGCAGAGAAGCTGTGTGCCGAATGCGCGCACGCCGAGGACGTGGGTGACTGTGTTCGCGTCCCATCCTTCGGTCAGCATCGACACGCTCACCACACATTTCACGTACTCGCCGAGCTTTCCGGGTTTGCCAACGGTGTTCATGACCTCGCGCAATAGATCCTCGTCTGTCAGCTCGTCGGGATCCCGGCCTGGAAAGCGCTCGCGATATTGCTGCTTGAATTCATCGATCTCGCGCGCCGCGACTCGCTTGAAATCGGGTTGCATGCCTTCGCCGGACTCGAGCTGCTCGCTGTCGACGAGAATCGTGGTCGGGCGATCGCTCCAGCGTTCATTCGCCACGTTGCTGAACAGATCGAGCTTGCCGCGCACCAATCGGGTCGTGCCGTCGGCCAGCCGCCGCTCCCAGCCCGCGATGTAGTCGAACACCAGCTTCGACACGTTGGTGTTGTTGCAGACCACGATGAATACCGGGGCCGTCAAACCCTTGGCGTGCGCGTCGGTGTCCGTCTCCCACAGCTCATGATACTTCTTGTAATTCTGGTAGAGCGACTCGATCGCTCCTTCCAGCTCCACCGGCAGCACAGGCTCGCCGGTCACCGCTTCCGTGCCGCGGCCTTTTCGTGGCAGATCGACGCGAATCTTGTCCCACAGTTGGCGATACGCCGGCAGCGTTCCGCTCATCTGATTGTCGTCGACCGGCACGCGCGGCACCTTGACGATCCCCGATTCGATCGCGTCGATGAGCGAGAAGTCGGACACGACCCATGGGAAGAGCGTCCCCTCGGGCCACCCGGAACCGCGTAGAAAGAACGGCGTCGCCGAGAGATCGTACACCGACTTCACGCCCATCTTGCGGTGCACTGCCTCGATGCCGGACAACCACACGCGGGCTTCCTGCTCGCGACGCTCCGCCTCCTTTCGCTCGTCGCCCTTGAGCTTCTCTTCCTGTTCTGGCTGGCGGCCTCGATAACAGTGGTGCGCCTCGTCGTTGATCACGATGATGCCGCGCTTGTTTCCGAGCTCGCGACAGACGCGGCGCACCACTTGATCCGGCGTTTCGGTAAACGCACCGGTCTGCTTTGCGCCGAGCAGCTCTTTGGTCAGGCGGGCCGCGTCGCCGCGCTCTCGCGGGAGGAACGCGTGATAGTTGGTGATGACGATCTTTGCGCGCTCGAGCTGCTCGAGGAGCTCCGGAGGCAACAGGTCACGCTGGCGGTAGTAGCTCTCAGGATCGTTTGGCAGGAGGACGCGCAATCGATCGCGGATCGTGATGCCCGGACATACGATCAGGAATGCGTCGGTGAACCGCGCGTCTTGCGGGCTTGCCAGCTTGTTGAGCGCTTGCCACGCGATCAACATCCCCATGACGACTGTCTTTCCTGAGCCTGTCGCCATCTTGAGCGCGATCCGGAACAGGTCGGGATTGCCGCCGACGCCGTTCGCGTCGCGCAACTCGTTCGCGATCCAGGCGTCGCCGTACTTCGACGCCACCTCGGCGACATAAATCGCGCTCTCCACCGCCTCGATCTGGCAGAAGAAGAGCTTCCGATCTCGTGAAGGGTCCGTCCAGTATTGCAGGAGTCGCGCGGTCGTCGGGGTGACTCCGGTATGACCGCCGGTGCGCCAGCGTCCCACCCGTTCGCGGACGCGATTCACGAAATCGTTTGGCCGGAGGCGCTCTTTCGTCCACTCCGCCTCGAGGGAGAGCTGAGGACTCTGACGCCGCCCGGATGCGATCGGCACGAAGTAGCTCGATTCGCGCCGGCTACCGTCAACGATCTGTCCCGTGATGCCTCGCTCGCCGAACTCGAAATACCGAACCGGTTCGGCAAACGGGGAATTGATTACTGGATTCTTGATGACGACGTCAGCCATTGCGGAAATGTGGTCGACGGCATGCTCCGGCGCGACCCTGGAGTCGGAACAGACACCCCGCCGCGCCCGGCATTACTCTTGAAGTAGTAGCCGACCAGGCGAGCTCGTCTCGCACGCCTGGCGCGCCGTTGCGCGACCGGCGCAAACACCCGCACGCATCCGAGAGAGCGAACCCGACCACCGACTTCGCGTTCGTGGCCGCTCGGCATCGTACCTATTGTACCCTAGCGTCAGGAGCTGACCGTGGGCGTCGGCGACACACCAGAAATCTTCGAGCACGAAACTCCAATCCCCGCTGGCGCCGAAGGCGATCAAGGCCGCCCGCGAACACGAAAGTCGAATGGCAAACGCAAAGCGCGAGGTGCTGCGGAGGTCCAAGTTCCCATCGCCTCCGGGGAACCAACCAAGGACCGCCGAGCATCTCGCGAACGATCTCTAAACCGATTGCTCGCGGGTTTGCGAGCAGTCAACGCCGGCGATTTCTCCGTGCTCCTCGTCCCCGACGGTGATCCGCTCGTCGCGGACATCATCGAGGTCTTCAATAGCGTCGTCCAAAAGCAATCGCGCCTCGTCGACGAGCTCACGCGCGTGAGCGGTTCGGTCGGTCGCGAAGGAAAGATGAGCGACCGCGTCGCGATGAACAGCGTCGGCGGCCAATGGGTCACCGCGGTCGACTCGGTGAACAGCCTCATCACCGATCTCGTGCAGCCGACGTCCGAAGTGTCCCGCGTCATCAAAGCGGTGGCCGAGGGCGACTTGTCGCAGAAGGTCGAGCTGGAGATCGACGGGAAGCAGGTGCAGGGAGAATTCTTCCGCATCGGCTCGACCGTGAATCGAATGGTCGATCAGCTCAACGCATTCGCCAGCGAAGTGACTCGCGTCGCGCGAGAAGTCGGAACCGAGGGCGTGCTCGGCGGACAGGCAAACGTTCCCGGTGTCGGCGGGACGTTGAAAGACTTGAACGATTCAGTGAATGCGATGGCGTCCAACCTGACGAATCAGGTGCGCAACATCGCGCTCGTGACGACCGCGGTCGCCAACGGCGACCTGTCGCAGCACATCACGGTCGAAGCGCGCGGAGAGGTGCTCGAGCTCAAGGATACGATCAATACGATGGTGGATCAGCTCTCGGGATTCGCCGCGGAGGTCACGCGCGTTGCGCGCGAAGTTGGAACGGAAGGCGTACTTGGCGGACAAGCGAACGTCCCGGGCGTTGGTGGCACGTGGAAAGGACTGACGGACAACGTCAACGCGATGGCGTCGAACCTGACGGCGCAGGTCCGCAACATCGCCGACGTCACGACGGCCGTGGCGAAGGGCGATCTGTCGCGGAAGATCACGGTGAACGTGCAAGGTGAAGTGCTCGAGCTGAAGAACACGATCAACACGATGGTCGATCAACTCAACGCCTTCGCCTCGGAGGTCACTCGCGTCGCGAAAGAAGTGGGCACGGAAGGAAAGCTCGGCGGCCAAGCCCGAGTCGAAGGCGTGAGCGGTACCTGGCGCGATCTCACCGAGAACGTGAATGGCATGGCGGCAAATCTCACCGTGCAGCTTCGCGACGTGAGCGCTGTCGCCACCGCGATCGCGACCGGCGACCTGACGCGCAAGATCACGGTCGAGGCGCAAGGCGAGATTCTCCAGATCAAAGAAGTCGTAAACACGATGGTCGACCAGCTCTCGGCGTTTGCGTCCGAGGTGACTCGCGTCGCGCGAGAGGTCGGTACCGGGGGAATCCTCGGCGGGCAGGCCAGCGTACAAGGCGTGAGCGGCACGTGGAAGGATCTGACCGACAACGTGAACTTCATGGCGGCGAACCTGACGAATCAGGTGCGCAACATCGCGCTCGTCACGACCGCGGTCGCCAACGGCGACTTGTCGCAGAAGATCACCGTCGAAGTGCGCGGAGAAGTGCTCGACCTCAAAGACACCATCAACAACATGGTGGAGAAGCTTCGCATCTTCGCTGACGAGGTGAGTCGCGTCGCCCGCGAGGTCGGTACCGAGGGACGACTGGGTGGCCAGGCCAGCGTGCCAGGGGTCGGCGGCACGTGGAAAGACTTGACCGACAACGTCAACGCGATGGCCGGC
>JAICYT010000114.1 GCA_025934075.1 Gemmatimonadaceae bacterium
ACGTCGGCGGACTCGCCGCCGGCGCATTCGATCAGGACGGCACACTCCTCGGGTTCGTCTTCGGGATCAGCGGCGTTCGCGACGGCCGGCTCGCGCACTGGTCGCACATGCTCGGAGTGCGCGAGCCGGCGCGAAACATGGGCGTCGGCCGCATGCTCAAAGAATACCAGCGGAGCGTGCTCGCATCACTCGGCGTCACGCGGATCTACTGGTCGTTCGATCCACTCATGGCCAAGAACGCGTACTTCAACGTCAATCGCCTCGGCGCGAAAGTCGTCGACTACGTGCCGGACATGTATGGCACGACCGATAGTCCGTTGCACTACAGCCTGCCGACGGATCGTCTCGTCGTCTGCCTCGAGACGACAGGTCCCGCGGCCGCGCCGCTCAATCTCCCTGTCCACGATCGCGCACCGATTCTCACCGCGTTTCCGCGACTGAGCGACGCCACGATGTCGAACGGCGATCTCCCTCCGGACGCCGTCTTGATCGAGATCCCCAGCGATATTCTCGAGATCATGAGTCGCTCTCCCGCGGCCGCGCGGGCCTGGCGGCTCGCCGTCCGTGAACACTTCCTGTGGGCGTTCTCGCACGGGTACGCGATCTCCGGTGTGCAAGTCGACGCCGACGCCGCTCGGTACTTTTTTCTCCTCACGCTCCAGCCGGCGGGAGCGACTGACGTCCCGACTACCTCGCCGATTCGCGCAATCCACGCATCGCCCGCATGACCGCGGCAGCGGCCGGTCGCAACCGGCCGTTCGGCGCCCGCAATCCACGAGACTGTCCGTAGTCGCCTGCCTCGTAGACAATCAATCCCTTGATGATTGGGCGATCGGTCGCCCACGCCATCACTTCCCACACCGCCTCTTCCTGGCTCCGCTCACCGTACGCGAGCGGATAGCCGCCGGTCGCGAATACCCAATGTTCCTTTCGCGGTCGCAGGCTGTTCATCCAGCGATCAGCGGTGCGTGTGTCGGCTTGAATGCCGCCGCCCACGTACGGCGATGGAAATAGAGAGAAGCCCGCGATGTCGATGGGCGATTTCGGCGCGATGGCCCACGCATACAATACGCTATCGTTCCGCGTGTACGCTGACGCCGCCACCCCAATGCGGATGTTCCGGTCGATGCTCTTCACGACATGTGCGGCGCGCGACAAATACGCTTCCCACTCCTCGGGCGGAAGTGCCCCGAGTGCGCGCTCACCGCTGCCGTACGGATCCTCAGCGGGAAGTACGATATCTGGACGCAGCCGATCGACCACGAGCCTGAGCGTCGCCAAACGTTGCGTCTCGTCGAGCGGCGCCTTTTCCAATTCCGGCACGAGCTTGCCGCGGTAGCCCAGCGCCACGACGAGCAACGCGCTGTCTCGCCGCGCCGGATCGAGCGTGCGCGCCAACGAATCGATTGCCGTGCGACTCGCACCGGGCAACACCACCACCTCGATCGCGTCGACGTCCATCGTGTCGAGCAGCGCCGAGTCGCTGCGAATGGCCGGCGGCGGCGGCGGCGACGCCAGGTCCGGCAAGATCTTGAGCCCGATGGCGAAATCGGCATCGGGCCGCTCGCGCAGCTGATCGTGCCGATGCGCTTCATAGTTTCTGAGCTGAACGATCGCCCGAGGGAAGCCGAGCACCGTGATGACGAGAATCCACAACAGCGCGATCAGCGACATCACCAGGCGAAACGACCCGGTGAGCGGCCGCAGCGCGGGAAACGCCGGCGACACCATCGGCATGTTCAAGTAGAACGGCGTCGCCAGCACGCTCGACGTGCCGCCGACGAACACCATCGCAAGGCTCTGCGCCGCGAGCAGCGCCGCGAGCGGCTCGACGAAGGCATGCCCGTGGCCGATCATGTATCGCACGAACCCGACGAGCGCGATCAATACGTTGTAGGCCGCGATCGGAAGTCCCCACAGCGGATTGACCATCCGGCGCGCCAGCGCGTAAACCGCCTGCACGGCGAACAGCGCAAGCACGACGGGCCACATCCAATCCATCGCGACGACGGCGCGTCCCGTGATCACCGTCGACGTCGCGAGCGTAAGGAGCAGGCCTGGCAGAACGAGCAGCGCGGCAAGTCCACAAATCGCCTGAAACAGACGCGGCGCCTGACGGTTCTGCGCCATGCGCCCCGCCAGCACGATGTCCCAGATCAGAATGATGATCGTCAGCGCGAGTTGCGCCGGCGCCAGTAGTTCTCTCATCCGCGTCCGCGGGTCTCGCTCCTGACATCGCGCGCCGTGAGTCGGCGCGAAAAGACTTCCACGGCTTTGCGAAAGTCGTGCGAAGCCGGCGCGACACCGTCGAATAGCAGCGTCTGCCGCTCAGGAATCGAATGAATCGCGATGTGTGCTCCATCCAACAGCAACACCGCCGAGATCCCGGTGTCCGATTGCGTCCGCACCGTTGGCACTCCAATCGTGCTGAATCCCACGGCGCTCGCCGCAGCGATCAGCAGACCGCCGAGCAGCGTCGCATCGCGCAACTGCTCGGCGGGGACTCCACTGAATTCCGCGGTCAGGGAGTGGTGAGACTTTTCCAAAGTCGAGTTGGCGGCCAACTCACGCGCCACATGCCGGCGGCGGTGGACCGGCGGGCTGTCCGCGCGGTACCGCTGGGCGAGCAGCTGCGACTGTTCCACGAGGCGGGTTTGGCGCAGGCATCGATGCCGCCGCCGATCGCGACCCATCGGCGCCGACGGCACGAACGCCCGCCCATTCGTCATCGAGTTGCCGATGCAGCGTGCAGCGGGTGACGTTGCCGAGCGGGATGAGCTCTTCCCATGTGGGCGACGTCGTGCGGCGAACCAACAGCTCGTAGCCAGTGGCACCGGGAGAAGCCTCCCAGCTCAGCGTCCACGCCTGTCCACCGCTGGACGGCGTCGTCGGTCGGGCGCCGGAACTGTCGGGGAGCGCGCGACCTTGCCGCGCCGCGCGCGCGTTCGTCGGTGTGGGCGGCGCCGATGCAAGCGAGGCCACAGTCATCGCGTTCACTCGCGCGACGTTTGCGATGTAGCGGAAATTGACGTGCGCGAGATCGTCGGTTGGTAAGTGCTGTCGATTGTAGTTTTCCACCCGCTCGGTAAATCGAAGGCCGGCGTCGCCCAGCATGACGTAGGGCTCGTGATCGCCGCCGCGACCAATCCGATCGAGACGCCAGACGGGGAGCACCTCGAAGTTCGGCATGTATACGCGATCGAGGGCCCACACATATCGTCCGAGCTCGCGGCTCGGCGAGTTGTCTGGATCGGCGGCGAAGATGCGCATGCTCGTCGAATCGGTGGTGCCGTCTTCGGCTACCGTGTTGCCGACGATGTCGTCCGTCATGCCCGCGATGACTTTGTATCCCTGTTCATGCAGGTGCTCAGCCAGCTGTCGCGAGCCGTAGAGCCCTTGCTCCTCGGCGGCAACAGCAACGAGGAGCACGGATGAATTGAGGCCTTTCGGATATCGCTTCGACAGGACGCGCGCGAGCTCGACGATCGCGGATGTGCCGGAGCCGTCGTCGTCGGCGCCAGGAGCATTGGACGTCGAGTCGAACGAGCTGGTGGCGCTGCAGATGCACGAATCGTAGTGGCCGGTCATCACGACGACGTGCGTCGTGTCGCGCCCAGGCAGCCATGCAAGCACGTCGACGATGTTTGCCGTGCGCGTAATAGTGTCGCGGCCAGCCGTGCGACGCACCTCCTGGACCTTGCCGTAGTACTCGACCTTGAGACATCCGCCGCAATCGCGGCTGTATTGGTCGAATTGCGAGTGGATCCAGCGCCGCGCCGCGCCGATGCCACGCGTTGTCGACAGGGTGTCGGAGAACGTGTTCCGCGTACCGAACGATACGAGCATCGAATCGGTGTGGTGGATGTGCGCCGGGTCGACGTCGGCGAGCGCCGCGCTGA
This sequence comes from Gemmatimonadaceae bacterium, assembly GCA_025934075.1. Taxonomy (GTDB): domain Bacteria; phylum Gemmatimonadota; class Gemmatimonadetes; order Gemmatimonadales; family Gemmatimonadaceae; genus JAQBQB01. Next base: position 3,900 of record JAICYT010000114.1, read on the forward strand.
TGAGCGTGTCGCGCTGCAAGCCGGTCGAGAGGTCGACACCTTGTGCGATGCGTGCAGTGGAAACGGTCGGCGCTGGACCCGGAGCGGTCCGCGTCGGCACAGTCGTTTTGGCGCCGCATGCACTCGTCAGTGCGATCGCGGCGAGGCGGAGAATTCGTTGTTTGCTCACGACGCGAAGCTACGAACGGCTTCTCGCGCTGGCAAGCGTCCACCGGCGCGCATAGCTTTCCGCAATGGCCGCGCGCGCGAGATTTCGCGCTCTCCCGAACATCATCTCGCTGTCGCGCGTCATGCTTGCCGCGGGCTTCGTCGCGGGCGACCATCGCGGTGTGCGCTTGGGACTGGTTGGTCTGGCAGGCCTGACCGACTTCTTCGACGGCTGGCTCGCGCGTCGGGCAAAATGGACGACGCGGTGGGGCGCGCTGATCGATCCGTTCGCCGATCGCGTGTTCGCCCTGGTCGCTGTCGCGACGTTCTTTGTCATGGGTGCGTTGTCGACGGTCGGATGCATCGTGCTGATCTCGCGCGACATCATGACGGCCGTGGGGTTTGTCGTAGCTCGCGTCGTGCCGTGGCTGCAGCAGGTACAGTTCAAGGCCAGGATGCCGGGCAAGCTGGTCACGGTCCTTCAGTTCATCACGTTCGTCTGTCTACTCGGACTTCCGTCGTTCGTGACGCCCATGCTGTGGCTCGTGGGCATCACGTCGGTGTATTCGATCGTCGACTACACGCTCGCCCTTTGGCGCGCACGAGCACCACGCACACAATGACCCGCGCTTTCGCTTCTCGTGCCACTTTCGTTGCGCCGCTCGCCTTGGTGGTCGTTCTCTGCGCGCATGCCACCGCCGGCGCGCAGAACCAGCCGCCGGCGTATGCCGAGTATCGCGCCGATGGAATCTTCGGCCGGGGGACGAGCGCGCAGGGTGGCGTCGGTGCCTCGATCCCGCTTGGGATCTACGTCCGCTTGGGTATTGACGCGGCTGCGGGCGCGGCGTGGCGGGATCAAACGACGCGAGCCGCCGGGCGCGTCGACGTAATCGGTCGGTTCTTGCTCGATCCGTTTCGCGAGACGCCGGTGGCCTTGTCGTTCGGCGGCGGCGTCAGCGTGCCGTACACCGACGGCGACCCGCACGTGCGGCCGTATCTCACGGTCGTGATCGACGTCGAGGGGCGAATGCGCGGGCCGGTCACGCCGGCGCTTCAGGTAGGCCTTGGCGGCGGAACGCGAATCGGTGTGGTGCTGCGCGCGTCAAAAGCCCGTTGGCGATGACGCCAGCATTTTGCGTCCGCGATAGCAAAAACGCCTCCCGAATTCGGAGGCGTTTTACTATCTACGAGCGGTGAGTCACGTTCAGGCCGCCGCGGTATCGTCGCGCTTCTTGGGCGGCTGAGCGAACCGCTCACCCAGCTTGCGCAGTTCTTCGACTTGTTCGGCGCTCAACTCGGGGTAGCGGTCCTTCATGTACTGCATCGTTTCGGTGAACCACTCCGCCTGATGCTCTTCGGCGGACCCAACGACGCCGCACCGCATAATATGCTGGAACAATTCGTCGCGAGCTTCTTCGTACGGTGAAGATGTCGCGGGTGCTTTCGTGCTACGGTTCTTCTGCTTGGCCATGTATGGGAGTGTGGGGTAAGAGACAGACAAATCTAACGATTTTTCGAGCTTTTCATAGCCAGCGAGTCATCGCCAGCGGGTCGCGGCTTTCTCTGCTTCAGATACGCTCCAAGGCCTGCAATCGCTGCGCCGATGGCTCAAAGAAGCCCGTGCAATCGACACCGCACGTTTACGACGTGCTCACCACTACTCCGCGCGCACCATTCCCGCCGCGCCGACGAACTCCAGGATCATGTTGGCGAGCGTATCCGGCGCTTCTTCTGGCACGAGGCGACCGGTACCGGGCAGGCGCACCAGGCGGCTTCCTGGGATAGTATCGGCCAGTGTATCGCCAAGCTTTGGGCTGACGAACGGATCTTGGTCGCCCCAAATGATCAGCGTGGGGCAATCAATCAGACCCAGATCGGCGTCGAGCATGTCTTCATCGGTCACCGAGCGGCCGAGCGCGAGCAGGTGGTTGAGACCGTCGTCGCCGACGTAGGGCGCGAGGTATCGCGCAATCAGCCCGTCGGGCATGTTCGCTTTGTCGGCGACGCTTTGCTCGAGCAGCTCGCGGATGAGCGGGGCAGCCCCCAGTACGCCGCGTGAGATCCGCAGCGCGAAGCGTGCGGTGTTGCGCTGCATCGTCTTGATGTCATCGGCTGGAACGTCGTCGAACGCGATGGCATTGATCAAAACGAGCCGCTCGACACGCTCCGGACGGTTGAAGGCGAGATGCATCGCCACCGCGCCGCCGAGATCGATGCCGACGACCGTCGCGCGAGAGAGACGCAGCGCGGTGAGCGCGTGGTCAAGATAGTCCGACTGGGCAGCGATTCCGAACTGCGCATCGAAGGGACGATCCGATTCGCCGTAACCAAACAGATCGATCGCGAAGGCGGTGCGGTTCGCAACCGCGAGTGCCGGTCCGACTTCTCGCCAGAGGAAACTACAGGTCCCGAAACCGTGTACGAGAACGATCGGCGCCCCGCCGTGTCCATAGCGCTCGACGTGCAGCGAACCTGGGCCTACGGGAATGCGTAGAAGGTCTGCGTCCAAGGTGTCTCCATTCGGCGGTTCGTGGGCGAATCGAGCCGGATCGTGCATTCAGCAGTCGCATCTTCCTTGCGCAACCTAGGTACCATCATAGCATCTTTCCTTGCGGTTGAAACCGTTCGGACACACGGTCGGAGGCAGTACCTTCCATGGCGGAGCAGGAGCAGACGTACGACGAGGGGCGGGCGCGGAATCTCGAAGCGCTCTTGCGAGCCTTGGCCGAGCGAATCCAGGCGCTCGACGGCGAAGGTCGCCTTCTCGATGGGGCCGGCGAGCTCATGCGACTGATCGGCGACGTCCGCAGCGAGCTCTTTCACTACGAAGTCCGCATCACCTACGACACCCCCGAGATCGCCGAAAGCCGGCGGATCGTGAGTGACGCCCAGAAAAACGAAGAATCGACATGGCCAACAAGCGAGTGGAAACCGGACGAGGACGAAAGCCCGGAGTGGTGAAAGCGTCGAAGAAAGCATCGACGTCGAATCGTGCGTTCTATCTGATCATCGCGGTGATCGCCATCGGTGGCATCGCCGCGTTGACGTATGCGTCTAGCAAGTCCAATGAGATCGTGAACGCCAGCCCGGTCGACACGACGCTGCCGACGGTCAAGTCCGAGGGCTACGTGATGGGCAGTTCGACGGCGCCGCTCGAGGTGATCGAGTTCGGCGACTTCGAGTGTCCGCAGTGCGGACGATTCGCGACGCTCACCGAGCCGGACGTCCGGAAAAATCTCGTCGATGCCGGCAAGATTCGTCTTCGCTACATCGATTTCCCGCTGCCGATGCACCCGCACACGTGGAACGCATCGCGCGCCGCCGCTTGCGCCGACGCCCAAGGCAAGTTCTGGGAAATGCACGACGCGCTATTCGCCAATCAGGATCGCTGGGACGGCGCTGCAACGAATAACCCCGACAAAGTGCTCAAGCAGCTCGGCGATCAGATCGTTCCCGACAAATCGAAGTTCGAGCAATGCATCGACAGCAAGGAGATGCAGGCCAAGGTGCAGGCGCACTGGAAGCTCGCCGAGGCTCGACACGTGAACGGCACACCGACATTCGTGATCGGCGACCAGCAGATCGGGCAGTCACTCACCTACGACCAGTTCAAGCAACTGGTCGACTCTGCGATCGCCAAGAGTGGCAAGACCGCGCCCGCCGCGTCTGGCGATACCGCTAAGTCGACGACTGTTGGCGGCAAGAAGGGAGACGCCAAGAAAGGTCAATGACCAAACGAATGTGGATGGCGCTGATCAGCCTCGCGGGGCTGTTTCTCGGCGTGTATCTCACGATGTACAAGTTCGGCATCATCGGCTCGCTCGCGTGCAATGTCGGTTCGTGCGAGCAGGTGCAGACGAGTCGATGGTCGGTGTTTCTTGGTGTTCCGGTGGCGACGTGGGGCGTCGGCTTTTACGTGCTGATGCTCGTGCTCGCGATTGCGGGGTTGCAGCCACGATTCATGGATTCGCGGCGACTCTCACTCGCGGTGCTGCTGCTCGCGGGATGGGGCGTGGTATTCACGGCGTGGCTGAACTACCTCGAGGCGTTCGTGATCCACGCGTGGTGCGAGTGGTGTCTTGGCTCGGCCGGAATGGTGCTGGTGCTGTTCGTCTTGGCGCTCATGGATTGGCGCGAGACCAAGCAGGCCGACGACGAGGTGGCGGCCTGACAGCGCGTTGACGGCGGAAACCGCGTAGTTCAGACTACGCGCGCTTGATCGTCCGTTGCTGTCCCCGACCTTGCGACGCGTCGTTGATCCGAAGCTTTGGCCGCTGGTCGCTGCCATCCCCTTCGTCGTGCGCGCGGCGGCGATACGGAACCAGATCCTGACCGAGCACGACAAGCGTGCGGGTGGCAACGGTACTCGCCAGCGGCTCTGGGATCGCCATCTCGCGGATATACGTATCGATCGCGCGATCGAAGGTCAGATCTTCCGTCAATGTGTCCACGAACATCAGCGCATTGTCCACGTGCGCACGGATGATCGCCTCTTCGGCCCGCGCCTGAGCGAGCTTGAGCCGCCGCTCGGCGGCAGGCTCGAGCTTCCGGCGGAAGATTCGTTCGGGAAATAGGCGACGTAGCAGGCCCCACATAAACACCAATCTATGGCTGTTTGATATTCTGAACAGGGGCAGGGAACGGGCCAGCAGGCTGCGGGTTGCGATCTGGCGCGGCTGGAAATTGGAGTCCGGGAATCGGAGTCTGACCCTAATTCGGACCAATCAGACGGGCTACTCTTCCCGCGCTTCGAACATCGAAGTGAACGTGAACACTTTGTGGACGAGCTGGTCCTTGAGCGCAGCGACGACATTTGGATCGGCCAGCGTGGTCGTGTCGCCAAGCGCCCGACCCTCGGCGATGTCGCGCAGGAGGCGGCGCATGATTTTTCCCGAGCGCGTCTTTGGCAGATCGGCGGCGAACATGACGTCATCGGGCTTGGCGATCGCACCGATTTTCTCGGCGACGAACTCGCGCAACTCCTGACCAAGATCATCGCTGGGCTCGAATCCTTCGCGCACCGTAACGAATGCCGCCAGTGCCTGCCCCTTGAGCTCGTGCGTGCGTCCGACGACCGCCGCTTCCGCAACCGCCGGATGCTCGACGAGCGCCGATTCCACTTCCATCGTGCCGATGCGATGGCCGGCGACATTGAGCACGTCGTCGACGCGGCCGAGGATCCAGTAGTAGCCGTCGTCGTCGCGCTTGGCGCCGTCGCCGGGGAAATACAGATCCGGGCGCCCTTCCCACTTTGTGAAGTACGTGTCGACGTAACGCTGATCGTCGCCCCAGATGGTGCGCAGCATCGACGGCCATGGCTTGGTGAGCGCGAGCAGACCGCCGCCGACCTTGATCTCCTTGCCCGACGCGTCGATCAACGCCGCGCTAAAGCCGGGAAGTGGAGTCGTCGCGCTGCCGGGCTTCGTTTCCGTCACGCCGGGCAACGGCGAAATCACGATGGCGCCGGTTTCCGTCTGCCACCATGTGTCGACGATCGGACAGCGATTGCCGCCGATCTTTTCCTGATACCACATCCATGCTTCGGGATTGATCGGTTCGCCGACTGAGCCGAGTAGACGCAGACGCGACAGGTCATGTTTCGCGGGCCATTGGTCGCCCCACTTCATGAACGCCCGAATTGCCGTCGGCGCGGTGTAGAGAATTGTCACACCGTGGCGTTCGCAGATCTGCCAGAAGCGATCCTTCTCCGGCCAATCGGGCGCGCCCTCGTACATCACGCACGTCGCGCCATTTGCCAGTGGACCATAGACGAGGTACGAGTGCCCCGTGACCCACCCGACGTCTGCCGTGCACCAGAATACGTCATCGTCTTTGAGATCGAACACGAACTTCGTGGTCGTCGTGACGCCGACGAGATATCCGCCCGTCGTGTGCACGATGCCTTTCGGCTTTCCCGTCGTGCCCGACGTGTACAGGATGTACAGCACATCCTCGGCGTCCATTTGCTCGGGCTGGCAGACCGGCGACGCGTCTTGCATGAGACGGTGCCACCAGTGGTCGCGCCCTTCTGTCATGCTAGCGAAGGCTTCATCGCCGAAGGCTCCCGGACGGCGCTGCACCACCACGACGTGCTCGATCGTGGGGCAGGATTCGATCGCTCTGTCGGCGTTTCGCTTGAGTGGAATCACGCCGCCGCGACGATAACCACCATCGGCGGTGATCAACACCCTGCACTCCGCGTCATTGATGCGGTCGCGCAGTGACTCGGGCGAGAAGCCGCCGAACACCACTGAGTGCGCCGCGCCGATTCGCGTGCAGGCGAGCATCGCGATTGCCACTTCTGGAATGAGCGGCATGTAGATCGCGACACGGTCGCCGCGCTTCACGCCGAGCTTTTTCAGCATGTTCGCGCATTTTTGGACCTCGACATAGAGATCCCAATACGTGAGCGTGCGACGATCGCCGGGTTCGCCTTCCCAGATGAGCGCCGCCTTGTTGCGTCGCGCCGTCTTGACGTGACGGTCGACGCAATTCACCGAGACGTTGATCTTTCCACCGGTGAACCACTTCACGTGCGGCGGGTTCCACTCGCACACCGTCTTCCACTTCTCGAACCACTCGAGCTCATTCGCCTGCGACTCCCAGAACGCTTCCGAGTTCTCCTCGGCAGCCTTGTACAGCGACGTGTCTTTGACGTGAGCGTTGCGTCGAAACTCGTCGGGCGGCGGGAATTTACGATTCTCGGTGAGTAGGGCGTCGATCTCGGTCATGGTGGTCATAGGCTTTCGGGGAACGATGTTGGACGGCGCCATTATACGGTCGCTCGCCGGTCGTCGTAAGCGGACGCGCTCGGCGTGTCTTATCTTTGACGCATGTTTCCGACCTGTCCGGCGGTCGAGGCGTCCGGAGTACGCCGGACGTTCGGTCGTCGCCGCGCCGTCGATGGCGTGGCCCTGTCTCTCAACGCGGGCGAATGCCTTGCTCTGTTCGGTCCGAACGGGGCGGGGAAGACGACCCTGCTGCGGCTGGTCGCGGGCCTTCTCAAGCCGACGTCGGGCTCGGTTCGCGTTTGTGGCCACTCGCTTCGAGAGGACGCGTCTGCTCGGGCCCATGTCGGATTGATCTCGCACCAAAGCATGCTGTACCGCGCGCTCACGTCGCGCGAAAATGTCGAGTTCGCAGCGCGGCTCTATGGCGTTCCTGATCCGCGAGCAGCCGCGCTCAACGCCCTCGAGCGCATGCGAATCCTCGACCGCGCCGACGCGCCTGTTCGCGCCTTGAGTCGCGGATTGCAGCAACGCGTCTCGATCGCGCGGTCGATCGTGCATGAGCCGAGCGTCGTGCTGCTGGACGAGCCGTACACGGGGCTCGACGCGGCCGGCGGTGCGGCGCTCACCGACATGCTGCAACTGCTGCGATCGTCGGGCGCCGCGCTGATCCTCGTCACGCACAACGTCGATGAAGGATTGGGCGTGGCGTCGCATGCCGCGGTCATGCTCGACGGAAAGATCGTGCGCCACGATGACTGCGCGACGGTCGAGCCGCGCACGTATGTCGCCGAGTATCGAGAGCTCGTGCTTCGCGGCGCCGAGCATGCATCGTCGTTCGACGTCGAGTCAACCGCGTGAGCCATGCGCGCGCACCAGGCATGATGGGAGCCGCGTGGCTCGTCGCGCGAAAAGATCTCGCCATCGAGTTCCGTACGCGCACCGCATTCTTCTCGGCGCTGGTGTTCGCGGTGCTCGCGCTCTGCATCTTTTACTTTGCGTGGGACGAGTCGATCATTGCGCCGGCGCAGCGCGCGCCCGGCGTATTGTGGGTCGTGCTCGCGTTCTCGGCACTGTTGGGGTTGCAGCGGTCATTCAGCATCGAGGAGCACGACCGCGGCATCGACGCGCTGCTCGTGTCGCCGATCAGCCGCGAGGCCATCTATCTAGGCAAAGCGATCGGGAACTTGCTCTTTCTGTGCGCGATTCAGCTCATCACGATTCCTGCGTTGGCGTTATTCTACAATCTGCCGATCGGCCGACCGCTGATGGTCGTTACCGCGATCGTGTTGTTGGCGATGATCGGAATAGTTGCCGTTGGAACGTTGTTCAGTGCGATGGCCGTGAACACGCGATTGGCTGAGCTGCTGCTGCCGATGCTGAGCCTTCCGTTCTTCGTGCCGATTCTGATGAACGCAGCCCAGGCGACGACGCGCGTGCTTGCCGATCGTCCTCTCGCTGAAAGCTGGCCATGGTTGAAGATCCTGATCGCGTTCGACTTGGTATTCGTCGTCGCGTGCACGCTGGCTTTTCCTTTCACGCTCGAAGAATGACTTCCGCTCCTGCTTCGGCTTCCGCGCGCACGGTGTTGTCGTCTGGATTGACCGCGCCCAAGCCCATCTTCGATTGGTTCTTTGCGCTCGCCGGGTTGTCGGTGCTCGCGGTTGTCGTTCGCGCGATCTATTTCACGCCCATCGAGGCGCTGCAAGGCGCGGCGCAGAAGATCTACTACATCCACGTTCCGTCGGCGCTCGGCGCGTACATCGCGGTGGGCATTACCGCATTGATGTCGATCGTGTACTTGTGGCTGCACGACGAGCGCGCCGATCGTTTGGCTGAGGCGAGCGCCGAGGTCGCGCTGGTGTTCATCACGGTCGTGTTGACGACGGGTCCAATCTGGGCGCACAAGATCTGGGGCGCGTGGTGGGTGTGGTGGGACATGCGGCTGACGTTCACGCTATTTCTCTGGTTCATCGTTGCCGCGTATCTCGTGCTGCGCGATGGCATCGAAGACGCCGCGATGCGCGGCCGATACGGCGCAGTGCTCGCGATCCTGGGCGCGTTGCTCATCCCGTTCATTCACTTGAGTGTGTACCTCTTCAGCGCGAGGCTCCATCCGATGCCTGTCGTGCTCAAGCCGGACAAACCGTCGCTTCCGCCCGAGATGCTCACGACATTCCTGCTGGCGTTCGTCGCGTTCACACTCCTCTGCTTCGCGCTGATTCGTGCGCGCTATCGCATCGCCGTTCAGCGAGATCTCGTGACTGCGTTCGAGGGCGACGGAGGTTCGCGATGATCGATACGACAGCGGAGATGATCGCTGGATATGTCGTCGCCGGACTTCTCTTCGGCGGTTACGTCCTCTCGCTATGGCTGCGTGCGCATCGCGTGAGCAAGCGACTGGACGCGATCCTGTCGGCGGCGAGTAGCCGGCGAGCATCGGCGGCGCCGCCCGCGCGCCGGTCACGATGAAGCTGGCGGACTGAAATGACAGCTGCCGGTGTCGTCTACCTGGTCGGCGCGGGCCCCGGTGACCCGGGGCTCCTGACGCTGCGTGGAGGCGAGCTGCTCGTGACATGCGACGCGATCGTGTACGA
>JAICYT010000174.1 GCA_025934075.1 Gemmatimonadaceae bacterium
CGGAGCCGAGTGGAATGAATGGACCGTGTGGTACGACCGCGGTCTCTTCCTGAAATTCGCGACGCGCGGCGTCGAGCAAGTCTTCGCCTTCGTCGACCTGGCCCTTCGGAATCGTCCAGGCACCGTCGTCACGGTTCGTCCAAAACGGACCACCGGGATGGGCCAAGAATACTTCGAGGCCGTGCGGCGATCGTCGAAAGAGCAGAAGTCCCGAGCTGACGGCGGTGCGCGAACTCACGTGTGACGCAAACCCAAACCTTCGGCCACGCTATCGGCCATGCTGTCGACGACGTCGAGCGTGCGCGAGATGAAACGCTGAATCACGTTTGCATCTTCGAGACGCATCTCGCGCGAACGACGCGGTGGAAGCGGCGCCGGCGTAGCGGCGGCGATCGCTGTCCCCGGGACTTTAGGCGGCGGCATGTGCGCGCCCGACGGCTGAGTCGGCGGAGTCAAGTCGTCTTCGAAACTGTCGAAGTGATCGAAGGAGTCTCTCATACGCATTCTCTACGTTCGCATTCCATCGTTTGTGTCCGCCGCCGGGCGCGCCGCTAGACGGCGGACCCCGCGGCACGATGGAAGGATAGCTCCAGTGCCTCACCCGGCGGTACGGTTTTCCATCGGTCGAACAGCTCTGCGCGCAGCTCCCGAATTCGGGCGATCTGCTCGTCGGTGATACTGAGCGTGGTTGACAGACCACGATCCGCGCGAACGGTCCTCAACTGCTCGTTCATCTGTTCTGCGTTCCCGCGCTCGCCCGTCATTCGCTCCAGATCAAACAATCCGACGACGCTCTCGGCCAATCCCGCTTCGTCGGGAATTTTCCCGCGGGACTCGACCGTACCGAAATCCGAGAGATCCCATCCCTCCGCGACTAGACCATAAAACGCGCGCTGAAAGCCCATCACGCTCTCGACCGCGTAGTGCGTGAGGTCGTGCAACGGAAAGAAGCGGCCGAGCTGTCCTTCCTGGCGCTGCCACGTCGTCGATCCATCGGGCCGCAGGCAGCTCAGTGCCGCAGAGCCATCCGTCTTTTTCTTGATACGAATGATGAGATCAGCCATTGGATACCTGGCGCATGACGCGATTTCTGCGATGTCTCGTTTCCCACAACTGCCCAGCGATGAGTCCTATTGCGGCGCCGACGATGCTACCGGTGATCGCGCCGGCCAGTGCCGCCACCTCGAAGTCGAGCAGGCCGCGTGTGGCGACGCCGCGCCGCATTCCTGTGAGCACCACGCCCCACGTCGCCGCCGCCCACCAGAGTGCGCCGAACACTCCACCCGCGACGGCGAAGCCGTTGATGAGCGATTCACGACGCGGCTCGTAGAAGTTATTCGCAAGCGTCCCGAGCCGCAGTTGCTCGTCGCGCCAACGACCGTCTCGCAGCCATCCTGACCGCAAGACGAGGACGCCGCAGATCGCCGCGACCTCGGCGCTCCAAAGCACGGGGGTTTGCTTCGCTGGGAGCAACGCCTGTTTTGTATGCTGCAATACGACGATGGCCGTGATCGCGATCAACGCGAGCTGTTGAAACCATGCGGTCCGCGCAGCGGAGTACGTCGTCATGCTGGTTCGTTCTCCGCCGCGCGTTACGGGCGGGCTACTTGGAACTGTTCGTCGTCATGACCGGCGGCGTCTGTCGCTCCCAAACGAAGCGGTGCAAAAAGTCGCTGCTCCGGCTGAAGATGTCGATCCAGCGGCTGTGCAGGAGCGACTCGTGAACGTCGTCGGGAATGACGGTGAGCTCGTAATACACGCCGTGTGCGCGCAGAAGATCGACCAGCCCGACCATCTGTGAGAAGTCGACGTTGCGGTCGTCGTCGCCTTGCTCGAGGAACACCGGGGACTTCCATGTATCGATGTGCGCGGCGGCTGACGACTGGAACGCGAGGTTGGTCGAGTCGACCGAATTGCCGTAAAGGTGTACGCCCGCCAAGTCGACTCCGGCGACGAAGATGTCGGAGTTGCGCGCCAATGCCTGCGCGGTGAGCAGTCCGCCGTACGACAAACCCCAAATTCCGACGTGCGTTGGGTCGACGTCGGGGCGCGACTGCAGATACTTGCCGCCCGCGACGACATCTTGATACTCGGAGTTCCCGCGGCCTTCGGTGTTCGGCGCGCGACGGAATGAATTTCCGTATCCGATACCGCTACGGTAGTTGATCGAAAGCACGACATAGCCCTGCGACGCGAGCCACTGGTTGTACGCGTACGCCCAGTGGTAGAACTGCATGTAATGGTACGCCGGCAACATCTGTCGCGATGGTCCACCGTGAACGAAGACGATCGCCGGGCGCTTTTCGCCCGGCTTCAGATCTTTGGGCAGGAAGAGTTGGTTATGAATCTCTAATCCATCGGCGGCGTGGGTGATGACGATCTCGGGCGTCACGTGCGCGCTCTTCGGGAAATCCTTTGGCAGCGTCGGATAGACGACTTTCGTCGCGCCTCCGTCGGTCGGCACGATGCCGATCGACGCCGGCTGACTGGCGTTGAAGTAGAGCACGGCCATCTGCTTGCCCGACGGCAGCGGCGTCGGCGACACCTCCACGCCATCGTCGGTCGAGATCTGCTTTGGCGTGCCGCCAGAGGTCGGGACGGACCAGATGTGGCGCTTCTCGATGTCCTTGGCGTTGGTGCAGTAGTAGAGCGTCTTGCCGTCGCGCGAGAGCGCCGTCGTCACGAAGGTGCGATCAGCGACGTTGTCGTTGATCAATCCGTCGGTGGTCGTGAGCAGCACCGGTTCTGGCTGCGGATTCGAAATGCTGACCGAGAAGTATCGATCCCATTCGTCGCCCGGCACGTTCGCGGTGAAGACGACGTGGTCGCCGCCCCACGTGATGGCGTTGACGCCGGCGAACTTTCGGTCGTGCGGCTGATTGTGCCAGAATTCCTGCGCCTTGCCGGTCGCGACGTCGGCGACCATGAACGAGACGGTGTAGCCGCCGGGGAATGCCGCGTTGTGCAGACCGTCGATCCGCACCGTCGTCGTATCCTCGGCGTCGCCGCGACCGCGTCCCGCACCGCGCCCGCCCGCCGCGCCGCGACCGCCGCGACCGGCGGCTGGTCCTCCGGGATTGCCAATCCCACCCTGACCTTGCTGAGCCTGGAGAGCGAACGGAGTTCCGGGCCGACGAACGAACGCGATGCGTTTTCCATCGGGCGACCAGGTTGGGCTCGCGTCAAAATCCACGCTTGGCGACAGGAAATCGACTTTGCGTGACTTCATATCGTAGACGCCGATGAGCGAGTGATTGTCCCGCACGCTGACGAATGCGAGCTTCGAGCCGTCGGGTGACCACGTCGGGAAACTCTGACGTCCCCATTCTTTGATGAACGGAATTCCGCCCGTGTCCATGGGCGCAGTGACGCCGCGCGCGACGCGCGCCTGATAGATCTGGCCATCGCGCACGAACACGACGTGCTTTCCGTCGGGCGAAAGCTCGGGCCCGTTACCACCACGACCGCCGAAGCCGGGGAGCTCGTTGCCGGTGAGGACGGCGAGACGCCAGGCGCCGCTGCCGTCGGTGCGGGCGGCCCAGACGGCGCGCTCGCCGCCGTTGGGGTTGTGCGTCGGGTTGGCGACCCAGCCGGCGCGATTCTGTCCCGATCCGCGAACGAACACAGCGATGGTGCCGTCGTCGGAGAGACGCACGGAGCTGAGGTCAACGCCGTCGTCGTCGAGAAACTTGGTTAACCGCACCGCCTTGAAGTCGGGCGCGGCCGCCGTATAGATGTTGCGCATTCCGCGCTCGTACGTGACCCAGGCGATCCGATCCGCCTTTTTCGCGGCGCTCACCTCGAGCGGCGAAGCGGGCGATAGGAATTGATCGATGGTGTACTGGGTTGCGACGTGCGTCGACGGCATCGGCATCTTCGGGCTGTTGGCTGGCCGAAGCTGGGCGTCGAGCACGTGGGGAAGAGCGAGCGGCGCGACCGCGAGGGTCGCGGCGGCGATTGATGCGCGAATTGAGATTTGGGACATTGAGACCTCGGGCGGGGACGGACCGATTGAATCGTTCGGGCCTTTCGAGAACAAACGCGCCACCGGCGTAAGCTGTTGGAGTGGCGTTCCTTGATTCTGGCCACTGAACCAGGCGGACGCCAGCCGGTTTGCGAATTCGCGTGTCCGAGCGTCAAACTTGGTCAATTGGGTCAATTGGGGTCAGACTCCATTTCGCGCAAATGGGGTCAGACTCCAATTCAGCCTGGCCGGAGCCAACCAGCAATCCTTATGAACCGATCGTACTACATCCTGGGCTGGGGCTACGTCCTGGCGTGCTGCTGGTTCATCTCGCGAGCGCACGCCGCGAGCTCCTACTCCGGCGGCAGCGCAGTATACGCCGAAGCCACGAACGACGCGGCGCAGTGGTTCCGTCGCGCAAAACCGTACTGCAACAGCGTCGAGGTCCAAACATTCCAGCAGCAGTCGCCACCACCGCAAACGGTCGGCGGCGCCGGCTATCAAGCCGCCTGCTACGCGCTCGCTGGCCACATCGACGACGCCAGACGTGTGATCGACAAATTGCCCGCGGCCGATCGCTATAAGGCGACAGGGATCGTGTTCGAGGTTGGCCATCCTGTCGCGGACGCGGGCGACGACCGATCAGCCGGACCGATCATGGAGCTCGTGATCGACTACTGGCCCAATCACTACATGGCGCTCTATCACGCCGGAATGGCGGAGTACATGCTCGGCCAGCGGGAGCTCGCTCGACACAATCTTCGAGAGTTCCAAAAGTACTATCACGAGCAAGACGGCTGGACGCAAAACGCCACCGAGGTCTTGAAGCGACTCGACTCGCCGTCGGAGGCGCCGGTGCGTCGGCCGTCTGATCCGCAATGACAGCGTCGCCAGCGAGCCCATCGCCGGGCACGAGGATCTCGGGCAGCATCGCGTTCATGTTGGCGGCTGTGATGCTCGTCGGCACCTATGCCGCGTTCACGGTGTCACCATTGCTGTTGGCGACGACGTTCATCGTCGCATTCATGATCGCGCGCGCCGCGCGCAGCAACGCAAGGCCGATCGGGTCGCCGGAATTCCCGGAGCTTCCGTCGTCGCTGCAGGCAACAGTCGACCGCACGATCGCACAGTTGCCTGAGGGCGACGCACGGCGACTGTTGTTCAACGCGATCGTGCAGGCGCGGCCAATGCTCGCTCCGCACGCCGCCGCCCTCGACGAGCAGCAGGAACGCGCAACGCGCGACAACGTCTGCTCGCTGGTCGAAGCGTGCTGCACGACAGCGCTCGAGATGGCGCGTCTCGATCTCGCGTCGTCAGCCGGCGATCAAGCCAGCGGATCAGACGAAGCGAAGCACCTCGCGGCGGCTCGCGAACTGTTGGCTGGACGGTTGTCGCACGCGGCCAGCGCCCTCTCTTCGCTCTATGTGGCTGGTGTCGAGCACGGATCTCCGGCCTCGGATCGGGTCGCCGAGTTGGTCGGTGAGATCAATGCCGACGCGAGCGCGCGTCGTGCGGCGGCGACCGAGATGGGCGCGCTGTTGCACGACGGAGAGGCCACGCAGAGCTAGTCCGGCGGTGGTCCTCCACGTCGCGCGCCCGGGGGCGGCCCACCTCGACCAAATGATGGTGGTCCACCGCGCCGGCCGCCTGGTCCGAACGGCGGAATTCGGCCGACCTCGCGTGCCAGGCGATCGCGTTGCGACTGATCGAGCATAGGCGCGAGGGCAATGCGCATCGAGTCGAGTGCGGCGCGCAGATGATCGTTGGCGTCGTGCACGATCATTCCGTTCCGTTGAGCGGCTTGCTCGAGCAGCGGCCGAATCGAATCGCGTTGCGCGTCACTGTGCGGTTGAATCACGTCCTCCATGTGCGCAACGAATCCCGGTGGCCGTCGCAAGGCGCCCACCTGCGCGCGACGCCCGCGCACGAGTGTCGCGTCGGCGAACAATCCGAGCGTGAATCCGACTACCAGCGTCGCCGCGAGCAGCACGAGTGACTTGAACTGGGTCGTCATTGCGTCTCCATATCGGCGGCAGCGGCTCCGTACAACACTGACGATGAATACGCCGATGCAAGCGTGACTTGCGGAAGATTGAGCACCGCTTCGATCGGAGACGACGAAGTCTCGCGCGCGCCCCACCAGTTGTACGCGGCGAGCATCAGCGACGCCGCGGCGACGATCGGCACGATCTGGAAGAATTGTCGCTGGAGCACAGCCGACAGAGCAGGCTCGCGATCGGCGCGAAGCCGCGCGGCGACGCGGTCGCTGAAGCCGGACTCGAACCGCTCCGGTGCCGACGCCCGGACCAGCGCCGCGAGTGGATCGTTGGCCAAGCTCTCATCATGATCGATCATCGAATAGTCTCCCGGACGGCGGCACCGCTATCGACGTATGGCGCAAGCAGCGCCTCCATCTCCTTCATCGCGCGCGACAGGCGCGAGAGGACGGTTCCTTCAGGAATGCCGAGTATTCTCGCGGCGTCGCGTGTCGAGCAATCGTCGAACATACGAAGGACGACGACCGCACGATGCTTCTCGTTCAGTTGCGAGACCGCGCGCCGCACGAGTACTCGCAACTCTTCCGCGTCCACATGGCCATCCGGCCCCGCACTCGGCTCGGCGGACTCGATCGGCGTTTCGTCGCGACTGACGAATCGCAGCACGGAGCGACGACGTCGTCGAAGCGCGTTCAACGAAAGATTCATGGCGATGTGCACCAGATAGGTCTTGAGCGACGATTCGCCACGAAAGTGATCGAGTGAGTGATGAAACCGAATGAACGCCTCCTGTCCGACGTCGTCCGCGTCGTCGCCGGGCCCGAGCATGCCGACGGCGGTCGCGGCGACCGCGCTCTCATAACGCTCGACGAGTGCCGCGAACGCACGATCGTCGCCCGCTCGCGCCCTCGCGAGCAGATCGGCGTCGGTGGTGCGTTCAAGCATGATGGCGGTCGGCGTCGTCGAATCCAGAGAACGTCCTCACAATAGACACCGGAATGACCGAGGGCATTCCATCCACGCCGCGGCGCGATCGCTCTTATGGGCGAACCTGGTTCTGCGTGAGCCGATACATCAGCAGCGCGGCGCGCTTGGTCAATGGGGCGAACATGCGAAGATCGGCAGTCTCTTTCTCGCTGTGATCGTCGTGGCCCGACAGGCCGATGCCGTCGATGATCATCGGCACTTTGCCGGCGACGAATGACACATCGGCCGCGCCGGCGCGCGACGGGTCGACCGCGACCACTGAGCCGAATCCAAGATCGCGGCTGGCTTTGTCGTACATCGCGAGAAGGCGGCGATTGCCTTCGGTCGGCGCCATCGGCGGATATCCGTCGTCGAACTCGATCGTCGCCGACGTCTGCGGCAGGTGGTGCGATACGATTTCCTGCATCGCGCGTTTCGCTTTGGCGTGTTGCTCGGGCGACAGCGTCCGCAAATCGCCCGTCACCTCCATATGCTCGGCGACCACGTTTCGCTTGCCCGACGCCGTGCCCTCGGTGCCCGTCGTGTCGACCTTGAGCAGCGTACCGCCGAGCGCAAGCCCGGGATTGAAGGTCAGATACTGTTCGGTCGAAAGCTTCGAGTAGAACTCGTGCAGGATTCGTGAGGCTTCGTACACGGCGCCTGCGCCGAATTCCGGTTTAAAGATCTGTGACGAATGGGCTGGCTTCCCGGTGGTCTTGAGCGTCCAGGAGCCGGCGCTGCGCCGGGAGATGACCGCGGTCTTGGGATCGGCCGCGCCGTCCTCGAAGCCGAGCGCGGCTTGCGCGCCGGTCGCGGCGTCGACGAGCGCCCGACGAGCCAAATCGATTGGCGCTCCTGCCTCCTCCTCGTCGCCGTCGTAGACCACGGTAACATTCATCTTGCTCAGCGTACCGGCTTGGCGAAGAGCGCGCAACGCGTAGAGCAGAATCACGTCGCCGCCCTTCATGTCGATGACGCCAGGACCGCGCGCGGTCGAGTCGTCCAACTTCTGAAAGCGCTGAAACGGGCTCGATGGCTCGAATACCGTATCGAGATGGCCGATCAGCAGCAGTTTCGGACCCACCCCCGGATGCTCGGCGATGAGATGCCCCGCACGGTGGAACGCGGCGCCGTCGGCCCACCGCGTCTTGAAGCCGAGCGAGTCGAATTGCGCACGAAGAATGTCGCCGACCTGGCGAACGCCGGCGAAGTTCATCGTGCCGCTATTGATGTTCACAAGACGCTCGAGAAGTGCGAGCGCATTTTTGTGGTCCGAGTCGACGGCACTCGCGATCGTGTGCTCGGTCGATGTCAGCGCCGCCGCTTGCGACCATGCAATGCGTGGCGTCGCAATCGCCGCAATCGCCGCGAGCATCAGCGCGCGATGCAGAACGACCGTGCCGAAGCCTCCGCCAGACACGGCTTCTCCATCGAGAAATCGTCCCTTTGGAGTCGTGGCGCTCGCCGCGCCGTACGTCGGCGTTGGATTCGTCTGTTGAACCACTGGAACCTCGGCGATTGAAGAAAGAGGGCCGTGACAAGGCCGCTCGATGAGTGC
>JAICYT010000269.1 GCA_025934075.1 Gemmatimonadaceae bacterium
GTGCCGCGGCGGAGAACGACTGTCGTTCCGCGGCGCGGCGAAACAGCTGGATGCCGTCGAGGATGTTCATGGCTCCCCGGGGCTGTCATTCCGTGTTGGCATGACGGAATGCTACGGTCGCTCGCCGTGCAGCAGGTCCGAAAAATCGGTCCGGGAGTCCGGCGCCTAGCCGCCGTAGCGCTCCGTCTTGATCGTGGCGGATGACAACCCGGCGTCGAGCGCGCCGTCGGTCGCGACGTTGACGAACGCGTTGGAGCCGCAGAGGAACACGTGACTGGGTACCGCGGGAAGGCGGCGGAGCACGTCGGCTATCATCGCGCCGTCCACGTGCCGGGCAAAATCGCCGCTCCGAGTCGTTTCGTCGCGCGTCAGCGCCAATGCCACGGACAAGCCCGAGCCGTCACGCTCGGCCGCGAGCAATTCGTCACGAAAGAGCACCTCACTCCAGGTTCTCGACGAAAGCAGCAGGGCAGTGGGCACCGGACGGGAGCTGGACGAGCGCTGGCGGATCATCGACATCAGGGGGACCAGACCGGAGCCGGCGCCGATCATGAGGATGGGCTGCGTCGTGTGCGCGGGCCAGAGAAAATGGCCGCCGAGTGGTCCGCGCAATTCGATCTCGTCACCGACACGAGCGACGTCGTGGAAGAAGGTCGACACCTCTCCGTCCGGAAGACGCTCGATCGCCAGCTCGATGATGCCGCTGGATGTCGGCGACGACGCGATCGAATAGCTGCGCATTGCCGCGTAGCCGTCCTCGGCGGTCAGTCGCAAATCGACGTGTTGGCCTGCGGTGAAACCGAATGGACGCGACAGTTGAAGGAAGAAGCTCCTGATCGTACGGGTCCGTTCCACGATGCATAGAATGGTCGCGTTCTGCCATTCGATATGGTCCGTGACGGCGTCGCGATCCGGACGAGCGCTAGTCATTGGTGTATCGCTGCTCGCGCCATGGATCTCCGTACATGTGATAACCGCGAAGCTCCCAGAATCCGGCGTGGTCGCGGTCGGTGAACTGCAGTCCGCTCACCCATTTCGCCGACTTCCAGAAATACAGATGCGGAACTAGCAGCCGCGCGGGGCCGCCGTGATCGGGCGAAAGCGGTTGCCCATTGTATTTCAGCGCCACCATCGCCTTCGAGTTGATCAGATCGGCGGTGGGTACGTTGGTGGAATAGCCGTCGTAGCTGTGCGCAAGCGCAAACTCCGTCGGCGCGGCCAAACCCGCGTCGGCGAGAATGTCGTCGACGGTGACACCCTCCCATGATGTGTCGAACTTCGACCACGCAGTGACGCAGTGGATGTCTGTCGTGATCGTGGTCTGCGGCAAGCGATTGAACGCCGCCCAGTCCCACGCCTTCAACACGCGCGGCCCAAGCTTGAGGACGAATTGCCAATCAGTCGTTGCCAGCCGTGGTACGGGCCCGGCGCTCAGGACGGGAAAGCTGTTGACGACGTGCTGACCTGGCGGCAGCCGATGCGCGTCCTTCGATGCTGGCTGCCTTCCGATGAAACCTCGCGTGACCATGGCAGTGATCCTTTGCGGTGAACGTCGTTCACCCATTCCTTGGCGCCCGCGGCGCCATATCAATAATGATCGACGGAATGATGGGTGGTAGGCCAGCTCAAGCGAGGTTCAAGACGGTCTCGAGCACCATGTCGCCCTGCAGCAGCCTCGCCACGGGGCAATTCCTCGCGATGTAGAGCAGCTTGTCCCGCTGTTCATCGCTGATGGATTGCCCCACGACGACGGTCCGTCGGATCGTCGTCCTGAACGGTTCCGATTGCTGCGTCATGTTGGCGCTGACGGTGATGTCATCGATGCTCCACCCCTTGCGGCGGATGTACATGCGCAGGGTGGTGAGCGTGCAGCCGACGAGCCCCACCACGATCAGCGTAAACGGGTCTGGACCGAGATCCTGCCCGCCGTTGAACGGCGGTTCGTCGACGATCAGCGTCCCCGCACGCCATTCTATCTGTGCTTGTTGGCGTGCCGCGGAGATGGTGCCTCTGATATCCCTGGCGAAGATGCGCTTCGGCGTCATCGTTTTTGTCATGTGAATGTGCCGTTGTCCTCGAGCGAGTGTCTCACGTCACCTGCAGCAGCGCCACCCAAAAGAGCTGCTTCACGTCGGTCCACAGCTGAGCGATCCGAAATCCACCGTCGATCACGAGCCGCCGGAGACGGTCCACGTCGTACTTGTACGAGGACTCGGTCCAGATTGTCTCGCCCTGCTTCATCGTGAAGTGTTCGCCGGCGACACGAAACGTCTGGGATGAGAGACTTTGCAAGTGCATTTCGACGCGGCCCACTCGGCCGTTCCATCTGGCCCGATGGGCAAATGCCTCGAGGTCGAAGTCGGCCTCGAATTCGCGATTCAGGCGGCGTAGCGCGTTGAGATTGAATGCGGCGGTTACGCCGTGCCGATCGTCGTAGGCCGCGCGAACGACGCGCGGACTCTTTCGACGATCGATGCCGATGACGAAGGCGCCATCTCGTCCAAGTACACGCCGAACGCGACGCAGGAACGCCGCGGCTTCCGCCGGGTGAAAATTGCCGATCGTGGATCCGGGAAAGAATCCAAGCCGGCGTGCGCGGCGTGGCAGGTCGGGGATCGTGAGGGGCAGCGTGTAATCCGCACAGACGGGACGAATCGACACGTGGCGATACTCGCGTGCCAGCACCCCCACGACATCGACGAGCTGTTCGCGCGAGATGTCCACCGGCACGTACGCGGCCGGTGCAGACATCGCGTCGAGCAGCAGCCGAACCTTGACTCCGGCGCCGCTGCCGTACTCGACGAGCGCCGCCCCGGGGCCGACGTGATCCGCGATTTCGGCCGCATGCGTCCGCAGAATCGAAAGCTCTGCGCGCGTGAGATAGTATTCGTCCAGCTCGCAGATGCGCTCGAACAGCGCGGCGCCGGCGGCGTCATAGAACAGCTTTGGCGGCAGCTCCTTCTGCGGCCGCGCGAGGCCAGCGAGTATCTCCTCGCGAAAGCGGCCGTCCACGGCGATCGAACAGGCGCGCGCTGCCGTCATCGGGCGGCGTCCACGGCTGGCAAAGCGAGACCGGACTGCTCGACGTTATTCATGAAATTGCTAAAAAGAACCCGAACGCTCAGCGCGTGTACGTCAACGCCGTAATGACCGCCCAATGGAGTGCGACCGGTAGCCGGGTAGATGGAATGCATGGTATTCGATACCGGAATAAGTCCGGAGCGCAGATCTGGCTTGGCGTGGCACACCGCTCGCGTTGGTTGCCCGCGCCAGACTCCGGGAGCTTGAGCATGCCATCGGCGCAGGTGCGCTCGGGACAGCGATACGCGTGGCACGGGCAGTCGCTTCTCGTCACCGACGATCGAGGCGATTGCA
>JAICYT010000248.1 GCA_025934075.1 Gemmatimonadaceae bacterium
AGGCGTTCGCCGCGCAGGTGTTGTGCAACCTCGCCGGGTTCGTGTCGCGCGAGTGGGCGGCGCGTGCGGGCTTCGTCACGCCGGTGGGTGAAGTAGATCGCTCGAAACTCAACGTGATGGGTGGATCGATCTCGATCGGCCATCCATTCGGCGCGACGGGCGCGCGCATTCTCACGACGCTGACGAACGAGTTGGTTCGACGCGGCGGGCAATTTGGTCTCATGACCGTCTGCGCCGCAGGTGGAATGGGTCACGCCATGGTCATCGAACTCGTATGACGGACGTGCAACCGGTCGTCGCGGATACGTCGCTTGCGCCGACGCTCAAGCCCGAGGTGCTCGACGACGTTCTCCTCGTCACGATCGATCGTCCGGGCGCTTCGCTGAACACCCTCTCTCCGTCGTTGATCGGAGAGTTCGATGCGATGTTGACGCGCGTCAATGATGACACGCTCATCAAAGCCGCCGTGTTGATCTCTGGTAAGCCGGACAGCTTCATCGCCGGCGCGGACATCGAGCAATTCTCGGCGATTACCTCGGCGGCGGAGGCAGAACAGACGAGCCGAATGGGCCAGACACTTCTCGATCGGCTCGAGAAGCTTCGCGTGCCCGTTGTCGCCGCGATCCATGGCGCTTGTCTCGGCGGCGGTCTCGAAGTCGCGTTGGCGTGTCGCTATCGCATCTGCACGGACCATCCGAAGACCGCGCTCGGGCTTCCCGAGGTGCAGCTCGGCCTGATTCCCGGCCTCGGCGGGACACAGCGATTGCCGCGGCGTGTAGGGCTTCAGGCCGCGCTCGACATGATTCTGACGGGACGAAGCCTGCGCGCCAAACGCGCCTTGCAGATGGGTCTCGTCGACGAGATGGTGCATCCGGCGATTCTTGCCGAAGTGGCCCTTGATCGGGCTCGATCCTTAGCCGGGAATACGTTGCAGCCCGCTCGTCGTCGAAAACGTGGGGCGACGAATTTGTTGCTCGAGGATAATCCGCTCGGTCGCGGCGTCGTGTTCAGGAAGGCCCGCGAAAGCGTAATGGAGAAGACGCACGGGCACTATCCGGCCCCGCTCGCCGCGCTCGCCGCGGTGCAAGCCGGATATTCGCGCGGCTTCGAGGAAGGATTGCGCGAGGAATCGCGGCTATTCGGTGAGATGGCGATGACCGACGTGTCGCGGCAGCTCGTCTTCATCTTTTTTGCGAGCAATGCGCTCAAAAAGGACCCTGGCGTCGATCGGCCCGCGGTTCAAACCCGCGAGGTGCACAAGCTCGGTGTACTCGGCGCGGGGTTCATGGGCGCTGGCATCGCGTCCATCGCGGTGCAGCAGGACACACTCGTCCGCTTCAAGGACACCGACACCGCGCGCATCGGAAAGGGACTAGCGTCGATTCACAACGTGTTGCAGGAGCGCCTTACGCGCCGACAGATCACGCGACATCAGTTCGACGACTACATGAGTCTCGTCGGCGGAACGACGGATTACTCTGGCTTCGAATCGGCCGATCTCGTGATCGAAGCCGTATTCGAGGATTTGGCTCTCAAGCATCGGGTGCTCGAGGAAATCGAGCCGATTATCGACAGCACGGCGGTCTATGCGTCCAATACGAGTACGATCCCGATCACGCGCATCGCGGAAGTAGCGCGGCATCCGCAGCGCGTGTTGGGCATGCACTTCTTTTCGCCCGTGCATCGAATGCCACTGCTCGAGGTGATCGTGACGCCGGTGACCGCGCCCGAGGCGACGGTAGCGGCGGTCGCCTATGGGAAGAAGCTTGGTAAGACTGTGATCGTCGTGAACGACGGGCCCGGATTTTACACCACGCGAACGTTGTCGGCATATATGAATGAAGCCGGGCGTCTGCTCGACGAAGGGGCGTCAATCGACTCGATCGACGCCGCGCTCGTCGACTTCGGATTTCCGGTTGGCCCGATCACCTTGCTCGACGAAGTCGGCATCGATGTGGGAGGGAAGGTCGGAGCTGTGCTCGTCGACGCGTTTGGCGGACGCATGGAGCCCTCGGAGGCGATGCGCCGTGTGGTCGCGGGCGGAAGAACGGGGCGAAAGGGAAAGCGTGGCTTCTACACGTACGATGATGCTGGCAAGAAAGGCCGAGTGGACGAAAGCGTTTACGAGCTGATTGGCGGGGAGCGGCGCGAGGTGGCGGCACAAGAGATCATCGAGCGCTGTGTGCTGGCGTTGTTGAACGAAGCGGCCTTGTGTTTGGGCGACAAGATTCTTCGGTCGGCGCGCGACGGCGACATTGGCGCGGTGTTCGGGATCGGCTTTCCGCCGTTCCGGGGCGGCCCTTTCCGCTTTATCGACAGCGAGTCGGTCGGGAAGATCGTAGACCAACTAGAAGAGCTCGACGCCCGTTTTCCGTCGCGATTCACGCCTGCGCCCATTCTCGTCGAGATGGCACGGGCACGAAGGAGCTTTTACGGGGCGGAACGGTAGAAGTAGTGCCCTTCGGACCGGTTCGCGGCGTCCGGCGGCTCGCATCACGCGTTTCATGTGACCCTCACCTATCTCGCTAGGTCTGTCCTCTGTGGAAGCTGGTAGCTCGGACGCCGTAGTCGTTGCCCGCGTACTGCGTGGGGATGTGGAGGCGTTTCGTGGGCTGGTCGAGCGGTATCGCGACCGGTACGCGCGTTACGCGTTTCACATGCTCGGTAATCGAGAGGACGCAGAGGAAGCGCTGCAGGACGCTTTCGTGCGCGCCTATCGGTCGTTGGCACGATGCGAGGATCCGGAGCGGTTCGGCGCCTGGTTGTTCCGAATCCTCGTCAACCGCTGTCGTACCCTCGGCGCGAGACGTGGGCGGCGGGCTCGGACGTTCGTCGTCGACGAAGTCGCGCTGCTCGGCGCGGCGGAAGAGCACCCGGCCGGAGCGACTGCGTGGCGCGAGGAGATTGATCGCGCACTGCAGCAGCTGCGGGGAGATCAGCGAGAAGCGTTTCTCTTGAAGTACGTGGAAGAAATGGGATACGACGAAATGTCGCAGCTCACGGGGGTCGGAGTGTCAGCGCTGAAGATGCGCGTCATGCGCGCCTGTGAGCGCCTCCGTGAATTGTTGAGCGAGGTGTACGATGCGTGACGAGACCGAAGAAGACATCGAACAGATTGCGCGGGAATTGCGCGTTCCGGTTGCAGTCGGCCGGTCGCTCGACGCGCGCATCATGAATGCCGTCCGCAACCTGCCGCGTCATACTGGTTTTGGGCTTTGGTCGCGCTTGATCACGCCGCGCACCGTCACGGTGACGCCGCTCGTTTGGGGCATCATGGCCGCGGCGGTTGCGGCGTTTGCCGTGCTCGGCGCCATGCACGCCGGCCAAGATCTGCATCGCGCGGCGAAGCCGATTGCCAGCGCGCTCTTTCCGGCGCCAAAGGCGGCAGATCGCTCGCAGCGGGTGCAGTTCGTGCTCGTCGCACCGGATGCCAAGAAGGTTGCCGTCGTCGGCGACTTCAATGGATGGGACGCTTCGCACGTTGGATATCAAGCCCAACATCGTGGCGGCGGCGTCTGGTCTGTGACTGCTCCCGTGCCGCTCGGTCATCACCGGTACTCGTTCGTCGTCGACGACAGTGTCTGGGTGGCCGATCCGACGGCGCCGCGTGTCACCGACTATGACTACGGAATGCCGAATTCCGCGATCGTGGTCCAAGAGCAAAAATGAGTGTGGTTGCGCGGACATTGATCGCGCTGATGCTCGTTGCTCCGCAGGCCGTCGCGCAGGACGCACGGCTCAGCGAGCGGCTCGACAAGCCTACGCTCATCGCCGTCAGCGCCATCGTCGACTCTGCACGAGTCGCGAAATTGCCGACTGCGCCGCTCGTCGACAAAGCCCTCGAGGGCGCGGCTAAGGGATCCGACGGCCAGAAGATCGTCGTCGCAGTACGTCAGCTCTCAGTGCAGATGGGGTCGGCGAAGCGCGTGCTTGGATCGAGCGCGACACCCGACGAGATCAAAGCGGCGGCAACGGCACTCGCGGCCGGCGTCTCTCTGCGCGATCTGGCGCGTCTTCGGTCTGCGTCGGGCAAGCGGCCCTTGACGATGCCGCTCGCGGTACTCACCGACTTGATCGTTCGCGACGTGCCCGTCGGAACGGCGACCGGCCTCGTCGTCCAGCTCGCCCGATCTGGCGTCAAGGATCCCGAGCTCGCGCTCTTCCAGCGCAATGTGCGCGCGGACATCGATCGCGGCGCCGATCCGAGCGTCGCTGCCACTACGCGCGCGCGTGGTTTGGTCCTGCGATCGACTGGCTCCGGCACCAAACCGTCAGAATAGCACAGAGTAGCGGCACGACTGATCGATCGGGTACAATTCCCCTTTCCATTGTGGTCAGGGGATACATGCGTCGTTTTATCCTGCTCGCTGTCGTGAGCTGCGCCGGTGTGTTGACGGCCCAGCAGCCTACAGACAACTACTCGATTCCGTCAAAGAGCAGGTACACGCTCCAAAGCTTCGTCGGCAAGCGGCCCCTCACCCGCGCCGAGCGGACGAACTTCACCGAGACGTCGCGCTACGACGACGTCATCACGTTCATCGACTCGCTGAAGAAGCTCGGGGCGAAGATCGCCACTGGGTCGATCGGCAAGACGATAGAGGGCCGCGAGCTTCCGTACGTCATCGCGTCGCGACCGCTCGTGAAGACGCCGGCGGAAGCGCGGCGACTCAATCGTCCGATCGCGTATATCCAAGCCAACATCCACGCCGGCGAAGTCGAAGGGAAAGAGGCGATGCAATCTCTTCTGCGCGATCTCCTGTTCGACAAAAAGAAG
>JAICYT010000260.1 GCA_025934075.1 Gemmatimonadaceae bacterium
GATCGTTCCGGCCGAGTCGATGTAGGCGATGTCGAGTGGAATGAGTGTCCGGTACATCCAGTAGGCTGATGAATCCGGCTGCGTCTCGTCGTAGAGGAATAGCATGCCCGCGCTGTCGGCGAGATGCTGGCGTTCCATCAGCCCCATCGTGTGCTGCTCCGGCTTGATCGCCAGCTCCACGGTCAGCGGAATCGTGTCCCTCGTCGTCAGCAACCGAACTCGGGCCGTGTCGAACGCGAGCAGGGGGGCGTGATCGTCGGAAGACGTATCAGTTTTGCCGCAGGCGAGCAACGATATGGCGCAGAGAAGCCCCGCCCCCGCAATTCTCACCGGCGGTCGCTCGAACTGCTGCCCGGAGTTGGTCCGGGCTTATCCGTTCCGACCCCCGGCGACCCGACCCGCAGTGGTTCCCAACTCGGCGGATCGCTCGCCGGAAAACTCTCGGCCGAAGCCTCGTCGACTTGATCGTCGCTCGGAGGCGGCTCGTCCGGAATGCGCTCGTCTGGTTTTGTCATGGGGCTCGTGGCGGACGAATTGAGAGTACGCACGACGACAAGGTGATGTCAACGTCAGCGTTGAGCCGCGCTGTCTCCGTCATGGCACCGTAGCTGCGAGACAGGCTCGCACAGTCGATGGAGCGATGGAGATGCGCAAGAGCGAAAAAAAAGTTGGACGCGCCGACGACAATCTCGACGGCGAGCGGTCGGTGGCGGACGATCATCCGATCGACAAACCGCGGCCGGACGCGCCGACACTGTCCGGCGAAGCGCGCGGTTCTGATCGCGGCGGCAGCGCAACGTGGGGAAGCGAAGGCTCGGGCGGCTCCGTGAAGGACAAGCGGCCAGATCGCTGATCGCGTGAGTGAGCGTGCGAGCTCGACGATGCGAGCGATGGTCGAGTTCCCAGATGGCACCGTAGCTGCAACGCTCGTCTCGTATTACCGCTCGAACACCGTCCGGAGGAGGACGTCATGAGTGCAGCAGCGATCGTTGGAATCATCATCGCGTTAATCGTTCTCGGTGTGGTGGCATGGTATCTGGTCGTGCAGCGCCGCCGAACCGAGGATCTGCGAGCTCGATACGGTCCCGAGTACTCCCGGACCGTCGACCAGATTGGCGATCGGGGCCGCGCCGAAGCCGAGCTGGTGAAGCGACAAGAGCGTGTCGAGGCGCTGGACATTCGTCCATTGTCGGCCGAGCAGCGCGGCAAGTTCACGCAGGATTGGCGCAGCGTCCAAGCGCTGTTCGTCGACGATCCGCGCGGCGCCATCACGCGCGCTGATGGTCTCGTCGAAGAAGTGATGAAGGTGCGCGGCTATCCAGTGTCTGACTTCGATCAGCGTGCCGCCGATCTCTCGGTCCATCACGGCCGCGTGGTGCAGAACTATCGCGCGGCTCGCGAGATCGCCATCCGGCATCGTCGCGGCATGGCCACGACGGAAGATCTGCGTCAGGCAATGGTCTATTATCGCGAGCTGTTCCAGGACCTCCTCGAGGATCGCGAGCACATGACGGAACGTCCCGTCGAGCGCGCGGTCGAACGCGACGTGAGTCGTACCGCCGACGCCGCTTCTCGCGACGGCGATCGCGTCCAACCCGAAACCCAGCGGCCTATCCGCGTTGACAGGGATGTGAGACCATGAGCGTCGAACGCGATAACCTCGAGCCACCCGAATCCGATTTCGCCGGGCAGTCGAGCCAGCCGAAAACTCAACCAGCCGATCGGTCCGCCGACGCCAAGCGTCCGGTCGCCGACCGAGAGGTTGTGCGTCGGACCGTCGAAGCGAAGCCGGCAGACGCCGCGCCTGACAATCAACAGGCGGCGTTATTCGAGCCCAACGCGCTGAATCAGTTCAATGCGCGATGGTCCAACGTCCAGACCAGCTTCGTCGATGAGCCCCGCCGCGCCGTGCACGAAGCGGACGCGCTCGTGTCCGATGTCATCAAGTGCATTGCCGACGCATTCGGAAACGAGCGGGCCGCGCTCGAGCGTCAGTGGGATCGCGGCGACAACGTGTCGACGGAGGATCTCCGCTTGGCGCTGCAGCGCTATCGCTCGTTCTTCTCCAGACTGCTTACGCTTTGAGGCGTTGAGGCGTCGCGCCGGGGTCGTCGTCGCTCAACTGCGCGCGACGATCCCGGCCGTACGGGTCGCCCGCGAGCGACTCGGTGTGCAGCGCGCACAGCCACTCGCCATCGCGCCGCACCCAAACCGACGAATCGTTCGCTTCGATCGGGAGCGTTTTGCCATCAACGGCGACACGCTCGGTGACCTTGTACGCGACAATCGCGACGTCGTCTGCGATGAAGCGCACCTGCGAGCTCTTGGGATCGAACGTGAACTGCTGCAATTCCCATTTACCTTCTTCGGTCAGTTTCGCCATCGTCTTGCGATCGATTGCCGAAACGCCCTGAGCGCCGACGATGATGCAACCATCATCAGTCATTTTGCCGGCTGTCTGAGCGTCCTTCTTCTTCATGGCATCCCAAAAGCGCTTCTCGACATCGAGTAGATCCTGCTCCTTGCCGAATGCAGTCATCGCGAATCTCCGTGAGAGCACGCGCCGAGCCTGCTTCGAAACCGGACGCGGGCGGGAATGTTGGACAGGCCGGCCAACGGAAAATGAGGTCTCGCATTGGCGGAAGAAATGGACCATGACGGCGAGCACGGAGTGCCGGAGTTGACAACTGCTTTACGGAATCCATTCGACCACCGGCACGGCTGATGGAACTTCAAGCGACGTAGACTGTTCAAGGCGGTAGCCTCGCCGTGCCCATCATCGGCAATCGACTTGTCCGTGCACAGTGGATAACGTTACTGGCACGCCACCCATCACTCGTGAGGACATCATGCGTCGCGTTCACCGTTCCGCGCTCGCGCTTGCCGCAGTCGCCCTTTTGCCGCGCTTCGTTGTCGCCCAGGGCGGGGAAACGTCTCGCGCGGTCGCCGGCGGCGGCATCTCTGTGCCAGGCTGGATGGGCAAGATCGACGCGAACGAAGCGTCGCGCGGCCAGAAGCTGGAGAATTCCAAGCTGACGGCCGAAGGCAGCGCGCTCCACGTCACCACGGGGCCGGCAGTGGCGTATTGGAAGCCGGGCAACACGGCGTCGGGGAATTACACCGTGAAGGCGTCGTTCACGGAACAAAAATACATGAACTTGAACAGCCACCCGCACCCGTACGGCATCTTCATTGGCGGGAACGAGATGGGGACCGACCAGCAGAGCTATCTCTATTGCGCCGCTTATGGAAACGGAAGCTTCATCGTTCGCGGATTCGGCCCGCAGTCGTTCAAGCTGAATGGTGGCGAAGGCGAAGCCAATGCCGCGGTTCACAAGGCGGCCGGTCAGGGACAGCCGGTGACGCAGGAGATCGCGATGTCGGTGAAGGGCGACAAGGTCGAGTGCGCCATCAATGGAACGACGGTCGCGACGTACGACAAGTCGGCGGTCGTGGGGCCGGGTAAACTCAAGTCGACCGATGGTGTTTACGGAATTCGTTTCAGCCACAATACCGAAGGCACGGTCAGTGGCCTCACGATGACCAAGCCGTAACGTTCACTCATTTCAAGAGAGCTCATGTCGTCGTCCTTCGTTCGTCTCCGTCGCCGGGTCGTGGCATTCGTGCCGTTCGCGTTGCTGGCCGCGTCCGTCAGCTGCACCGAGCCCGACAAGCCTTCCGATCCCGCGACGGACACGTTCGCGCCGTCGCTCGGCGTCAACATCGCGCAGATGACGAAGATTTCGGACGCGCTGTACTACCAGGATCTCGTTACCGGCACCGGCACCGCGGCGGCGTCGGGTAGAACAGTCACCGTCAACTACACGGGCTGGCTGGTCGACGGCACCCAGTTCGATACCAGTGTGGGAAAGACGCCGCTGACGTTCACCCTCGGCACCGGCGAGGTGATCCAAGGCTGGGATCTCGGCATTCTCAACATGAAGGTCGGTGGCAAGCGACGTTTGGTGATCGGATCCGATCTGGGATACGGTGCCGGCGGAAATGGCGCGATTCGCCCCAACCAGACAATCGTGTTCGACGTGCAACTGTTGAGCGTGCAGTAAGGTCAGCTGCGCCACAGCGCTTCGACATTTTGAGATGGAGCAGCTATTTGCTGCAAGGCGCTCCTCTAGTCGTGATGGAAATAGAAACGGTTTCCGTCGATGTCCTCGACGGTAAATTGCCGTAGCCCCCAAGGCTTCTTCTCCA
>JAICYT010000184.1 GCA_025934075.1 Gemmatimonadaceae bacterium
AATGAATTCGCTCGAAGATTCGCACTGCCTCGGCGGCGGATTGCGCGGCCTCGTCGAAGAATCCAGAGCGGTCCGCGATGGTGGCGTAACCGACGTCGCAGACCCCAAGCTCACGCAGTGCGTTTCCACGGCGGGCGACGCGAATGCCCTCGGCGAGATGCGCTCGCCCGGTGGTGTCGCCAATTTGCTCCATTAGCAGCCCTTCGGTGCAGAGCAGCTGCGCCAACTCGTCGGGTATGGGGTGAACGGCGATCGATCTGGCTTCCTTCACCAGCTCGAGGCCCGCCCTCGGGCCGGCCCGACGGCTGCGCAGTTTGCCGAGGTTGATCAGCGCTTGCAGCGCGATGTGCCAATCACCGGCCGCGAGCGCGTGTGCGCGCGCTTGTACGAAGAGCGAATCGGCGCGAATGACGTCCGAGCCGATGGCACGCCAGAGCGCTTTGGATACGAGCGCGGCGGCGGTGAAATCCGAGCCGGCCGGCTCGCGACGAATGATGACGTCATAGAGAGAATCAGCATGTTCATAGTCGTATCGCTGCTGCGCGAGGGCGGCGCGAGCCAGTAGCGCCCGTCGGTCTCCAGCGTCGTGCGCGGCGACGAGGCTCCATTTCTGCTCGAAGGCTTTGTCGGTTGCGGTCTCGACGGCATGCTGCGCGTCACGAATGATCTGCCATGCTTCGTTCGACGGGGGTGTCCGCATCGGAAGCGCAAGCCCGATGAGCAGTGGGAGAATCATAAGTCATTGAGTAGCGTTATTTCATGCGCGGCGTCAAGGGAGCGTTCCCTCGGTCTCGCCGGAGCTGGGCGGACCACCACTCGCTTTGCCGCTGTTGGCGCAGATAGTCGCGCGAAGAACGTTGCTTTCAATGTTCGACGGGACGAGCTGCCGCTGTCCGTCCACGATTCGCAGCTCGTCGCCGACCTTGGCCCGCACTTGGAGGTACAGTGTCACCCTGTGCGAGACGTGCGACGTGGACGTCGTGCAGCTCGTACCCGATCCGTCATACCAGTTGCGAATGGACAGCGGTGTGGCGTATTGGGTCCACGGCGCGCCCGCAAAGTCGGCGCGGTGGCTGACTCGATACTCGGACGGTGGTGCGCCGACGAGGGTATGGGTCAGCGTCAGCAACGCATCGCTCGACGAGACGGTGTCGGCGCCGCCGTTGATGGTGAACGCGGTGAGAACCGGCGGCTGCTGTTTCGCGCCCTGGCCGGACGCGAGGGCAGGAACGCAAAAGAGAAGCCCCGAGATGAAGAGCACCGAGGCGCTACGTCGACTAAACGGGGGCATACGCATGGAAGAGACGCATTTCCCAGGGCGGCGTTCTCACTCTGAGGCACGGTTCGCGCAGGAAGCCGCCCAAAACCACTCGAGGCTCGCATGCTAGCAGATAGGCCCGCTGTTGCTACGGTTGCCGTCAAGGATCTCGCGGTCGCCAAACGTTTTTATACAGGCACACTCGGCCTGACCCAGATTGCGTCGCAGGGCGAAGAAGCGGTGACATACGCCGCCGGGAGTGGCAAGCTATTGGTATATCGATCGCAGTTCGCTGGGACGAACGAGGCCACCGCAGTGACGTGGCTCGTCGGCAATGATCTCGAGCGCATCGTCGAGACGCTCAAGTCGAAGGGACTTGCCTTCGAACACTACGACATGCCGCAGCTCGAGCGGCACGGCGACATTCACGAAGGTGGCGGAACGCGTGTCGCGTGGTTCAAGGATCCCGACGGAAACATCCACAGCATCGCGAACGGCTAACGCGACGCGAGGCTCGCGCGGGCTTTTCGCGCGAGCCTCGGCGCTGAGATGACCGCGACGCGGCGCAGACGCTAGCCGATCGCCTTGTCCACCGCCGCGGTCGCCCGCTCCGCATTCGCGTGCGCTTGTGCCAGAAGTTGGTTCGCCTCTTCGACTAATCCTGCGCCACGAGATCGATCCTCGAGCGACGCGATGTTGATGCGGATATTGTAGACCGCGCCGCGACACGCGGCTTCAGCGAGCAGCGCGGCGACGCCGGCGTCGGACACCGCATTGCTGTTTCCTTTCAGCGCACACGTCGCCGCGAGCTCCGTGACGCGCGCGCAGGCGCGGGCTGTTTCCAGCGGAACTTCAGCGGCGCCGAGCAGCGCGTCGGTGATCGCGGCTTTGCGCTTGTTGGCGGCATCGTCGGGCTCGTTGGGTATCTTGTACGCGGCGGACACGGCGCCATACGCGTCGGCGTCACGCGTGACGAGCGTCGACAACTCGTTCACGAGCCCTGCGGCTTGTAGTCCGAGCTCGCGCATCTCGGCGTCTACCGCCACGTATTTCTTTCTGCCCGCGGTGAGACCGGAAACCATCTGCGCGAGCGCCGCGGCGAGAGCGCCGACGTGCGCCGCGACGCTTCCGCCGCCCGGGGTCGGCGACGACGACGCGACCGATGCGACGAATCCCGAGAGCGATTCGCCACCTTGCATTGCCGTGCGAACTTTATTCTCGAGCACCATCTCGGGTTTGAAGTCACGTAGCTGGATGTGACGCGCGGCGGTCTCGAACAATGCTTTCTCCGGCACGAGTCCAACGATCTCGCTCCACGTCGGCGACACACCCTGCGCTTCGGCCTCCATCTTCACCATGTCGTACGCGCGATAGAGCGGCGTCTTTTCGGTGTCGACGAGGT
The DNA here is from genome assembly GCA_025934075.1 of Gemmatimonadaceae bacterium. Taxonomy (GTDB): domain Bacteria; phylum Gemmatimonadota; class Gemmatimonadetes; order Gemmatimonadales; family Gemmatimonadaceae; genus JAQBQB01. The sequence continues at coordinate 2,661 of JAICYT010000184.1, forward strand.
TCATGGAGACCTGCGCTTGACCATCGACCTCGAGTCCCAAGCCTTTGACGTGACGCAATCCCCCGGACGACCCGCGCACAGCTTTGGCGACGGACTTCGCGACTGCAAGATTCGACGCGGGTCCGAGGTAGACGTTGTACGCGACGAGAAACGGTCGTGCTCCGATGGCGACCGCGCCGGCAGTCGGATGAATTCGCGATGGACCAAAGTCGGGAATGCGATTCGCCGCGCCTGCGCTCATCTCGTCGCGAATGCCTTCAAATTCGCCGCGTCGAACGTCAGCGAGGTTCTCGCGCTCTGGTCGTGTGGCCGCGCGCTCGTATAGAAACACGGGAATCTCGAGCTCGCGTCCAACGCGTTCGCCGAGCGTTCGCGCGAGGACGATGCAATCCTCCATCGTCGTTCCCTCGAGGGGAATGAACGGGACGACGTCGGTCGCGCCCATGCGCGGATGTTCGCCGGTGTGATGATTGAGATCGATGCGTTCGCGCGCGATGCGAATGCCGGCGACCGCGGCGTCGACCGCTTTATCGACCGGGGCGACGAACGTGATGACTGTGCGGTTGTGGGATTGGTCCGACGAGACGTCGAGGACCGCGACGCCATCGATGCGTGCAATCGCATGACGAATGGCCGCGACGACCTCGGGACGGCGGCCTTCAGAGAAGTTCGGAACACACTCGACGAGTTTCATTTGTTTGGCGCACGGTGGTAGGAATTGGAGGAAAGCTAGCCACGCCTGAAGCACGCTGCCCCAATGCCGCCCGGCGCGACGAACCGCTCAGACTGCGGGCGTACCAGGCTCCCCGCGCACGCGCTCGAGCAACCATGCGTGCATGTGCGGATTCCCCGCGACGAGACTCGTGTGATCGATCGGGCAACTCTCGCCGGCGATGTTGGTCACGATGCCGCCCGCCTCGAGAATCAGCAGGATGCCCGCGGCGATGTCCCACGGTGCGAGACGCAGCTCCCAGAACGCCTCGAAGCGACCGCACGCGACATCGGCGAGGTCCAACGCGGCTGAACCGGGTCGACGGATTCCTGCCGACTCGCGCATGATGCGCGGCAGCATCTGCAAATACTCATCGACGCGACCTTCATTCTTGAATGGAAAACCCGTCCCGATCAACGAGCGAACCGGATCGGTGATCGGCGAGACCGAGATCGGCTGTCCGTTGAGCCGCGCGCCGCCGCCGGTCGTCGCCGTGAATAGCTCGCCGTTCGGGACATTGAGAATCGCGCCGGCGGTGAGCTCACCGTCGACCATCGCCGCGATCGAGACCGCGTACCACGGGAACCCGTGAAGGAAATTCGTCGTACCGTCGAGCGGGTCGGCGACAAACACCAACCCGCGACGATCGTTCATCGCCGGCGAGAGCTCCTCGCCGAGTATGCGGGCGTCGGCGTGGCGGGCGAGGACCGTTTCGGTGATCGCGTGCTCGGCATCGCGATCGACGTCGCTCACGAAATCGGCGTGCGACTTCGTCTCCCACTCGATCGCGTGACGGTTCGTCGCGCGTTCGCGAATGATTTGCGCGGCGCGCGCCGCGGCGGCAACGCAGGTCGCCAGCAGCGCCCGGCTCGTATTAATTTGCGCAGATGTCACGGATCTTCACGGGAATCCAGCCGACCGGGGAATTGCACCTCGGCAACTACCTCGGCGCGGTCAAGAATTGGGTGCGGCTGCAGCACGAGTTCGACACGATCGTCTCCATCGTCGACTACCACGCCATCACGATCGCGTACGAGCCGGAGCAGCTGCGCCAGCGCCGTCACGATCTCGCGGTGACGCTGCTCGCGGCCGGCATCGATCCCGACGTCGCCGCGCTCTGCGTGCAGTCGCAAGTTCCGGAACATACCGAGCTGGCGTGGATTCTCAACACCATCACGCCGTTGGGTGAGCTCGAGCGCCAGACGCAATTCAAGGAGAAGTCGCGGCAACAGGAGAGCGTGGCGGCGGGAATTCTCAACTATCCGGTGCTCCAGGCCGCCGACATTCTGCTCTATCGCGCCGACAAGGTGCCGGTCGGCGAAGATCAGGTGCAGCATCTCGAGTTGTCGCGCGTCGTCGCGCGAAAGTGGAACGCGCTGTTCGGCACGCCGACGGGGAGGCGTCTCGAGGACGGATCGGAGGAGCGCGAGCAATTCTTCCCCGAGCCGCAGCCCGTGCTGACGCCTACGCCGCGCGTCATGGGGCTGGACGGCAAGTCGAAGATGTCGAAGTCGATGGGCAACACCATCGGCTTGCTCGAATCGCCCGAGTCGATCTGGGCGAAGCTGCGTCCGGCCGTGACGGATCCCAAACGCATCAAGAAGACTGATCCCGGGACACCAGAAGTTTGTAATATCTATCACTTGCACAAGGCGTTCAGCACGCCGGCGACGGTCGAGCATGTCGCTGTGCAGTGCAGGACCGCGGGCTGGGGCTGCATCGATTGCAAGAAGGTGCTCGCGGAATCGATGGAGACGGAGCTCGTGCCGATTCGCCGTCGTGCCGCTGAGCTTGCGGCAGCACCGCGTCGGGTCGACGACGCTCTCGCCGCCGGTGCGGCCCGGTGTCGCGCGCTCGCCCATGAGACGATGCTCGCCGTCCGCGACCGGATGGGCTTCTGAGGTTGGTCCTGTTTTTGTCTGACGCGGCATGAGCCGTGCATTTTGAGCGCGCGGTTCCTTCCCGACATCGCGGTCCTTATGCGGTCCCTTCGCTGGCAGTTTCTTCATCGTCTCATCGAGCGCATCAAGGCGTGGCGCATAGAGCGCCGTTCGCCTCGTCCGTTCCTCATTCCGCTGGACATGAATGTCGGGCTCTTTCACAGCGCGGCGATTCACCGCGACGTGACGCCGAATGGTGTCCGCGTCTACAGCGTGTGCGCGAGTTGCGGCGCACGTTTGCAGTCGAGCGCGACGCTCTGCGAAGAGTGCGCGCAGAAAAAGAGTCGGCAAGCGCGCCCGCACTGATCGAACTGACTGAACTGAGCGACGTCTGGGCATCATTGCGTTCGCGCTCGTTGCGCCTTGGGTCTGGTTGATCGTGCTCGACAGCATGGCGCGGCGGCGTCGCTGAGTGTACGCCGGCCACGCCGCTCTGGCGCTGCTCGCCAAAGCCAAACGCCCACGCGTTCCGGTCGCGCTGCTCGTGCCGATCGCATTCGCTCCCGACTGGATCGAGTGGATCGCTGACGCCCTCGGTCACCACGATCGAGCGATCTCGCATTCACTCGTGTCCGTTGGCATCGGCGCCTCTCTCACCGCCCTGATCTACTGGCTCACGACGCGCCAGCCCGCCGACGCGGCGGTCGTATGGCTCACGTACGTCTCGCACTGGCCGGCCGATTTCATCACCGGACTCAAACCCACATGGCCGGGTGGACCGATGGTCGGTCTCCGCCTGTACACGCACCCAGTGTGGGATGCGCTGCTCGAGTGCGCGCTCGTGGTGGCCTGCTGGTTGGCTTATCGCCGGACCCTGGCCGCACCGACTCGGCGGCGCGCCATTCTCCTGCTGATTCCGCTCGGGCTGATCGCGATGCAGATCATGTTCGAGGCAGTCCAATACGGCAGGGTTGAGGGCTGAGGGAAAGTTGGCGCCTGCGGCGGGGTTGACGGCATGGGATGGGTCGGCGGACGGAATCGCCGAAGCCGGTGCGGGATACGACCCTCGCCTTCGACCCCGTCGCCGCATAGCTTTTGCACCGTTCGCCTCCGGACCCAACCAAGGGCGAATCATGGCGAACGATAGAGGCCCACGCGGTCTCGTGACGCTTGTGTGCTTGACCTGCGGCAACGAGAAGTTCTACGATCAAGCGGTTCCCGACGCCGTCACCTGCGAGAAGTGCGGCGGAACAGTCTTCCGAAGTTTTGCCACTCCGACCGAGCCCGACGAGGCCTCGATCGCGCAGCTCGAGGAACAGGCGCGCAGCATCAGTTATGGCGATTCGTCGCCGGACACAACGCCTGGCGATCTGCGCGATCTCGACACGCGCTGAGCGGAAGTCACCACTCCGCGGCGCGTAGCCACCGACGGGCGGGAGCTTACCGATCCTGCTGTCGCTCGCGGCACCCGCCGCAGATGTGCCGTGGGCCGACCTCGCCAAGGCGTTTCGCCTCGACCTCTTGGCTAAGCTCGCGCTCGCCGTGGTCCTTGGCGGCGCGATCGGACTCGAGCGTGAGATCAAGGCGAAGCCCGCTGGACTTCGCACCAACATCCTGATCTGCATTGGTGCCGTTCTGCTCACCGACGTCTCGACGCGAATCGGACTGGTCGATGGCGGCCTGCGTGTGGGTGATCCGGCTCGACTCGCGGCGCAGATCGTCTCCGGAATCGGTTTCCTCGGCGCGGGGACGATCATGCAAGGCAGCGGCATGGTCACCGGTCTCACGTCGGCCGCGACAATCTGGGTCGTCGCGGCGCTCGGCATCGCGATCGGCGCGGGGTTCTACGTCGAGGCGGCCGGAGCCGGCGCACTCGTGACCGTCGTGCTGGCGTCACTTCCCCGCGTCGAGCATAGAATTCGACGTTTTCGTCGCATCGTGAACTACACGATCCGCACGAAGCCCGGTACCGGTCTCGACTCACTCCGCGACACGCTCGACGCACATGGAATCACCATCGTCTCGCAGCAAGCTTATGATCACATGGATGACAGGACGTACGAGATGCGGCTGACCGGCCCAGCGATTCAGTTCGAGACGCTTCATGAAACTCTCAAGGCACGCAAGGACGTGCTGAGCGTGCATGGCGGAGCCTGAGCGTCACATGGGCGAGCGATTGCTCGTCGTCGATCTCGCCGCGACATCGAAGAACTGGGCGATCACGGCCGACGGCGAAGAGCGCTTGCTGCGCGAGGCGCCGCGTGGCTGGAACGTTCACATCGTTCGCGCCGCCACGAGCTCCGACGGCGACGGCCCGCCGCGTCCAAGCGACGAGGTCATGTCGGCGATTCGCGACGCGGAGGTGTACTTCGGGTTCGGTGTCCCGCGACTTCTCTTTCTCGAAGCCACGCGACTCAAATGGGTCCACTCGGCCGCCGCGGGCGTCGGGAGCGCCCTCTATCCGGAGATGGTGAGCAGCGACGTGTTGTTCACCAACTCCGCTGGGATTCACGCGATTCCGATCGCCGAGTATGTGGTTGCCGGCATTCTGCACTTCTTGCGCGGGCTGGACTTCGCCATCGATCAGCAGCGACGCGGCGAGTGGAACAAGATGCCATTCGTGCGACTCGACTCCGTGCTGCGCGAGATGGACACCGTGCACGCGCTGATCATCGGCACCGGCGGACTTGGCGGCGCGGTCGCGCAGCGACTCACCGCACTTGGCGCGCAGTGTACGGGTGTGCGTCGTCGCGTCGAGCTCGGACCGCCGCCGGGT
>JAICYT010000187.1 GCA_025934075.1 Gemmatimonadaceae bacterium
ACACTGTGCGGATCATGCAACTCGGCGACGAGACCCTCGGCGGCGCGCACGTACACCGTCGAGTCAGACAGCGTGTCCACATAGTCGCGCGCCACGTGTTGGATTACTTCCTGGAGGAGGCGCGCCCGTTCGCCGCCGCCGGGAGCAGCGCTCCCGGACAGTCCCCGTTCCACCAGCCAGCCGCCCGAAACCAGCGCGCTGCTGAGCACCGCCGCCGCAAACAATCCACGTGATCGCATACTCTCGTTTCGCCGTCCTGTCGAGACGATGACCTACTATGAAGTTACGGGGAAAGTTCCGGGCCAGCGTGTTCGAAGCGTACCCAGCACTCGGTCGAACACGGCCGCCTCTGAGCCAGTCGCGTCGACCAATACGATCGGCCCGCATTCCGGATGCGCAGTCTGCCAGCCGGACGTCGTGAACGTTTCGAATGCATGCGCGACGCGCTCATGAAACGCCAGCTCAGCGCGCTCCATGCGATCTCGTTCGCCGCGCTCGACGGCGCGGGCGAGCCCGTCGGCGACAGGCATGGTCAACAGCAACGTCAGATCCGGAACGAGTCCTTGTGTCGCGATCGCGTTTGTTGCCCGCAGGTCCGACTCCGGAAGTCCGCGGCCGATTCCCTGATACGCGTAGGTAGACAGAAAAAATCGATCGAGCAGGACGATGGCGCCGCTGTCCAAAGCCGGGCGAATCTCGCGTTCCACCAACTGCGCGCGCGACGCCATGAACAACAAGGCCTCGGCGCGCGAAACGATGTCGGAGTTGGGATCGAGCAGAATGCGTCGAATCTCGTCGCCGACGACCGTGCCGCCTGGTTCTCTCACCGCGACGACGTCACGGCCGCGCGACCCGAGCCAGTCAGCGAGCAGGCGGAGCTGCGTGCTCTTACCCGCGCCCTCCGCGCCCTCGAACACGACGAGCAGCCCGCGCGGCATCGTGCGCTCTGACCGTTAGCCGAGCGTGATGATCGAGCTCGTCGCGCCCTTCTCGATGCCTTCCAAAATCCAGTCGTTCACTCGCCCCATGATCTTGTCGAAGTTTTCTTGGGCGACGAGCAGTCGCTGGTAGGTGGAACGACCCTGGATCTGCGTCAACAGGCCATCGAGATCACGCTCCATCTCTTCGGTCGGACGCTCGCCCCGCTGCAGCATCTTCTGCGCGTTGACGCGCAGCTGCTCCATGCGTTGCAGAAGCGTGACCGTGTCCTTGTCTTCGTTCAACGAGTCGCTGGCGCGCTTGACCTCTTTATACTCGGCGCTCTGGCCGATCAGTCGCCCGAGCTCCTTTGCCTTGTCCTCGATCATCCCGCGTCCCTCTCCTGTCGTCGGGCGAGCACGAATCGCTCGCGTCCCGTGAGATCCAGCTCCATGCGAATGGCGTGGAAGCGTCGCTCGCGACTCACCAACTCGGCGACGAGCGACGAGCGACGAGCATCAACCTCCAATGCAAGCAATCCGCCGGGTGCGAGGACGTCGGCCGCCTGGCGCACGAGTTGGGCCGTCGCTCGCAAGCCATCGTTCCCGCTGAACAATGCGACGGCGGGTTCCCAGTCTCGCACGCTTGCCGGCAGCGACGCTGCTTCGCCAATCGCAATGTAGGGAGGGTTGGAGACAACCGCGCGAGCCCGCACATCGAGCAGCGGTCCGAGGAGCGATCCGTGCAGCACGTCGATAGGTGCGCGCAGCAACGCTTTCGAGAGCTCGACGTTGTGCCGCGCCACATCGACGGCGTCGCGCGAGATGTCCGTCGCGTAAACGCGCGAAAAGTGTCCCTCGGCGCCGAGGGCAATGGCAATGGCGCCAGACCCCGTGCCAACGTCGATGGCGACTCCGCCCTCGGCGGCCGACATCTCGTCGAGCACCAGGTCGACCAACTGTTCCGTTTCCGGACGCGGGATGAGCACGCGCTCGTCGACGTCCAGGGTCAGATGACGAAAACAGGCGCGACCGACCGCGTAGGCGAGGGGCGCGCCCTGGATGCGTTTCTCGACCGCTGTGCGCGCACGCGCGAGGATGTCGGCGTCGACATCCAGGTTGCCATTCATCAACGGCCAGAATCGCGGCACATCGTACAACGCCGCGACGATTTCGCGCGACTCGGAGAACGGCTCGGCGATCCCGGCCGCGTTCAACCGCCGCGCCAGATCCTCGAGCAATCGACTGACGTTGACCGTTTCGCCAAGCCGTTCGGTCGTCATTCCTCGCTCCCCAGTCGCTCTTCGACGTCGGCGAGGCGCAGCGCCTGGATCAGCGGCCCGATGTCGCCATCGAGAAAGCCGTGCAGGTCGTGCGTCGTCCACCCGATGCGATGATCTGTCACGCGACTCTGGGGAAAATTATACGTCCGAATCTTTGCCGAGCGATCGCCGGTCCCGACTTGCGTACGTCGCATCCGCGACCGCGCCGCTTCTTGCTCGGCCACGCGCAAGTCGAGCAACCGCGCGCGCAGCACTTCCATCGCCCTGATCTTGTTCTGCAGTTGCGACTTCTGGTCTTGTTGACTGACGACGAGGCCACTTGGTAAATGCGTGATCCGGACGGCGGAGTCTGTGGTGTTGACGCTCTGGCCGCCAGGGCCGGACGAGCGGAAGACGTCGATCCGCAAGTCTTTGTCTTCGATCTTGACGTCGACCTCTTCGGCCTCGGGCAACACGGCCACCGTCGCCGCCGATGTATGGATGCGGCCCTGATTCTCGGTCGCCGGCACGCGCTGGACGCGGTGGACGCCCGACTCCCAGCGCATTTCACCGTACGGCCCGGTGCCGGCGACCTTGAATATGACTTCTTTAATTCCGCCGAGTGTGCCGTCGGACATCGACATGGTCTCGAGGCGCCAGCCGTGGCGCTCGCAGTACCGCGTATACATGCGATGCAGATCGGCGGCAAACAGCGCGGCCTCGTCTCCGCCGGTGCCGGCGCGGATCTCGACGATGCAATTGCGGTCGTCGAGCGGGTCGCGCGGCAACAGCAGCGGCGTGATCTTCGTCTCGAGCTCCGCGATGGTCGTCTCGAGGCGCGCGAGCTCCGCGCGCGCCTCGTCGGCCATCTCGGGGTCGTCAACGGAAACGAGCTCGCGCACCTGCGCGAGCTCGTCTTCGGACTTCTGCAGTCGGGCCGCCATCTCGACCACCGGCATCAGCCGGCTATGCTCTCGACCCAGTTCCGCGAATTGATTGGCATCGCGGGTGGTGCCCGGGTTTGCGAGCGCCCGCTCGACTTCTTCCGCGCGGGCGAGGGCGGCCGTTAACCGGTCGCGGAGCGCCAGGGACGCCTCAGCTTGCGGCGGGCTTGGCGAACTTCTGGCGGAAGCGCTCGATGCGGCCAGCCGTGTCCATGAAGCGCTGCTTGCCCGTGAAGAACGGATGGCATTCGGCGCACACGTCCGTGTGAATCTCGGCCTGCGTGGAGCGCGTCTGGAACGTATTACCGCAGGCGCACTTTACAGTCGCCGTTGCGTATTCTGGATGGATGTCTGCTTTCATTTGGAGCCTCGCGAGTCGGGGAGCGAGCGTCGAAGGGCGTGTACACGTCGACGTGGTCGATCCGGTAATGGAGCTAGCCTAGTAATATAGTTGAGCTTCGGCCCGTTCTACAAGCCGACAGAGCCCCAGCGCGGGTCAATCGCGCTGCGTAATTCACACGATGGTAACGGGTTGGATCGTTTGACACCACGGACTACTGTTAAGTATGTTCGCGCCCGAGTCTTAGGTTCACAGGGCGCCGACGCTCACTCGATCGCTTCTTTCGCCCAATTGACGTGACGACCACGACAGCCGACTTCTTGGCCACCGTGCCGCTATTCAGCGGCCTGGACCAAATTGAGCTCCAGCGCTTCGCCGATCTCACCCGCGAGAAGTTTTACCCGCGCGGAAGCGTGATCCTGTTCGAAAATGACCCGGGCGACTCGCTGTTCGTGGTTCGCCAGGGTCGCGTCAAAGTCGTGTTGATCGGCGAGGACGGACGAGAGGTCATCCTCGGTGTGCTCGGCGTGAGCGAGCATTTCGGTGAGCTCTCGCTGATCGACGATCGCCCCCGTTCGGCACACGTCATCGCGATGGAAGATTCGCATCTGCTCGTGCTGCGTCGCGAGGATTTTCGAAAGCGCGTCGAGTCGTCGCCGGCGGTTGCGTGGTCGCTCCTCACCGAGCTGTCGCGGCGCTTACGGCGCGCTGACGAAAAGATCGGCGGGCTGGTGCTGCTCGACGTTCCCGGCCGCATCGCGCGCCTGTTGCTCGATCTCGCCCAGGAAGCGGGAAGCAATACGATCGTCAAGCCGCTCACGCACCAGACGATTGCGCAGATGATTGGCGCGAGCCGAGAAACGGTGTCGCGCGCCATGAAAGATTTCCAAGATGCGAATTGGGTGACCGTGGAGCGGCGACGCATCACGCTGTCCGATCGCGACGCGTTAGAGCAGCGCGCGCAAGCCAGGGTGTGAGCCATACACGCCTTCCGCGTGCTGTGCCGAAGTGCTGTGATGATCCTCACGCCGTCGTCGTGATTCCCTTCCTTCCCGATGTCGTCGATGTTTGGCCATCGTTGTTGTCGCCAAGCACCGAGGCGCCTCATTTATGACTTTGCATTTGCGTTTTTGGGGCACTCGCGGATCCATTCCGGCTCCCGGACCCGACACGGTGCGCTATGGCGGCAATACACCATGCATCGAGGTGCGGACCGAGACCGGATGGCTGATCATCCTCGACGCGGGCACCGGGATGCGGGAGCTCGGCCGATCGCTCATCGCCAATGCGAACGGCAACGGCATTGCCGGAGACATTTTTCTCACCCACGCGCACTGGGATCACATTCAAGGAATTCCCTTCTTCGCGCCGATCTTTCACCAGGGCAATCATTTCACCATCTGGGGCTCCCAAACCCTCCAAACGAGCATTGACCGCGTCATACGAGACCAAATGTCACCGGTCGTTTTTCCGGTCACTTTCGACGGCTTGAGCGCTCGAATCGACTTCCGCGAGATTGCCGAAGAGCGGCACGGCGGCAACGGATACCAAGTCAAGGCCTTCGCGGTCCAGCATCCGGGGGGAGCACTGGGCTATCGGTTCTCGGGTGCTGACAAAACAGGGCCTTCGTTCGTCTACATATCGGACAATGAGCTCGGCGCGGGCGCCGGGTACGCCACCCGCGAAGGGTGGCGGAACGAATTGGTTGAATTCGTTCGTGGTGCGACGCTGCTCGTCCACGATGCGACGTACACGACCGAGGAATACGCGGTACACCGTGGCTGGGGACACTCGACATACGACGATGCAGTAACGCTGGCACTCGACGCCGGCGTCGACGAGCTGGTGCTGTTCCATCACAAGCCCGAACGATCAGATGCCGAGCTGGATCGGTGTGTGACGCGGGCACGCGAGATGGTCGCACAACGCGGCAGCGCGCTGCGCGTGACGGCCGCCGCTGAAGGGATGTCGTTGCGCGTGTAGCGTGGGTCAGACAGCTGTGCAGCGTCCGTCAAGGACCATAGGAGCGTACCATGATCCGTTCGCCATCGCCTCTTCTTCGTCTGCTCACCGCGACGGCCATCGTCGCGGTGCCCTCCATCGCGCAGGCGCAGACCGACACGCGCCCAGTCGTGGCCGTCTTGTCGTTCGACAACAATTCGATCGGCGCCGGGCGGCAAGACTACGACGGCATCGGCAAGGGCATTCAAGAAACGCTCATCGCCGACATGGCGGCTAACGGAAAGATTCGACTGGTGGACCGCGAGCGCGTCCAGCACGTGCTCGACGAACAGAATCTCACGAAGACGGGACGCGTCGATCCAACGACGGCTGTGCGCGTCGGCAAAATCCTCGGCGCGCAGTATGCGATTTACGGCGGCTTCATGAGCGACGGTCGCGGCAACATGGTGCTCACCGCGCACTCGACGGACATGGAAACGTCGGCCCTGGGCAACGCGATGAAGGTCGAGCGCAAGACGGATGACGTTCTGGGCCTGATCAGCGAGATGACCACGAAGCTGAATGCCGACATCAAGCTCGACGCGAAGCCGGGACGTCGGCTTGGCGATGCCAGCGGAGCCCCATCGCCCACGCAGAGCGGCGCGCCCGCCGAGAAACAAGCGCCGAAGGTCGAGACGTTCGCCAAGCCGGTGTCAGCAAAGGTCATGAGGGCGAAGCTCGACATCGCCACGATGAAGATCTACTCGAACGCCCTGGACGAGATGGATCGAAGGAACACCGCGAAAGCCGCGGCGCTGTTCAAGCAAGTTCTCGCTAAGTTCCCAGACTTCGAGCCGGCGCAGAAGAACCTCGACAAGCTCCCAGGAAAAGCGGGCAACTGAGCGGACCCGCAGCCGAGACTCGTGTGAGGCCGCTCCTCATCACGGCGATGGGTCGCGCCATCTCATCGGCGCCGCTCGGCCGCCGCGAGGATGACGTCGAAGTCCGACGGGTTCCCGCCCTTCCGGCGCCCGGCACGCTCGATCCAGATCGCCCGACGGTGGTCGTGCTCGATCACCGCCTTCTGAACAGCGCAGGAGGCGATTACGAGCGGTTGCGGAGCCTTGCCGCCCGCGTCGCGCTGGTCGGGCTGGGCGACCAGGACGAGGACGAGCCGCCAGCAGACTTTCCGGCCGATTTGTTGACGGGCTATCTCCCGTGCAACGCTCCCGCCGGAACCATCCTGGCAATGTTCCGCGGAGGATTCCGCCACGCGGCGACCCTCGTCGCCGAGCGGCGTGCGGTTCACGAAGAGAGCGAACGGCATCGCCAGCTTCGTGAGCTCACCAACGTCGGCGTCGCGCTCTCGACCGAACGCGACTTGTTGACGCTACTCGAGATGATCCTCAGTCAATCGCGACGAATCACGCTGAGCGACGCGGGGTCGCTCTACTTGATCGACCGAGACAAGGATGGTGAGTCGAAGGGAATTCTGCGGTTCAAGCTCTCGCAGAACCATACGCTCCCTACGCTGCCGCTCACCGAATTCACCGTTGCGATCGATCATACGAGCCTCGCCGGATACGCCGCCGCGACCGGCGAGCCGCTCGTCATTGCCGACGTCTATCTGCTGCCGGACGACGTCTCGTACAAGCAGAACCGCACCTTCGATGAGAAGTTCGGCTATCGAACGAAGTCGATGCTCGTCATCCCGCTCAAGACGCACCGCGACGAGACGATCGGCGTTCTGCAGTTGATCAATCGCAAGCGAGACACCGAGACGAGACTCTTCTCGCCGGAGATCGTGGAGCGTGAGGTGATTTCCTTCGACGAGCACGAGCTCGAGTTGGTGAGCGCGCTCGCATCGCAAGCCGCGGTCGCGATCGAGAATGGTCGTCTCTACGAGGACATCGAACGCCTGTTCGAAGGTTTCGTGACGGCAGCCGTTACCGCGATCGAAGCGCGCGATCCAACAACGTCGGGTCACTCCTTCCGCGTCGCGCGACTCACCGTCGGCCTTGCCGAAGCAGTCGATCGCGCGGGCGAGGGGCCGTACAGGAGCACTCGCTTCAGCCGTGAACAGCTCCGCGAGCTGCGATACGCGGGACTCCTTCACGACTTCGGCAAGGTCGGCGTGCGCGAAGAAGTCCTGACCAAGGCGAAGAAGCTCTACCCCGAAGACATGGAGCTCATCCGCCATCGCTTTGCCTATATGCTGCAAGCGGCCGACATCGGCTTCGAACGGTCACGGGCGGACTTCCTCCTCGCACACGGTCGCGAGCGGTATGAAGAAGCCGTAGCCGAGCTAATGCAGTCCCGACAGGCGACGCGCGAGGAGCTATGCGGCTTCCTCGACGCGATTACGAAAGCGAATGAGCCGACCGTGCTCGCTGAAGGCAGTTTCGAGGCGCTCCGCGAGATCAATCGCCGCGCATACGTGGACTTCGAGGGCCGCGAGCGGCCGCTGCTTCGGAACGAGGAGCTCCAATACCTGATGATTCGTCGCGGCAGC
>JAICYT010000084.1 GCA_025934075.1 Gemmatimonadaceae bacterium
AGCTGGCAAAAGAGCTGAAGGTGGCGGTCGTCGCGTCGCTCTTTGAACGGCGCACGGCGGGTATTTATCACAACACCGCCGCCGTGCTGGATGCCGATGGGGCACTGCTCGGAATGTATCGAAAAATGCACATACCCGATGACCCACTGTATTACGAGAAATACTATTTCACGCCCGGTGAGTCGGCGACGGACGATCGCATCGACAGCATCGGGCAGGTCGCCAGGCAGGCGAGCGGATTTCGCGTGTGGAAGACGCGGTACGCGAGCATCGGTGTGCTGATCTGCTGGGATCAGTGGTATCCCGAAGCTGCGCGCATCACCTCGCTGCTCGGCGCCGACATTCTCTTTTATCCGACGGCGATCGGCTGGCATCCCGCAGAGAAGTCGGAGTTCGGACAGGCGCAGGTCGAGGCATGGCGGACGATGCAGCGATCGCACGCGATCGCCAATGGCGTGTTCGTCGCATCGCCCAATCGCGTTGGCCACGAGGATGAAACGGGCACGGACGGCATCGACTTCTTCGGCAACTCGTTCATCGCCGATCCCTTCGGCCGCATTCTCGCCGAAGCCGGCACGGACCCGGCGATTCTGATCGCGAACTGTGATCCGAAGCTGATTGAAGAGACGCGTCGCAACTGGCCGTTCTTGCGCGATCGCCGAATCGATGCCTACGCGCCGATTCTGAGTCGCTACCTCGGCGCGTAGGAACAACCGCGCGTCGATGACGTTTCGCTTTCCCGCCGAGTTCGAGCCACACGACGCCACGTGGATCGCGTGGCCGCATCACGAACCCGACTGGCCCGGCAAGCTCGCGCCGATTCCGTGGGTCTATGCGGAAATCGTGCGCGCGCTGCACCGCCACGAGCGCGTGGAGATTCTCTGCCAGGATGAAGAGGTCCAGGACTCGGCGCAGCAGATGCTCGACGCGCATGGCGTGCGCGAAAATTTCCGCTTGCACATTGTGCCCACAGATCGCGTTTGGCTGCGCGACTCTGGCCCGACTGGTGTGATCGCCGCCGACGGCTCGGTCACGCTGGTGAATTGGCGGTTCAATGCGTGGGCGAAATATCCGAACTTGGACCACGACATTCTCGTCGGCTCAGCGATCGAGCGCATCACGGGTTTGAAGCGCATCGAGCCCAAGCGGCATGACGATGGCGAGCGTGTCGTACTCGAGGGCGGCGCAATCGACACTGACGGCGAAGGTTCGCTGCTCGTGACCGAGGAATGCTTACTCTCACCGATTCAGGAACGAAATCCTGGCCTGACGCGCGACGGCTACGAACGCGTCTTTCGTGACGCGTTAGGAATTCGTCAAACGATCTGGCTTGGCGAAGGCTGCGTTGGTGACGACACGCACGGACATGTCGACGACGTCGCGCGCTTTACCGCACCAGGGGTCATTGCGCTCGCGTACGAGGCCGATCCCGCGGACGAGAATCACCGTCGCTCGGTCGACAACTTCGAGCGGCTGCAGCTCGCCGGTGGCGAGCGTGGGGCGCTGAACATCGTGAAGCTGCCCTTCCCCCGCGCCGTGGAGATGAACGGCGAGCGGTTGCCGGCGAGCTACGCAAACTTCTACGTCGCGAATGATGCGGTCATCGTGCCGACGTTCAACGATCGGAACGATCGCGTCGCCCTGAACATCCTCGCCGAACTATTCCCCGACCGCGAGGTCGTTGGCATTCACGCGGTCGATCTCGTGTGGGGTCTCGGTACGTTGCACTGTCTCACCCAACAGCAGCCGAGAGCGGCACGTTAGGGTCACGACCTCGACTGATTCCGCTTATCGAGACCGTACGCTTTGAGCTTCCTGGCCAGCGTCGGTCTCGAGATACAGAGAATTCTCGCGGCGGCGCTCTGGTTGTAGTCGGTGAGCTGCAAGGTCAGGTCGAGTGCCTCGCGCTCGATATCGCGCAAACGCTTTCCGTCCGTGGGAACACGGATCTCACCGAAGGTCGTGGCGCCGCGGATCACGCTCGCGCCGGCGCGTCGCTGGTTGATGAGCAAGTCTTGGGGGTTGATGAGCGCGCCCGTGGCGCTGGCCTGCGCACGATCGATCACGTGTTTCAGCTCGCGGATGTTCCCGGGCCACTGATGCTCGCGGAGCACGGAAACGGTGTCGAGACCGAGCTGACGCCTCGGAAGATTGTGCAGCCGCGCCGCCTCTCGGAGGAAATGATCGGCGATGAGTCGCGCGTCGTCATCGCGCTCACGAAGCGGTGGAAGCTCGATGCGCAACACGGCAATGCGCGCGAGCAGATCATCGCGGAACGTTCCCGCGGCAACGCAGTCGTCCAGACGCACTTTGCTCGCCGCGATGATCCTGCAATGTACGGTCGCGGAATCCCCTTGACCGTTGAGCCGCGGAATCGTGTACTCCTCGAGCGTCTGCACGAGTTGACGCTGCAGCTCGAGCGGCAACTCGCTGATCTCGTCGAGGAAAACCGTTCCGCGCCCCGCGAGCTCGAGCGCGCCAAGGCGACGACCCGGATCGCCCCTCGTCGGCACTCGTCCGAACAATTCGAGCTCGAGCAGCGCCGCCGGAATGGACCCGCAACTGATCGAGATGAACGGCGCGTTCGGGTGCAGCCCGGCGATGTGAATGCAACGAGCAAGCAATTCTTTGCCTGTACCGGCCTCTCCGGTCAGCAGCAGCGCGCGCAGCTCAGTCGTCGCCACACGTCGAGCCATCTTGACGGCGTGCACCATGCCGACGCTCTCGCCGATGACGGACGAGAATTCTGCGCCGGCGTCACGCGGCACGGGAACCACTCGCCAGCACCGCCCGCAGCGCCGAAAGCCGCTCGGCGATTGCCACGAATCCCAAGGCGACAGCTTCCGGCATCATTTCGTCGATCGACGCGAGCAACGCATCCTGAGAACGGCGGAATGAAGGCGCGCATTCGGAGACGAGATACGCCGCGGCGTAAGGATCGTGACGCCGAGCGATCGTGATCGCATCGTGCAGGAGACGCAGCGCATGGGCGTCGTCTCCGCGCTCGGCTGCCATTCGAATGCGGAGGGCGTCCACCAGATCTCGGCCTTGGAACCACCAATCGGGACGGGTCTCGACGTTCGCGCGAATCCATCGCATCGCGTCCTCGGCAACGGATCGCGCGCCGACAGCGAGCGACGCCAGAGCGTGACCAGCCCTCGCGCCAAGCTCGACGTCCGGCTGGCCGATGCGCGCGGCGACAGCCACGACCTGATCATACAATGCTGATGCCGTCGCCCAGTCCTCACTCTCGCGCGCCAGGTGCGCCATGTTGTAGAGCGTCGAGAGGCGATGCGATTCGTTCGCCGATTCGGTGAAACGCTCGAGTGCTTCGTGATACCGCTCGCTTGCCAGCGCCAGCCTGCCACTCCGCAGGTAGGAGATGCCGAGGTTGAGCGATGCGAGGCCCGCCAGGTCCACGGCACGCGCCACCGTGGCCGCTTCGAGCGCTTGATCGAACGCCGCTTCCGCTGCCTTCGACTGGCCGGAGCGACGGTGCAAGAGCCCAATATTGATGTGGCAACGCGCCTCGCCGCCGCAGTCGCCTACGGATCGGAACAGCGACAGCGCGCGACTGTGAAAGTCGGCGGCGTCCGTCGACCGACGGTCGATCACCGAAGTCCCGAGCCGCGTCAGCGACTCGGCCAGCAGGCGCGCGTTGTTGGTCTTCTCCGCGGCGGCAACCGCTTCACACGCGGCGTCTTCTGCTTCGCGCCATTCACCAAGCCGAACCTCGTACTGCGAGATCATGTTCAGGAGCTGCGACTCTTCCGCGTGGTCTCCAAGCGCGCGCGCCGTGATCAGTAGCTCCCGACACGCGGCAATCGTCGTTTGTGCCGGCTGCCCCTGCAATGCGCGTGTGCGATGCCGCATGCGACGCAGGCCAAGTGTCACGTGATCATCAGGACGGCCGTCGAGGCCGGCGAGCGCGCGGTCGCAGAGCTCTTCGCCGAGCGCGTGACGTCCTTCGGTCTCCGCCACTTCAGCGAGTCGATGCAGCGCCCAGGCGCGATCCACTGAGTCGGTGGCGACACGCTCCGCCACCTCGAAGAATTTGCGCGCCTCTCCATGCGCATAGATGGCGAGCGAGCCGTCGCCGGCAGCCATCGCGTGACGGTAGGTCTTCTCCGGAATGCCCGCCTGATCGTAGTGACTCGCAATCTCCGCCGCGTTGTTCGGTGTCCGCTGCTCCATCGCTTGACCGATCCGCTCGTGGATTCGCGCCAAGCGGCGGGGATTTATCGAGCGTCGCACCGCGTCGACCAGCAATCCATGCGTGAACGCAAAATGGCCCGTGGACGCATCGGCCACCGGTTCGATCACCGCATGCGCGATCGCCTCATCGATGGCGTCGAGCATCTCGTCTTCGGTACCCGCACCCGCCGCGATCGCGAGGTCCATGTCGAAGTCACGCCCGATCACGGCGGCGGTATTGAGAATGCGACGCGTCACCTGCGAGAGGCGCTCGAGCCGGCGATCGATGAGCCCCGAGAGCGCGGACGGCAGCTTTGCGTCGCCATCAGCGCGAAGACCCCAGTGTCCATGCTCGTACCGCACGGCGTTGTCGTCGAGCAGCATTCGGACGATCTGCGTCGCAAGGAGCGGATTCCCCTCGGAGCCGCGCCGCAAGAAGGCAAGCAGCCCGGAACTGGTTTCGCCGCCCAGCACGCCGCACAACCATTGACTCAGTTCGGCGTCGCTGAGTCGTCGCAGTTGGATCTCGTGAAATCGCTCATCGCGCACCAGTCGGTGACGGCGCTCGACGGCTTCGCCGTGCGTATCCTCCGTCCGCATCGTCACGCAGATGAGAATTCGCTCATGCTCGACCTGCGTCATCACGTGCTCGAGGACGTCCCACGTGCCGGCGTCCGCCCACTGCATGTCGTCGATGAGAATCACCAGTGGCGCGGTCGCCGCGGCGACTCGCAGGAACGCGACGATCTCCCCGAACAATGCGTACTTGTTCACGCTTCCCCCGACGGCGCCCGCGGCAATTGCCGGTGCGAGCCGGGAGAGCTCGGACCACTCCTTTCGCGCAACCACGCCCATTCGGTGCAGCGCCGAGATCGCCTCCGCCCATGGCGCGTACGGCGCTTTCGCGTCGGCTTCGCTGCAACGACCAGCGACGAGCGATCCGCCGCGAATCGCCGCCTCGGTGGTCAACCGACGTGCCAGCGTCGACTTGCCGACGCCCGCCTCGCCGACAACCGAGACCAGGAGCGGCGACCCATTGACGCTTTCGTCGAGCAAGCGAATTAGACGCCGGATTTCGGAGTCGCGACCAACGAATTGCTTGAGATCGATCGCTGGGGCGTGCTCGCCTTCCTCGGCCTCGGTCGTCGTGACGACCGTATCGCGCCCACGCCGCTTTGCCTCGTAGAGAGCACGATCGGCCGCCGCGAACAATGAGTCGAAGTCGCGGTGCTCCGGTCGCGCGGCCGCTACGCCGAGCGACAGCGTGACCGAGCTCGACCCCGAGTGTTCACGTAGCGGCACCGATGCTTGTCGGACGGTCAAGCGGATGCGCTCCGCCAACTCCGCGGCCTCGTCGGCCGGCGCATGCGGCAAGAGGATGACGAACTCGTCGCCCGCATAACGCCCGATGATTCCCGTCGACGCCGCCAGTTCGCGCAGCGTCCCCGTCACGACACGCAGAACCGCGTCCCCCTGGAGATGGCCGTGCGCATCATTCACCTTCTTGAATTCGTCGACGTCGATGACGATGAGGGACACGGTCGCGAACGGCCCACGCTCGCCGAGAATCTTGTTCGCCATCTCGATGAATGGGCCGCGCATCAGCAGACCGGTGAGATCGTCCGATGGGCCCGAGACTCTGAGCGCGCGCACGCCAGACTGAGGTCCGGCCTTGTATTCGACCGCGGCGCGATGGCGCAGCGATGGCGCGCGCGTGCGCATCACGTCCTCGAAATCCGCGAAGATCTCAGGATCGAACTGCTTCCCGACGTCGCTGCGCATGATCGCCATGGCCGCCTCGTGCGACAACGCGCCCTTGTAGCTGCGCTTCGACGTCAACGCGTCGTAGACATCGGCGATGCACAGCATGCGCGCCGCACGCGGAATCGCGTCGGCCACGAGCTGGTCGGGATAGCCGCGCCCGTCCCACCGTTCATGGTGCGATCGGACCATCGGGATGACATCGCCGGAAAAATTCATGTCGGCTAGCATCTCGACCCCTGCGGTCGGATGACGCTTGACGAGATCCCACTCGTCGGGAGCCAGCCTGCCGGGTTTGTTCAAGAGCTCGGGCGAAATGATCAGCTTGCCCACGTCGTGCACCAACGCGCCGATTCGAATCCAAAAGAGCTCGCGCGTCGCGATGCCGGCGCGCAACGCGAGCGCGCACGCGAGATCGGCGACTCGCTCGCAATGTCCCTGCGTATAGCGATCCTTCGATTCGATGGACCCGCTCCAATGGCGTACCGCGTCGATGAAATGCCGCTCGAGACGCGCGTAGCGTCGCTCGATGTCGGGGACGTTGCGCGCGAGAACGAGCTCGGAAAAGATTTGATGCCCGCGGTTGAGATGCAGGAGCGCGTCGCGGTATCGGCCTTGGCGCGAGCAAAGGTCCGCATGCTCCCGTGCCGTTTCCGCCGAGAGCAGCAAGTCGCCTCGTGATGCGGCGATCTCCTGCGCACGCTCGAAATGTCGATCCGCCGCGGGCAACTCTCCAAGCTCGCGCGCGATTGCCCCTTGCTGCCGCTCGATCTCGCCGAGGGCGCACGCATCGGGCGTTCGTGCGGACAGTTGTGCGGCCGAGAGACACACTGCGCGCGCGGCGACGAAATCGCGTCGCGCGATCTCGAGCTCGGCGCGATTCACTTCGAGGAGGACGCGCGCCGGAATGTCGCCAAGTGCATCCGCGATCTCCACCGCTTCATCGAACGCGCACACGGCATCGTCCCACCGCTCGAGGTCCGTGCACAGCATTCCGGTATCACTCAACGCGACGAGAACATCTTTCGGCGCGCCGAGCGCGCGGAACTCGTTGAGGCTTGTCCGATAGTGGCGCAGCGTTTCGTCGTGATCGCCGCGCAAGAGCGAGATAACGCCAAGACGGCGCGCGGACAGCGCGGCCGCGCGCTTGTCGCCGACCTCGATCGCTTGACCGCGCACCTGCGAAAACAGCGCCTCAGCGCGGTCGAGCTCACCGTGGTTCTGGGCAAGCTGTGCTTGTTCGATCAGTTGGTCGACCGAGGGCGTCATCGTCGCCGAACCTCAGCGCAGTTGATCAGTGGAAGTCGGCACGCCAAAGCGGCGAGAGACCGGCAACGTGACAGTCGCCATTGCTCAGTATCGGCAGCTACTTGCCGAACCCGAGCCTGCTTCCGCGGTTTTTTGAAATGATCCGAACCGGGCGTGGACATTGCGAACGTGGACAAGTCGCTCCTGACCTCGACCGTTGCCCCCGAGTTTGCCGTGAAGATCACGCTGCTTTCCGAACATTCCATCCGCCTCGAGCCGATCCCTGGCCCAATGACGATCGAAGCCCTGACGGCGGAACAGAGCTACTCGCCCTTTCATATGATGGCGAGTGGGCTGGCGTACTGTACGTGGTCGGTGCTGTATGCATGGGCCGAGCACGCCGAGCTGGATGCCGAAGGTCTGAGCGTCGATGTCGCTTGGACGTTCGCCGACGATCCACATCGCGTCGATCGCTACGACTTGCGATTCAATTGGCCCTCGCTCCCCGCCAAACGCTTGGAGGCCGCAAAGCGCGTCGCGGAGCTGTGCACCATCCACGCAACCTTCCAGCATCCGCCGACAATCGAGATCGACGGGACCGCGACACCAGCGCCCGTCACGTCAGCGACGCCGCCGGACGCCGTCGAGTCGATGGCGCGATGACAGCCACGATCCCCGTCGTCCGATTCACGATCCGCGGCCAGGACGCGACGAAAGGATTGGGTCGTCCGTACACCTGCGTCTACGACGGCACGTGCAAGGTGTGCACGCGATTGGCGAACGTCCTGCGCAAATGGGATCGCGACGGGCAGATAGAGATCGTGCCGTCACAAGCAGCCGGCGTCACAGCACGATTCCCATGGATTCCGGCGCGCGCCTACGCACAAGCCCTACAACTCATTGGGCCGGGAGGACGCACGTGGCAAGGCGCCGCGGCGATCGAGCAATTGCTCAACATTCTTCCGAAGGGCAAGCTCGCATCGTGGATCTTCAAGATCCCGCTCGTTCGCACGATTGCCGATCGCGTCTACAAATGGTTCGCGCGCAACCGATATCGCCTTGGCTGCGGCGAACACTGTCAATCGCGACCGCTCGACGTCGAGTTTCGCGATAGCTGAACGTTGAGCTCCGTCGCCCACCGGTCGACGACGTCGAGCTCGTGTTGGTCGAGCTGCTCTTCGGACATTTGCACCCGGCTCGCTTCACCGCCCTGCACTCGTGCGACGTTCGTCGCCAGCGCAATCCACGCCGCGCGCTGAAGAAACCCCCCAGCCGCCCGCATCAGGAGCTGGTCGATCATCGACGCCGGACGGTCGTACACCTGAATCTCGAATCGCACCGCGTCACCGCGCGATTCGACCAGGAATCGCACTGCGCCGGCCAGCGGATGGCCAGCGACCGTCAAGAGCGTGATACGTCGTTCCTCGACCTCACACACGCGCACCTGCACGTGACCGCGCACGGGAATCTCGAGCGTCAGCGTCGCGCCCTCTTCGATCTGCGCCGAACGGCTCGCGTCGGCCTTCAGTTGCACGGTCGGCGGTAACAACTCGGCGAAATGTTCGCGGACATATTCGAACAGAGCATCAGCGTCGAATCGACCGCCACGCATGTCCACCCAAAATCGCTTTCGCGTGAGATCACCAACACCGTCCGAAGGCAACTGCGCGGGCTGCTCGTCGGCAAGCCTGCGCAGGCCGTCGTCGAGTCGCGTCGGGACGATCGCGAAAACATCGGTCAATGCGTTCGGCCGACCGCTTGGAATCACGTTTCGCTCGACGAGCATGTCGAGTTGCGCTTCGCTGAACGGAACATCGACGCCAATTGCATCGAGCGCTCGCAATCCGAGTGACGCGGCGAACTCCGGCAGCGGCGCCTGCACCGGATCGCGCTTCGTGATCGCACGGAATCGCGCCACCAAATCGTTCTGCGACGTGAGCTCCGGTCCCGCGATGTCCAATGTTTGACAACGAATCTCCTCGCGCTCCAGTGCAACCACCAGCGCTTCCGCCAAGTCTTCATGCCAGATCGGTTGGAACGGTTGGCTACCGTCGCCGATCGTCGGGATCACTGGGAGCGTGCGAATCATCTGTAAGAGCACGGACAAATGCGCGTCGCCCGGTCCGTAGACTGCTCCCGGTCGAAGAATGGCCCAATCGCGAGTAAACGAACGGACGACATCCTCCGCGACGCACTTCGATTTGTGGTACGCCGATTGACCGCGTTCAGCGCCGAGTGACGATACGAACACGAGTTTGCGAACGCCCGAGCGTTCCGCCTCGAGCACGACGTATCGTGTGCCGTCGATGTTGACGGCCTGGAACGTCCGGCGAGGCGGCTCTTCCTCCACGATGCCGGCGACATGCAGGATCGCGTCGCAGCCTTCGCCGGCTCCGCGGATCGATTTCTCGTCGGAGATGTCGCCCGCCCAACCCTCGACGCCTTGAGGCCACCATGCCTGGTCGCGGCCGGCGTGCCGACTGAGGACGCGCACGTCGTGTCCCCGCCGATGCAGCGCTCGCACGGCCGCCTCTCCGATGATTCCCGTCCCTCCCGTGACCAAGACCTTCATGTCGCTCCCGAGAAACTGGTAAACGCCTGAGGGCAGGTAAGATGCCATCGCCTCCACTGTTACATGCCAGGCTCGTGTGTCGTCTTCGCTGTGCCCGGCAACGCGGTTAGTGCGGTCATTCCAACCCTCGTGATCGATGTTCTCGCTCTTCCCGAAGCAGATCCTCGCACTCACAGCTCTCGCCGCACTCAGCGCCCTTGCGTCGTGCTCGCACGCCACCTCGACCACCGTCACGTTGGGCGCCGCCGGACCTCTCGATCAGCTGAACGGCATCGTCACAAAGCAAGGCATCGAGCTCGCGACTGACGAGATCAACGCAAGCTCCGATTGGTCCAGCAAGCGGCATCTCGAGATCATGTTCGCCGACGACTCGGCGCGCGGAAGCCGGGCGGCCGCCATCGCGCAGGAGTTCGATACCACGCAGCGCGTCGTCGCCGTCATTGGACACGTCAACTCGGGCGCCATGGTCGCGGCGGCCCACCTGTACGATAAGCATCTCGTCGCGGTGGCGACGACCGCGACATCGCCGATGCTCACCGGAATTTCCTCATGGACGTTTCGCGTCATCCCGAGCGATTCCGCGAACGCGATCAGTCTGGCGAAGTTCGTGACCAAGCTCGGACAGAAGCGCGTCGCGGTGTTGTACGAGAACAACGCGTATGGTCGAGGACTCGCCGAAAATTTCCGGAAGGCGTTCAATGGAGACATCATCGGCATCGATCCAATCGACGACACAGCTGACCAGGACTTCGAGCCGTACGTCACGTGGTTCAAGCATGAGAAGGCGGATCTCGTCTTCGTCGCCGGCACTGATCGATCAGGCTTGGCATTTCTCAAGGAAGCGCGTCGCCAGCAACTGGCCGCCGCGATCGTCGGCAGCGACGGCTGGCAGGCCTTGGCGCCGGATCCGAAAGCGGAAGGCGTGTACGTCACTGCGCCGTTCAGCGCGCAGGATCCTCGCCCGGAAGTAAAAACGTTCGTCGACGCGTTCGAGAAGCGCTACCATGCGCTTCCCGAAGGCCATGCTGCACTCGCCTACGACGTGACGAAGATGCTCGCGTGGGCCGTCGTCAAAGTCGGACCCGATCGCCAGAAAATTCGTGACTTCCTCGCGAACCTGACCGAAGAGAACGCGTATCACGGCGTCACCGGCGTGATCAGATTCCGTCCGGATGGCGATCCGGTCGGCAAAGGCATGGTGTTGACCCGCGTGCATCAGGGCGCCCTCCAGGTGGAGAGCGGCCAATGAGAACGTTCGACTTGGGCCGACTGAACACAATTCGCGGCCGACTTTGGCTCGGCTTCGGCGTTCTCGTTGCGCTCCTGGTGGTGGCCGGTGCGGTCGCGCGTCGCTCGTTCACCGCCATGGCGACGACGATCAATCAGTCACTCGCCGAAGTGCAGTCGGAGGCGCGACTCGCGAGCGCCTTGTCGGCCAACGCGACGAAGACCATCGAAGCGGGCGCCCGATATCTCGAGACGCGCGACAGCGCCGCACAGGACGCGTTTAGAAAATACGGATGGGCCGCGCACGCAGTGCAGCGCGAGATGAACGACCGCCCAGATCAGACCGCCGCCGAGGTGGCGACAGTCGCATCGATCGACAATAAGCTGTCGGCGATGGAAGTCGATTACGCCGTTGCCCATCGTCTTGCCGACCTCGGTCGCATGGACGACGCACGCAAAGCGGCCGCGCAAGCGCGAGGTCCGATCGACGACATGCTCAATGGCATCGACCGACTCGGCCGACTGAAAGCCGATCGCGTCGCCGCGGCAAAGAACGGATTGGCCGCGGAAACCGATCGACGATCTCGCTGGCTCCTCTCCATCATCGGGTTCGCGCTCGTCATCGGCATGATCGTCGTGATGTACACGGTGCGACGCATTGGCGAACCACTCGACATCCTCGTACAGCACGCGCGCGCGTTGAGCGAGGGCGATCTGTCGAGCCGCATCGATGGGAAGATGCCAACCGAGTTCGCGATCCTCGCATCGGCAATGAATCACACGGCGGAGTCGCTGTCGCGGGTCGTCTCGGTTACGGTCCGCACGGCGAAAGACGTCTCGAGCTCGGCGCATGATCTCGCGTCGGTCTCGGAGCAGATCTCGCTCTCGGCAAGCCAGATGGCGAGCGCGATGACGGAAGTCTCACACGGCGCCGAGGTGCAGGTGCAGCAGTTGCGCAGCGTCGACGACACGCTGCAAGCGATTCGCGAAGCCGCCGACGGTGTCAAGCAACGCTCCGCCGAAGTCACCGATCTCGCTCGCAGCATCGAAGGCGCGGCGCAGGCCAAGCGCCTCGATGTCGATCGCTCCCTCGGCATTCTCGTCGACGTGAAGCATGGCGTCGAGCGAGCCGCCGAGGAGATTCGCGCGCTCAGCGCGACCGTTGCGGACATCAGCCAGTTCGTGGCCACCGTCGGTCAGATTGCCGATCAGACGAATCTTCTCGCGCTCAACGCGGCGATCGAGGCCGCGCGCGCCGGCGATGCGGGCCGCGGCTTCGCGGTCGTCGCGGACGAAGTGCGGAAACTCGCCGAGCAGTCGCAGAAGGCGGCCGATGACATCGTGTCGATGACCGGTCAAGTGACCGCGCGCGTGGCCATCAGCGCGCGCGCGATGGAAGCGAGCGCGGTGAGCGTCGGCGAGATCGAGCGCGTGTCGCGCGACATCGACTCTGCGCTCCGCGTCATCACCGATGCGGCAGAACGCACGCGCGTCGCCGCCGTCGGCGTGACCGGCGCCGCCGAGGCGAACGCGTTCGCTGTGACGAGCGCGGCGAGTGGTCTCGAATCGATTGCGAAGACAGCGGAACAACACGCGGCCGCCGCGGAGCAGGTCAACGCATCGACGCAAGAACAAAGCGCGGCCTGCGAGCAAATGACATCGGCCAGCAACGTGCTGCTGGCCGGGTCAACGCAATTGAGAGAGCTGGTGGGCGGGCTAAAGACCTGAGGTGGAACTTGACGGTGGAAGGGTCGACCGTTCCACCGTTTCCACCGTTCCACCGTTCGACTGCTACTGCTGGCACCTCGCCTTCGGATCGCCGACCGCATGATCGACCTTCGGTCGGTGATCCATGTCGGCCACATGCTGCCCAAGGCGGTACATGAAGTTTCCGATCTTCGCCATGTGCGGATAGTCGATGTACTCAGGCTCGTCGGTGACCTGGTGATAGTCACCGTGTAAACCGGTCGTCACGAACACGATCGGAATGCCATAGCGCGCGTAATTGAAGTGATCGCTGCGACAATAGATGTTCTCGGGATGCCCGTTCGCGTCGTACTGATAGTCGAACGTGAATGGCACCTTCTCCTGCTTGTTCATCTGCTCGACGAGATCGCCCAACTCCGTCGACACGCGCCGTGAACCCACGAGCTGCAGATAGTTCGGTCCGCCCTCGAACAAATCCGTCGCCGCGCCGCGACCAACCATGTCCATGTTGAGCTGCGCGACGATCGAGTCGCGCGGGACAGGCGGATGATCGGTCACGTACGCCGATCCCCATAGACCTTTCTCCTCGGCCACGTGCCACACGAACAACATCGAGCGCTTCGTATTCGGCTTCTCCTTCGCGAATCGCTCGGCGATTTCCAGCAGGGTCACGGTGCCGGAGCCGTCATCGTCGGCGCCGTTGTTGATTGAATCAGCACGCACACCGCCATTCGCCTTGCGCACGCTGTCGAGGTTGATGTGGATCGCCGCGATCTGCCCGTTGAGTGAATCGAGGTGCGCCTGCTGCGTTGCCGTCGCTGGACTGCAGTTCGTCTGCTGGCGTCCGCCACACACATGATTCTCGAGGTCGTACAGCGCGATGCGTTCGCGAATCGGATACGCGGCCTGCGCATACAGATGGAGCGAATCGTGATCGACTGGACCCGCCGCGCGAATGCCGATGTGATCGTTGTGCGCGCCCATCGCGACCCACTCGCCCTTGAGCTTGGGGTCGTGTCCCTCGTACGCCGCGATGACGTTGCGCGCCGGCGCGTCGGTGTCGATGAACTTGAGATCCGCCTTGATCGTCTTGCCGGTGGTCCCGCGCGCCATGCCGTCGAGTGACGCACCGAGCAACTGCTCCGCGGCGCGGCGGCTGATGAGACTGATGCCTGCGATCGCCGAATCACCCGGCTCACCCTTGAGCTGAACCTGGCCTTCGCGCGGATGAAGCGCGGCCGCAGCCTGTTGTGCGCTGATCGAGTCGGCGATTGGAATGACAGCCGCCGCTCCGGCGATCTGCAGACCGCCGCGACCGAATCCGCCACCGCCACGTCCTCCTCGTCCCCCGCGCCCGCCGGCTGCTTGTCGATACAGGACGATCTTCCCAGCAGCCTGCTCAGGCGAAATCAGCGGCGTACTTTCGCCGGCGGTGCCCGCATAAACGACCTGTCCCGACGGAAACGCGTTTGCGACGACACGCCCGCGACCAGCCTGCGCCAAGAAATCAGCACCCGCGCGCAGCGTCACGCCATCGGCGGTGATCGTCGACGCCGGGTCGAGGGCTCTTCGGACCACTGGGACATTTTGGAAGTAGGTCCCGTTGTCGCCCATCGGCTTGAGGCCGAGTGCTTTGAGTTGCGCCGCGATGTAGTTCGTCGCCTTGATGTGGCCACGCGTCCCCGTCTCGCGACCCTCCATCGAGTCGGCCGCGTAGATGTAGAGGCGAGTCTTGAGATCGGCGGCGGTGATCGCGGCAACCGTAGGCTGTGGCGTATGCGTCACCGGCTGCGTCTTCCGATTCTGCGCCGCGACGGCAGCTGGAAGACCGAGCACGGCCACGGCGCTCAATGCGTGAGAAAGTCGGTTCACGGTGAGTCCTGCGTAAGGTTTGGTGGAGAATTGGGAAAGCCCGACCCGTTGAATCTATGTCGAGTACGTGGCTGCTTGGTGGCACGCTGCGTAAGGGCTGTACCGGTTGCGTGGAATCGCCCGAGGACCGAGTTTGTGGGCCATGCGCATCGAAACTCTCGCCGTGCACGCCGGCCACGACGTCGACCCGACAACCGCAGCGGTGACGCCGCCCATCCATATGTCGACGACGTTCGCGCGCGAGCCGGACGGCAGCTACAGAGCAGGCTACCTGTATTCGCGGTATTCCAACCCCAACCGCGCCGCGCTCGAGCAGTGTCTGGCCCAGCTCGAGGGAGGAACGCTCGCCGCCGCCTTTTCGTCAGGTTCCGCGGCGACAATGACGCTGTTGCACGCCCTCGGACCGCTCGCGCACGTCATCGTTCCGGACGACGCGTACTTCGGCACGATCAAGCTCGCCCGCGACGTTTTCGGACCGTGGGGCCTCGACCTCTCCATCGTCGACATGACCGACCTGGCCGCCGTTGAAAAGGCCGTCCAGTCCAACACTCGATTGATTTGGGTCGAGACGCCCTCCAATCCATTGCTGCGGGTCATCGACATCGCTGGCGTCGTCGACATCGCCCATCGGGCAGATGCGTTCTGCGCCGTCGACAACACCTGGGGTACGCCAGTCCTCCAGCGCCCGCTCGGCCGCGGCGCCGACATCGTGATGCACTCGACGACGAAGTACTTGGGCGGCCACAGCGACATCCTCGGTGGAGCGCTCATCGCGCGCGATGATAGCGAATTGTTCCAGCGCGTGTTGAGCATCCAAATGTCGGGCGGCGCGGTGCCGTCGCCATTCGAATGTTGGCTGACCATGCGCGGCATTCGCACGATGCCGCTGCGCGTCAGTGCGCAGTCCGCGAGCGCGATGGCTCTCGCGCAGTTCCTCGAGGCACATCCCCGTGTCGAGGCAGTGCACTACCCTGGCCTGCCGTCGCACCCGGCCCACGAGATCGCCTGCCGTCAGATGACTCGCTTCGGTGGCATGCTCGCGGTGCAAGTCGGCGCCGATCGCCAGGAATCGATCGCCATCGCGAGCCGGCTGAAACTGTTCACGCAGGCGACGAGCTTGGGCGGAACGGAGAGTCTCATCGAGAACCGTGCTTCGGTCGAGGGTCCGACAACACGTGCGCCGGAGAACCTTCTCCGCGTTTCCGTCGGGCTCGAGCACATCGAGGACCTGAAAGAGGATTTCGACGCCGCGCTTCGCCGGTAGTCTCCCCGCAATCGGGAGCAGGCCAACGCGTCAGCTCTATCCCCTGCAGCAGGGCTCCGCGGCAAGTCCTTAGGATGCCTGCTCACTCGGGAGACCCGACGCAGGGTCAAACCAACTCCTCACGATGACAGCATCTTCTCGGAAGGCGGTACTCCTGCTCAGCGGGGGCCTCGACTCCACCACCCTCCTCGCACACGCAGTCCACGCCGGATTCGACGTGCACGCAATGACCTTTCGCTACGGGCAACGACACGCGAGCGAGATCGAGGCAGCGCGGCGAATCGCGAATCATTACGGCATACGCAATCATGTCATCGCCGACATCGATCTCCGCGTGTTCGGTGGCTCCGCGCTCACGACCGACATCGCCGTCCCGAAAGACCGCGACGTGAGCGACATGAGCCAAGCGGAGATCCCGATCACCTATGTCCCCGCACGCAATACCATCTTTCTGTCGTTCGCGCTTGCCTGGTCGGAGGTACTCGAGGCGACGGAGATCTTCATCGGCGTCAACGCGCTCGACTACTCGGGCTATCCGGACTGTCGCCCAGAGTTCGTCGCCGCCTACGAACGGATGGCGAACCTCGCTACCCGGGGCGGCGTCGAAGGCACGAACACCATCCACATCCGCACGCCGCTCATCGACCTCACCAAAGCGCAGATCATTCGCCGCGGCCTCGAGCTCGGGGTCGACTACTCGATGACGCAGAGCTG
>JAICYT010000289.1 GCA_025934075.1 Gemmatimonadaceae bacterium
CCGATCGTGATGCCTCTCCGTGACTCCATCGTCGGCGACATCTCGCGACTGCTGTGGATTCTTCTCGGCAGTGTGTCGCTCGTATTGGTGATCGCGTGCGCAAACGTCGCGAATTTGTTTCTCGTGCGCGGTGAAAGCCGACAGCTCGAGCTCGCGGTGCGCAGCGCGCTGGGCTCAGGCCTTGCCGGCATCATCGCCCAAGCGTTGAGTGAATCCTTCGTGCTTGCCGCAAGCGGCGGCGTGTTTGGCGTGCTGCTCGCGCTGCTCGGTGTGAAGGTGGCAACGACGGCCGGCAGTGGTTTGGGCATTCCCCGGCTTCAGGAAGTGCGCGTCGAAGGCGGTGTGCTGCTGTTCGCGCTTGGCGTGAGCGTTTTCTGCGCCATGTTCGTGAGCCTCATCCCGGTTCTTCGCGCGCGACGCGTGCCAATCGCTCTCGTGTTGCGCGAGGCCGGTCGCGGTTCGACCGCCGGAGCGCGGCGACAATGGGCGCGGAGCACGCTGGTCGTGTCGCAGGTTGCTCTTGCGCTCGTGCTGGTCGCCGTATCGGGATTGCTCGCGCGCAGCTTCGCGCGGCTGCAGGCTGTCAAGCCCGGCTTCGATCCGAGCGGAGTCGTCATGGCGCGTTACGCATTGCCAGCAGCCAACTATACATCCGTTGCCGCCACGCTGAGCTTCCACGACCGATTGCTCGAAAAGGTGCGCGCGCTGCCCGGTGTCCGCGACGCGACGATCACGAACTGGGTGCCGCTCACGAACGATCACAACGACACGGTGGTCGGCATCGAGGATCACCCGCTTCCGCCGAATGCCGTTCCGCGTGCGCACTTCATTCCCAGCGTCGACGCACAATTTTTCAAGACGATGCGAATCCCATTCATCGCTGGACGCACCTTCGGACCCATCGATCCCGCACGGCCGCTCCTCGAGGTGATCGTCAGCCATGCGTTCGCGGCGCGATACTGGCCCGGCGTGAGTCCGTTGGGCAAGCGCATCAGGCCGGGCATCAACGGTCCGTGGTGGACGGTGGTCGGTGAAGTGGGTGACGTTCACTTCGATGCCCTCGATCAACCGGCCAACGACGCTGTCTATGTTCCTCTCGCTGGGTATTATGACGACAAGATGCAGGTTGAGCACTTCGTCGCGGTGTTGGCGCGTACCGATCGCGAGAATGCGACGACGCTGTCCGCCCTCCGTCAGGCGGTGCACTCGCTCGATCCGGCGCTCCCGACGTACGATGAGCATTCTCTCACCAGCATCGTGAGCGCCGCCTCGGCGCGAGCGCGGGTGACGCTGCTGTTGTTGGCAATCGCCAGCGGGCTCGCGTTGATTCTGGGCGCCGTCGGGATCTATGGTGTCATGGCCTACGGTGTGAGTCTCCGGCAGCGAGAGATCGGGGTTCGAATCGCGCTCGGCGCGCGTCCGCTGGATGTCCGCCGAATGGTTTCACGCCAGGGTGTGACGCTCGGCGCAATCGGTGTGGTGATCGGGATCGTCTGCGCGGTTAGCGTCACGCACCTTCTGCGCGGGTTGCTATACGACGTGAGCCCGACGGACCCGCTCGTGCTCGGCGCGACATGTGTCGCGTTGCTCGTCGTCGCGTTTCTCGCGAGCTGGATTCCGGCGCGCCGCGCCGCGGCAGTCGAGCCGTCCGAAGCGCTGCGCGCATAACGCAGAAGGCGAGTCAAGGCTGCCCCGTCGACGCAAGGCCAAAGCTCCCGGCTTGTGGACCCGCACAACTGAGGTACCGCCGCTGAACGATGTGGGTTTGACGCTTGCATCCAACCACGTGAGGAGATCATTTCCGCGTCAATCAAGATCGGGTCAGGCCCAAATTCGCGCAGGAGCCACAATGAACAAGCGCCTCCGTGTTTTGCTCGTAATGTCCGTTCTCGGGACGGCATTGGCCGCTCCAGCCGTTTCGCAAACGACCCCTGGTGGCCGGACTATCGAAGTTCAGGTGACCTACACCGGCAGTGGGACCGTTGACGCGAAGCACAAAATCGTCGTGGCGCTTTGGGATACTCCGGATCTTTCGGCGAGTCCGGTGGCGATCAAATCTCTCGATTCGAAGACCGGCACAGTGACATTCTCAGGCGTTGAGAAGGTTCCCGCCTATGTAACCACC